>NZ_JBAKHP010000009.1:0-241398 GCF_036902745.1 Micromonospora sp. CPCC 205554 | reverse complement strand
GGTGCCGCGCCCCACGCGGCGGCGCGGGGCCGACCTGGTCGGCGGCGGCGCCCCCGCCGGGCACGGCGGCCGCCGGCCGCGGCGGGCGGTCCGCGGCTACCGGCGCGCCGGGCCCGCCGGCCGGCGGGCGATGCTGCCCGCGCTCGCCGAGTCGGCGCAGCTCGCCGGCTGGCTGGCCGCCGACGCGGGCGACCACGGCGGAGGGCTGGTCGCGTACCGGCTGGCGCTGCGGGCGGCGGTGGCCGCCGGACAGCCGCCGCTGGCCGGGTACGTGCTCGCGTCGGCCAGTCACCTGCTGGCCGACGCCGGCGACCCGGCCGGCGCGCTGGTCCTGGCCCGGATCGGGTACGCCGCCGGCCGCGCCGGCGCCTCACCCGGCCTGCGGGCGCTGCTGCTGCACCGGGTGGCGCTCGCCGCCGCGCTCGCCGGGCGTCCCCGCGCCGCCGGGCAGGCGCTGGCCGGGGCCGATCGGGCCGGCACACCGGAGCCCGGCCGGGAGCCGCCCTGGCTCTACTGGCTCGACGCGGACGAACTGGCCGCGATGACCGGGCGCACGCTCGTCGCGCTGGGCCGTCCGGCCGCCGCCGTGCCGCTGCTGACCCCCGTGGTGGGCGCGCGGGGCCGCCCGCGCCGCTCGGCCGTGTACGGCGCCTGGCTGGCCCGCGGTCACCTGGGCCTGGGCGCGGTGCCCGAGGCGTGCGCGGTGGCCGGCGAGGCGCTGCTCGACGCCGTCCGGTCCGGGTCCCCGCGGGCTGTCGGCCAGCTCACCGCGTTCCGCCGCGGCCTGGCGCACGCGCCGCCCGGTCCGGCCACCCGGGGGTACGCGCGCACGCTCACCGCGGCCCGCCCGTACCTGCCGCGCCACCTGCACGGCCGTCCGTCCCGGTGAGCCACGAGGCACGCCGGGACGCCGGGCACGACGAGACCGGGCGCGAACCGCTAGCGTCGTGGCGTGACCCACGCTGCTCCCGTATCCCCCGTCGACCGCGCCGGCCTGCGCCAGCGGATCGACAAGGCGCTCACCGAGTTCCTCGCCGGCCAGCGTGGCTGGCTGACCGCCGTCGACGACGGCCTGCTGCCCGTCGCCGAGGCGATCGAGGTGTTCGTGCTGGGCGGCGGCAAGCGGCTGCGCCCGGCGTTCGGCTACTGGGGTTACCGGGGTGCCGGCGGGGTCGACTCCGACCAGGTCGTCGCCACCCTGGCCGCGCTGGAGTTCGTGCAGGCCAGCGCGCTGATCCACGATGACCTGATGGACCGGTCGGACACCCGGCGCGGCGAGCCGGCGATGCACAGGCGGTTCGCCGCCCGGCACCGTGCGGCCGGCTGGGGCGGCGACGCGGACTCCTTCGGCGACGCCGCGGCGATCCTGCTGGGCGACCTGTGCCTGGTCTGGTCCGACGAGCTGCTGCACTCCTCCGGCCTGCCGCCGGCCACCGTGGCCCGGGCCCGGCCGGTCTTCGACGAGATGCGCACCGAGGTGACCGTCGGGCAGTACCTGGACGTGCTGACCCAGGCCACCGGGGACACCTCGCTGGACCGGGCCGCCAAGGTGGCCCGGTACAAGTCGGCGAAGTACACGGTCGAGCGTCCGCTGCTGCTCGGCGCCGCGCTGGCCGGCGCGCCGCCGGAGGTGCACGCCGCGTACTCGGCGTACGGGCTGCCGCTGGGTGAGGCGTTCCAGCTCCGCGACGACGTGCTGGGGGTGTTCGGCGACCCGGAGCGCACCGGCAAGCCGGCCGGTGACGACCTGCGCGAGGGCAAGCGGACGTACCTGGTGGCGGCGGCCCTGGAGACGCTCGACCCGTCCGGCCGGGAGGCGCTGCTGGCCGGGCTCGGCGTACCGGACCTGGACGCGGCCGGGGTGGACCGGCTGCGCGAGCTGATCACCACCAGCGGCGCGCTGGATCGGGCCGAGCGGCACATCGCCGCGCTCACCGAGAGCGCCCTGGCCGCGCTCACCGCTGTCGACCTGGACACCGAGGCCCGCCAGGCCCTGGTCGACCTGGCCATAGCCGCCACCCGCCGCCCCGCCTGACGGCCACTGTCCCGCCTCGCCCGCCTCCGAAGCGGTCGATCATGAAGTTGGCGGCACTTTCGGAGATCGACTTCGCCGCCAACTTCATGATCGACGCGAACGGGCGGGGGCGGGGGGCGGGGGGCGGGGGGTGCGGGCTAGAAGGCGACGGCCTGGGCTCGGCGTTTGACCTCCCGGGCCAGGTCGCCGCCGAGGGCCACGGCGGGGGTACCGGGAAGAGTGGGGTCCTCCCGGTAGAGCCAGCGCAGCGCCTCCTCGTCGTCGTACCCGGCGTCGGCGAGCAGATTGAGCACGCCGGGCAGATGCTTGAGCACGGTGCGGTTGGCCACCAGGTCGGCCGGGATCCGGCGGACGCCGTCGCGGCGCACCGCGATCAGCTCGCGGTCACGGATCATCTGGTGCACCTTGCTGATCGACAGGTCCAGGCGCTCGGCCACGTCGGGCAGCGTCAGCCAGCCGGCCGGGTCGGCCGGTCCGGCCAGGTCGGGGCCGGTCTCGGCGGGTACGGAATCGGTCACCCGACCACCCTGCCACGTGCCCGCCGGGCCCGGTGCACGGCACCCCGCACCGCCGCCGGGAGCGCGGCGGTCCCCCGGTGTCGCAACCCGGCGGTAGCATCCTGTTCTACCTTCATCCTTCCGACACATAGACTGCCTGCCGATGGACACACAGGTCGCCGACACGTTGCTGGGCTCGCTGATCGAGGGGCGCTACCGCATCCGCGGGCGCGTCGCCCGTGGCGGCATGGCGACCGTGTACACCGCCACCGACGAGCGCCTGGAGCGCACCGTGGCGGTCAAGATCATTCACCCGACCCAGGCGCCGCAGGCCAAGGCCCGGATGGCCGGCTTCGTCGAACGCTTCACCGACGAGGCCAAGACGATCGCCCGGCTCACCCACCCGAACGTGGTGGCGGTCTACGACCAGGGCATCCACGCCGGCCTGCCGTACCTGGTGATGGAGTACGTCCGCGGCCGCACGCTGCGCGACGTGCTCGCCGAGCGCCGCCGGCTGAACCCGGACGAGGCGCTCGCGATCACCGAGCAGATGCTCGCCGCGCTCGCCGCCGCGCACCGGGCCGGCCTGGTGCACCGCGACGTCAAGCCGGAGAACGTGCTCGTCGCCGAGGTGCCCACCGGCGGCAGCCGCAACCTGGTCGACAGCGTGGTCAAGGTGGCCGACTTCGGGCTGGCCCGGGCCGTCGAGGCCAGCGCCGAGGACGAGAACGGCAACCAGCTCATGGCGACGGTGGCGTACGTGGCGCCGGAGCTGGTCACCCAGGGCCACGCGGACCCGCGCACCGACGTCTACTCGGCCGGCATCGTGCTGTTCGAGATGCTCACCGGCCGGGTGCCCTACGACGGCGACCGTCCGGTGGAGGTCGCGTGGCAGCACGTCGACCGGGACGTACCGGCGCCGTCGACGCTGGTGCCGGCGCTGCCCCCGGCTCTCGACGCGCTCGTCGCCCGGGCCACCCGGCGCGATCCGGCCGGCCGCCCGGCCGACGCCGCGGCGCTGCTGAGCGAGGTGCAGGCGGCCCGCGAGGAGCTGGGCAACCCGCACGCGCACACCACTGTGCTGCCGCAGCTCAGCGACGACACCGCGGTCCTGAGCCAGCCGACCCAGATGGTGGCCGCGCTCCAGCCGGTCGAGCGCCCGGCGTGGGCCCGGCTGCCCGAGAGCGGCGCCGCGCCGCGCCCGCACCGGCGGCGCGCGGTCGAGGACGAGGGCACGGGGACCGGGTTCGCCGCCCTGCGTACCCGGATCATGGGCTCGCCGCGCGGACGGCTGGCCGTCGCCGCGGTGGTCGTGGTGCTCGGCCTGGTCGCCGCCGGGGGCGGCTGGTGGTTCGGCGTGGGCCGTTACACGGTCGCCCCGCAGCTGGTGAGCCTGACCAAGGCCGACGCGGAGGCGCAGGCCCAGCGCGGCGGCTTCACGCTGAAGTACGCCACCCCGCGTCACGACGAGCAGGTCCCCAAGGACACCGTGCTCGGGCAGTCTCCCGGCTCGGCCGCGCGGATCGTCAAGGGCGGCACGATCACGCTGACCCTGTCACTCGGTCCGGAGCGGCTGCCGGTGCCGGACGTGGTGGGCAAGGACTACGCGCTGGCCCAGGCCGAGCTGGAGAGCGCCAACCTGGTCGTGGCCAAGGGCTCCTCCCGGTACGACGACACGCTCCCCGCGGGTGTGGTGCTGGCCACCGACCCGAAGGTGGGCAGCGTGGTCAAGCCCGGGGCGAAGGTGACCGTGATCCTCAGCAAGGGTCGCGCCCCGGTGACGGTGCCCAACCTGGTCGGCAAGAGCCTCACCGAGGCGCGCACCATCCTCGCGCAGCTCGGGCTGAAGCCGGTGGAGAACGTCAAGGACTCCGACAAGCCGAAGGACGAGATCCTCGGCCAGAGTCCGGCCGACGGCACCGGCGTGGAGAAGGGCGCCCAGGTCAAGCTGGAGATCAGCAAGGGCCCGCCGCAGGTGGCCGTCCCCCGGGTGGTCGACATGCCCTGCCAGCAGGCCAAGCAGACGCTGGAGAGCCAGGGCTTCCCGGTCAACGTCCAGCTCAACCCGAACGGCATCGTCCGGATCCAGAACCCGGCCGAGAACACGCCGGTGCCGCCGGGCACGACGATCACCGTGACGTGCCTGTGAGCGGGTGTGACGGGCGCCGGCGGGTGGGGTCGCACACCCCCACCTCCGGCGGCCTGGCCCGGGCGGCCCTGCCGTACGCGGACGCGGCCGAGTCCGAGGTGGTGCAGGTCTACGTCTCGAACTCGCGCGGCTGGGCGCTGCCGGCCGGTGATCCGGCGCAGGACACGTTGTTCCGCGACGGCTGCGGCGAGCGCGGGCTGCCCGTGTTCATCCACGCGTCGCTGCTGGTCAACCTCGGCTCCCCCACCCCGGCGACGGTGACCCGGTCGACGGAGACGCTGGCCCACGCGCTGCGGCGGGGCCGGGCGATCGGCGCCGAGGGCGTGGTGTTCCACGCCGGCAGTTCGGTCGACGCCGGTCACGACGAGGCGGCCCTGCGGCAGGTCCGGGAGGCGCTGCTCCCGCTGCTCGACGAGGTCGCGGCCACCGGCGGGCCGATGCTGCTGGTCGAGCCGAGCGCCGGCGGCGGGCGGTCACTGGCGTCCCGGGTCGAGCACCTCGGCCCCTACCTGGACGCGGTCGACCGGCACCCGATGCTCGGGGTCTGCTTCGACACCTGTCACGCCTGGGCGGCCGGTCACGACCTGGCCGCCGAGGGCGGCATGACCGCAACCCTCGACACGCTGGTCGCCGTTGTGGGCGCGGACCGGCTGCGGCTGGTGCACGCGAACGACTCGAAGGACCTGTGCGGCTCCACCCGCGACCGGCACGAGAACATCGGCAAGGGCACCATCGGCGAGCCCGCGTTCGCCGAGCTGATGCGGCATCCGGCGACCGCCGGCGTGCCCGTGCTGGTGGAGACCCCCACGGAGAAGCACATCGGCCACGCCGCCGACATCGCCACCCTCAAGCGCCTCCACCCTTGACGGGGTTCGCTCCCCTCCCCGCATCACTCCAGTGATCAAGGAGTTCGTGTCCCGCTCCGGCGCGGATTCGGACACGAACTCCTTGATCACCCAGACCCGGAGTGGGTCAGGCGCGCAGGGCGGTGTTCAGGATGGTGGCGGCGCGGTCGATCTGCGCGTCGGTGACGTCCAGGTGGGTGACCAGCCGGGCGGTACGCGGGCCGAGCACCGAGATCAGCAGCCCCTCCGCCCGCGCGGCCGCCGCCAGCGCGTGCGCGTCCAGCGGGTGCTTGGTCAGGTCCAGCGGCACGATGTTGGTCCGCACCACCGACGCGAGCACCCCGTGCGGGGCGACCGCCTCGGCCAGCCGGGCCGCCTTGACGTGGTCGTCGGCCAGCCGCTCGACGTGGTGCGCCAGCGCGTACCGGCCCGCGGCGGCGAGGATGCCGACCTGCCGCATGCCGCCGCCCATCCGCTTGCGCAGGAACCGCGCCCGGGCGATCTTCTCCGCGCTGCCCACGATCAGCGAGCCGACCGGCGCGCCGAGGCCCTTGGAGAGGCAGACCGAGAGCGTGTCGAACAGCACGCCGTACCCGGCCAGCGGCACCCCGTCGGCCACGTGCGCGTGCCAGATCCGCGCGCCGTCGCAGTGCAGGGCCACCCCGTGCTCGTCGGCGACCGCACGCATCCGGCGCAGCGTCGGCAGCGGGATCACCCCACCGCCGCCCCGGTTGTGGGTCTGCTCCACGGCGATCGCCCGCGTGGGCACCGCGAAGTAGCCGTCCGGCCGGATCATCCCGGCGACCACGTCGGGGTCCAGCTCCGCGCCCACCGCGGGCCAGGTCCGCGAGGAGATCCCCCCGTACGCGGCGGCGGCGCCGACCTCGTACGTGACCACGTGCGCGTCGGCGTCGCAGAGCAACTCGTCGCCGGGCGGTACGTGCAACTGGAGCGCGATCTGGTTGGCCATCGAGCCGCTCGGGGCGAACAGCGCCGCCTCGTGGCCGAACAGCGCGGCCACCTCGGTCTCCAGCGCGGTGACCGTCGGGTCCTCGCCGTAGACGTCGTCGCCCACCTCGGCGGCGGCCATCGCCTCCCGCATCCCCGGCGTCGGCCGGGTCACGGTGTCCGTCCGCAGATCGATGACCTCACCCACGGAGCCTCCTCCGGCTGCCGACTGCGGGGCTCGCAAGCTCACTCCTCGCGTCAGCCACTGTGATTCTTTCGGCCGCCGACTGCGGGGCTCGCAAGCTCACTCCTCGCGTCAGCCACGGAGCATCTCCGCCACCAGGAACGCCAACTCCAGCGACTGCTGGGTGTTCAGCCGGGGGTCGCAGGCCGTCTCGTACCGGTCGGGCAGGTCGAGGTCCTCGATGCCCTGGGCGCCGCCGAGGCACTCGGTGACGTCCTCGCCGGTCAGCTCGACGTGCAGGCCACCCGGGTGGGTGTCCAGGCCGCGGTGCACCTCGAAGTAGCCGAGCACCTCGTCGACGATCCGGTCGAAGTGCCGGGTCTTGTAGCCGTTGGAGGACTCGTGCGTGTTGCCGTGCATCGGGTCGCACTGCCAGACGACCTTCGCCCCGGCGGCGGTGACCTTGGCGACGATCGGCGGCAGCGCGTCCCGGACCCGGTGGTTGCCCATCCGGCTGATCAGCGTGAGCCGGCCGGGGATGTTGTCCGGGTTGAGCTTCTCGCAGAGCTCGATCGCCTCGTCCGGGGTGGTCGTCGGGCCGAGCTTGACGCCGATCGGGTTGGCGATGCGGGAGATGAAGTCGATGTGCGCGCCGTCGATCTGCCGGGTCCGCTCGCCGATCCAGAGGAAGTGCCCGGACAGGCCGTACGCCTTGCCGTTGGAGATCCGGGTCAGCGCCCGGTCGTACTCCAGCGCCAGCGCCTCGTGCGAGCAGTGCAGCGTGACGGTGCGCAGCGCCTCGTCGTCGGTCATCCCGCAGGCCCGGATGAAGGCCAGCGCCCGGTCGATCTCGCGGGCGATCGCGTCGTAGCGCTCGCCGGCCGGGGACCGCCGGACGAAGTCCTTGTTCCAGTCGTGCACGGCGTGCAGGTCGGCCAGCCCGCCGGCCAGGTACGCCCGGAGCATGTTCATCGCGGCGGCCGAGTTGGCGTACGCCCGGATCATGCGCTGCGGGTCGGCGACCCGCGCCTCCGGCGTGGCCTCCAGGGAGTTGATCATGTCGCCGCGGTAGGCGGGCAGGCCGCGGGCGTCGGTCGGCAGGGACCGGGGCTTGGTGTACTGGCCGGCGACCCGGGCGACCTTGACCACCGGCAGCGACGCGCCGTAGGTGAGCACGATGGCCATCTGGAGCAGCGTGCGGGCGTTGGCGAGCAGGTGGCTCTCGGTGTTGTCGGCGAAGGTCTCCGCGCAGTCGCCGCCCTGGAGCAGGAACGCCTTGCCCTCGCAGACCAGCGCGAGCCGCTGCCGCAACTGGTCGACCTCGTAGGGCGCGACCACGGAGGGCACCGTGTCCAGCACCCGGCAGACCTCGGCGACCTGGGCCGGGTCGTCCCAGGGCGGGGTCTGCGCGCGCGGCAGCTCCCGCCAGCGGTCGAGGCCGAGGGCCGCGTCCTCGGCGGAGTCGGCGGTCGGTCGGCTGGTCTGCAGACCAGGGCTACCCACGGCGGGGTGACTCAGCTGATGCCACTCATGGCGCATGAAGGAAAGCGTACGGCGACCGTCGCGATCACTCACCGCCGAGGGGGATGGTTCCGGTCACTGGGAGGACACCGGTGAGGGCGCCGTCGCCGGCGGCGGCGGTCCCGCCGGGTCGGCGGTCGGCTCGACCGCGCGCTCGCCGGGCGCCTCGCCGGAGATGCACCAGTCCGCGCCGTTGCGGGTGACGGTGAACAGCAGCGACCGGGCGGCCTTGCGCGAGCCGGCGGCAACCGTGATCGAGGCGCTGACCTCCTGGCCGTTCGGGCCGGAGCGGACCTCGGTGATCGTCGCCTCGGGCACCGTGAAGTGGTCGGCGAAGTCGCCGTTCGGGCCGGTGGCGGCGGAGTCGAAGGCGGCGTGCATGGGCGCGCAGAGCTGGCTGCGGCCGGCGGCGGCGTCGCGGGCGGTCAGCGCGTCCAGGTACGCCTGCACGCGTTCCCGGCTCTTGACCGCCGCCTCCTCGGCCGGCGCCTTCCCGCTGGGCGGGGTGTCGCCGCCCTGGCCGCCCGAGCCGCAGGCGGCCAGGGCCGCCGGCAGGAGCGCGAGGAGGGCGAGCCCGGTGAACCGGCCCCGGTGGCTGCGACCCATCTGTCCTCCCGTCGCGTGGACTCGTCGAGCGGCGAGTGTGCCACATCCGGCCCGGGCGGCCGGGTGACTCCCCATCCTGACCCGGATCGGCGCGCTCGGCCAGGACGGCACGCGGGCGGGGAGGGGCCGGTGCGGCCCCTCCCCGCCGGGTGGGTGGTGCGTCGGCCCTCGGCTCAGCCGAGACCGCCCTTGATGGCGCCGATCAGCTCACCGTTGCTGGTGTCACCGGAGAGCTCCCAGAAGAACGCGCCACCGAGGCCCTGGCTGTTGGCGTAGCTCATCTTCCCGCCGATGGTCGACGGGGTGTCGTAGCTCCACCAGTTGCTGCCGCACTTGGCGTACGCCGTGCCGGCGACGGTGCCGGTGGCCGGGCAGCCGTTCTTGAGCACCTTGTAGTCCTCGATGCCCGCCTCGTAGGTGCCCGGGGCCGCGCCGGTGGCGCTGCCGCCGGGTGCGGCCTGGGTCACGCCGGTCCAGCCGCGTCCGTAGAACCCGACGCCGAGCAGCAGCTTGCTGGACGGTACGCCCTTGGACTTGAGTTTCTGGATCGCCGCGTCCGACCAGAAGCCCTGCTGCGGGATGCCCGCGTAGGAGTAGAGCGGCGAGTGCGGCGCGGTCGGTCCCTGCGCGTTGAAGGCGCCGAAGTAGTCGTACGTCATCGGCATCAGCCAGTTGAGGTTGTTCGCGGCGCCGGCGTAGTCGGTGGCGTCGATCTTGCCGCCGTTGCTGCCGTCGGCGGTGATCGCCGCGGTGACCAGGAAGCTGGAGCCGAACTTGCCCCGCAACGCCGAGATCACGTTCTTGAACGCGTTCG
Source organism: Micromonospora sp. CPCC 205554 (assembly GCF_036902745.1). Classification (NCBI taxonomy): domain Bacteria; kingdom Bacillati; phylum Actinomycetota; class Actinomycetes; order Micromonosporales; family Micromonosporaceae; genus Micromonospora; species Micromonospora sp. CPCC 205554. The sequence goes on along the minus strand of NZ_JBAKHP010000009.1, from coordinate 231,799 downwards.
GGCCGCTGCTGTCGCACTGGAGGCCGCAGGCGTTCGGATACTCCCAGTCGATGTCGATGCCGTCGAAGACGTCCGCCCAGCGCGGGTCCTTGACCAGGGAGTAGCAGGAGTCGGCGAACGCGGCCGGGTTCTGCGCGGCCTGGGTGAAGCCGCCGGACCAGGTCCAGCCGCCGAAGGACCAGAGCACCTTCAGGTTCGGGTACATCTTCTTCAGCTTGCGCAGCTGGTTGAAGCTGCCGCGCAGCGGCTGGTCCCAGGTGTCGGCGACGCCGTCGACGCTGTCCGCCGCGGTGTACGCCTTCTCGTAGTCGGCGTAGCTGTCCCCGATGCTGCACCGGCCGCCCGTGGTGTTGCCGAAGGCGTACAGGATGTGGGTCAGCTTCGCGGCCGAGCCGCTCGTGTGGATGTTCTTGACGTGGTAGTTGCGGGCGTAGACGCCCCACTCGGCGAAGTAGCCGACGATCTTCTTGCCACCGGGCGGTGGCGTGGTGGGCGGCTGCGTGGTCGGCGGAGCGGTCGTCGGCGGCGCGGTCGTCGGCGGCGCCGTGGTGGGCGGCGCCGTGGTCGGCGCGGTGGTCGTCGGCGTGCCGCCGCCGGTGCAGGAGCCACCGTTGATCGTGCAGCTCACCGGCGCCTTGTACGCGCCGGTGCCGTTGTAGCCCCAGCTGAAGCTGGCGCCGGGGGCGAGCGTCGCGGCCCAGCTCTTGTTGACCGCCACGTAGCGGTCACCGCTGCGGGTGATGTCGGCGTCCCAGGAGCTGCTGATCGAGGTGCCGGAGGGCAGCGTGAACTCGATGCGCCAGCCGTTGACGGTGGAACTGGTGCCGTTGGTGACTGTCACCCGCCCCTCGTGGCCGGTGCCCCAGTCCTGCACCTTGGCGAACGTGGCGGTGACGCTGCCGGCGGCCGACGCGGTGGTCATGGGCACCGCGGCGACCGCGAGCGCGACCACGGCGCCGGTGGCCCACAGGGCCCGGCGGAGCGATCTCTTCATACGGCGTCCCTCCAATAGTTAGGAAACTTTCCAAATTGATTGCTGAGACGCTACTCACGGCGTCACCACTTCGTCAAGATGTAGATGCATCGATTTCACGGGTGACGCGGGACGGTGGGCACGAGGGCCGTAGCCTCGTCCCATGACCGTTTTCGACGTCCAGATCGACGCCCTCACCGGCGGCCCGGCCGACCTCGGCCGCTACCGCGGCCGTGCCCTGCTCGTGGTCAATGTGGCCTCCCGCTGCGGCCTCACCCCGCAGTACGCGGGCCTTCAGGAACTCGCCGACACGTACGCCGGACGCGGGCTGACGGTGCTCGGCGTGCCGTGCAACCAGTTCGCCGGCCAGGAGCCGGGCAGCGCCGCCGAGATCGAGGAGTTCTGCCAGGTCAACTACGGCGTGACGTTCCCGCTGACGGAGAAGGTCGACGTCAACGGGCCGGACCGGCACCCGCTCTACGCGGAGCTGGTGTCCACGCCGGACGCCGAGGGACACACCGGCGACGTGCGCTGGAACTTCGAGAAGTTCCTCGTCGCGCCGGACGGCACGCCGGCCGCGCGATTCGGCCCGCAGGTCACGCCCGAGGACCCCGAGCTGCGCGCGGCGATCGAGAAGGTCCTGCCGGCCTGACGGTCGCGCCGGGGCCGCGCCCGGCCCCGGCGCCGCCGGGCTACGCCGCGCAGGGCCGTGACGGAACGACCGACCTGCTCCGCAGGATCCGGTACGCCCCGGACGCGCTGCCCGAGAGTTCGTAGCGGACCTGCCACAGAGTGCAGGTCTCCTGCGGGCGGTTCTTCGGCCCGTAGCCGGGATCCTGGGTGCTCCGGAAGGTCACCACGGCCGCGACCACTCCCGGGCCGGCGTCGGTCAGCGAGCGCAGCACCACCTCGGAGTCGTGCGTGGTGACGAGCTGGCGCCCGAACCGCTCCACGGCTCCGTCGTCGGCCGGGTCCAGGACGTCGCCGGCGGGGTCGAACATGGCGGCGGCCGCCGGGAAGTCGCGATCGTTGACGGCGCCGAAGTAGGTGTCGAAGGTACGGGCGACAGCAGTCGCCCGCGCGTCCGTCACGTCCGTCTCGACGGTGACGAGGCCGACCACCGTCGGCGACTCCGAAGGGGACGGCGTCAGTTCCGTCGGATCGGCGCTCGCCGGGTCGGTCACGGGCGGATCGGTGGCGGGCGGAGCGGTGGCGGTGGCCGCCGGGTCGCCGGTCCCGGCCGGGGACGCCTGACCCGGCGGCTCGGCGACCACCGGCACCCCGGCCCCGTCGTCCCGGGTCGCCCACAGGACGCCGCCGGCACCGAGGGCGACCACAGCGGTGACGGCGGCGGCCACCAGCATGGCGCGCACGAATGCCTGCCGCGACGGCTCCGGGAACCGCACCCCGGGATCGTCCACAGCCGGCCCGCCGTCCAGGACGGGACCGACGTCCGGGTCGGCGTCGACCTCCGGGGCGGCGTCGACCTCCGGGGCGGCGTCGACCTCCGGGGCGGCGTCGACCTCCGGGGCGGCGTCGACCTCCGGGGCGGCGTCGACCTCCGGGGCGGCGTCGACCTCCGGGGCGGCGTCGACCTCCGGGTCGGCCGGAACGGGGCCCGCCACCGGTTCCGGGTCGGCGCTCGCCACCGGCCCGTACTCGCCGGGCCAGGCCGGCACGACGACGTCACCCGGGGCCGCCGCGGGCTCACCCTGGCCCACCGGCGCGAACTCGTCGCTTTCCGTCGGGGCGAAAGGCGCGGCGCACACCGGGCAGAGCGACGTGCCGGGCGGAACGACCGAACCGCATTCCGCGCATTCTCGAACAGACATCAGCGACTCCCCGCGCACTCGGGAGAAAGAATTCGTCCGAGTGAATCGGAAACGGTTGTCGTCGCGCAACACCGAATCGTGCCGGCGGCTCGACTGTGTCCTGTTCGGTCGCAACTCCGTCCGGCCGTACGAGTGGACCGGCCCGTCGATCCCGACGAGCGGTACCTACGGCCGGTTTCCGGCGGCGGTCGCGAGCTCATAACGTGGCTGGCCCCGGAACATCGTCATCGATTGGTGGTCACATGACGAGCACGATCGACGGTGACAGGAACCCGACAGAAATGACGCGGTTCTTCACGCATAATCCGCCTCGGGAGCGACGACCGAGGACGATGTCGCCGACCACCCGCTATTTGTGCGGCGCGGCGTACCGCAGTGAACGATTCGCCGACGGAGTGATCTCCGAATTGGTCGACGACGGCCATCGGGCCGTGGTGCCGACCGTCGGGTACGACCTGGAACCGGTCCTGCGCCACTGCTACCACGCACGACATCTCTGGCTCCTCCAGAACGCGCTCATCTCGGCGATCCTGCTGATCGGTTTCTTCGCGGCGACCTGGTCGACCGTCCTGCTGGCGGGCATCGCGTTCCTGGCGAACCTCCTCAGCCCGTCGGCCGAACGGGCGGACCGGTCGACGGCACGCCTCATGCTCGGCGGCGTCGCGCTGGCCGCGGTGGTGTGGGTGTTCGGTCCGCCGGTGCTGGTCCTGATCGGGCTGTGGAGCGAAACACCGTCCGACACATCGGCGCCGCCGGACCTCACCACGTCGTACTGGCCCGTGCTCTGGTGGCTGATCGGGCTGGGCCTGCCAGTCCTGGCCGTCATCGCCCTCACCCGCGCGACCGTCCTGCGGACCTTCACCCGGGATCTGGCGCCCGGCGCGCGGCGCGATCCGCCGGAGGTGAGCAACCCGGCGATCCTCCACCGGATGAAGACCGTCGCGGCCGCGCAGCACGGCAACGTCGTACTCCATTCGGGTTACGACCCCTTCCTCGGCGGCGGCCACGTGGTCCGCGCCTGGTCGGTGGCGATGGAGCTGAAGCGGGATTCAGGGCCCGACGAGCACCGGCCGGGCGCCACCGGCCCGGTCGCGGTTGACCCGGTGGCGTTGAACCGGCACGTCAAACGACGCCTGGCCGCGCTCGCCTCAGCGGAGCTGCCGGCGCACGAACGCATGACCGGCCTGGTGCTGCGGGACCAGGTCGTGGCCTCGGGCGCGCAGTGGCGGAACTATCCCCTCATCGACACAGGGCTCCGGCAGCCCTTCTCGCACGCCTCGCCTCAGGCTGTCGAGGCGATCATCCGCGCGCCGCAACCGAGCGTCCGTCACTTCCTGCGGGCGAGCGTCGGCGCCGAGAACCGTGAGGCGACCGGAACCGCCGGGGACGTCATCATGCCGGCCGAGTACCAGAACGTCGTGGTCTCGACCTTCACGCACATCGCCGTCGAGGGCGGGATGCTCTACGTGGAGAGCGTCTCGACGGTCCTCGGCCCGATCCGGGACGAGTTCCTCGACCTGGACCAGCACGTCGCGGGTGACCACGCCGGATGGGAGCCGGTCCGCGAGGCCCTGCAGCTGTTCGGCGCGGCCACACTGTCCGCCCCGGTGCGGCTGGTGCGCACCGCCGTCCGCGCCGCCGGTGCCGGCCGCCGGATGACCCGGGCGGACCGGGAGACCGAACGGCTTCCCCGGTACGACTTCGGCGCGCGGGCCGAGGTCCGGCAGCTCGCCTCGGCCGGCCGCCCGGTGACGTATCTGCAACGGCTGGACGCGGAGAAGTACAGCAAGCTGATGGAGCGGCGGGTCAGTGAGGCGGTGCTCGGCTACCTCGCCGACCAGGGCATCGACACCTCCGAGTACGAGACCCGGATGAACGTCTTCAACAACCACGGCGTCTTCATCCGCGGCGACAACCACGGGCCCGCAGCCGCCGGCCCCGGAGCCACGGCGCTGCTGAACGACGGCGGCGGCAAGCGAAAGGACAAGAGCAGTGACGCATGACGGTAACCACGGTGTGGTCATCCACGGGTCGTCCAGCGGGCCGGTGGCGGCCGGACCGCACGCCACGGCGAATCAGATCAACCACATGGGTGAGGCGTCGCTGCGGGAGATCCTGGAGCAGTTGCGGTCGACCCGGCAGTGGATCGAGGGGAACCGGTCGCAGCTGGTCGAACCGGAGCTGGCTCTGGAGGAGGTCGACGACATCACCGATCTGATCCAGCAGGACCGGCCGGACCGTACGCGGATCATGGCCAAGGTCGACCGGCTGGTCAACCGGCTCAGCGCGGTCGGCGGCATCGCCGGGGGCGCCTGGGGGTTGAGCCAGCTCATCAACCAGTTCCTGCGCTGACAGTGCGGCGGCTGTGCCCCGCCCTCGGTGAGGGCGGGGCACAGCGGTCGGGCCGAGGTCAGCCGGCGGCGGCCCGGAAGACCGGGTAGTAGCCACCGGACTGCCCGGCCGCCGTCGGGTGGTACGACTTGCTCAGGCTCAGCACGTTGAGCGCGTGCAGCCACTTCGTCCCGTAGCTGCACAGCTGGTGACCGACGAAGATGGAACGCACGTCGGCGAAGGTGAAGCCGGCCGAGACGGCGGCCGTGCGGGTGATGTCGTCGAGCAGGTTGATGCCCTCGTTGATCTTCGCCCGGGACGTCGCGCTGAGGCCGACGCAGGTGGTGCCGAGCTGGTAGAAGACCGGGTAGCCGACCACCACGACGCGGGCCGAGGGCGCGCGGCTCTTGATGCCGTTGTAGACGTTGGCGAGCCGGCCCGGCATCGAGGTGCGGGCCACGTTCATGGCGGACTCCACAGCCGCCACGCACTGGGTCTCCCCCTGGAGCACGCAGGTGCTCATGATGTTGGCGAAGCCGACGTCGTTGCCGCCCACGGTGACGCTGACCAGGGTGGTCGTCGAGGAGAGCGCGGAGAGCTGGCTGTTGATGACGTCCGTCGTGGTGGCGCCGGAGCAGGCGACCGACCGGTACGACGCGGGCTTGATGTTGGTGTTGTAGAGCGCCGGGTAGGCGTTCGTGCTGCGTAGACAGTTACCGCTCTCGGATGTGTAGCTGTCGGCGCCGACGCCGGAGGCGTACGAGTCGCCGAGCGCGACGTAGCGGTCGGACGGGGCCGCCTGGGCGGGGGCGGCCAGAGACAGGGTGACCCCGACCGAGGCGGCCAGGGTCAGGGCGAGGGTGGCAAGACGGGATCTCCGCACGTCGCACTCCTGGGGGCGTGAAGTGGTGGTGAGAGATAGATATCAATAAGATCACAGCGCATGGAAGATCACCGATTTGCGGCCGGGCGCGCATAGCGACTTACGCCTACAAATCGTTGCCGGTTTCGCGGAGCGGGATGAAGGATTGTTCCGCCGGAAACGTCAGGCGCATCGCCGGGTCGGCGAGCATCAGCCCGCGCAGCCGGACCAGTTCGTCGGCGTCGGACGGCACCGCCCGGCGCGCGTCACCCACGGGCCGGCTCAGACCGGACGGCGGCCGGCGAACCCGCACTCGACCCGGTGGTACCACCGGATGTCGGTGTCCCCCTCCAGCCAGCACCAGAGCACCGCGCGGCCGTCGCGCTCACCGGGGAAGTCGAGCAGCACCGGGGCGATCCCCTTGACCGCGATGTCGTGCTGGTGGAACTCGTCCACCACCACGTGCAGCCGCGCCTCCAGCGCCTTCACCTCGGCGAGCCCGCCGAGCGCACTGACGCCGTGGTCGGCCAGGTCGACCCGCAGCTCGGCCAGGTCGGCCCGCAGCCGAATCAGCTCGTCGACGCGCGGCCGCAGCGTGGCCACCAGGTGTCGCGCCTGGGCGAGAGTGAACACCGGGCCAGTATGCGGCACGACCCGTGTCGTCCGGGTCACCGCCCGGCCGCACGTCACGAGCGAGGGCGCGGACCTGACTGCCCGGGAGGGCTGGACACATCTGTTGTCCTGCGGGGTGGCCACCGAGAGTTGCGTGCTGACATCAGCGGTGGACGCGGTTACACGGACGGATCCCAGGCCGCGAGCTGGTCGAAGACGCGACTGTCGCCCTCGAAGGCCAGGGCGTCCAGCGGTATGCGGCCGTAGAAGAACAGGACCAGGTCGCTGGCTGTGCCCCGGGCGGAGACGTCGGCCGTGTCCGGGGTCTCGCCGGCAGCGGGAGTGAGGTGGGCGACCTGCGCCCCGTCGGCGGACAGCCGGAGGCGCCAGGAGCGGCCCTCGGTGGCGTGGTAGTCGACGACGGCGGGCTGGTGCGGCCAGGCGACAGTCGTCGCGCAGAGGGTGAACTGGCAGTCGTCGAAACCGTCGAGGGCGACCTCCTCCGACAGCGGCTGCGGGGCGCCCACCGTGAGCTGGACGTCGTAGGTGTGCACCGCGATCTCGGGAACCTGGCGCCGTGCCCAGGCACCAGCGGTCTGCGGTGACGGCGAGTCGTCCCACCACGTCCAGCAACCGCGATCCGGGCCGGCCTCACGCAGCGTGCTCGTCAACTGCTCGACGGACTCGGTCCACCAGGCCAGCAGAGCCTCGCGTTCCCGGGGCGCACCCACTCCGTCCTCCCAGGCCGACTTCTCCGGCGGCCCGTCCGCGGGCCCCGCGGCGACGATCGCGGCTGCTTTGCGGCGGCCCGTGCCCACGTGCTGGACGAGATCGAACAGCGTCCGCTGCGGATGGGTCGGAACCTTCATGTCGAGGCTGGGCGCCGCGGCGACGGCGGCGCGGAAGGCGGTCGACCGTTCGTCGACGAGCCGCAGATGATCGGAGAACGTCAACGTCTTGTGCACTTCGGCTTTCTACCAGTGCACCCGGCAACCGGACAGCGGTTTTCGCCGGCGGTGGTCGACCGTCTGTCAGGATTGGACGCGTTCCGCCTCCTGCACGAACGTGGCGCTCCGGCGGGCGCCCAGCCGGTCCAGCTCGTCCAGCACCGCGCACACCCCGTCCGCGCCGCTTGTCGAATTCCTTCGGCATGAGATGCACGTCGCGACCCTTCACGCACTTTCGGCTATGTCGTCACATCAAGAGGGGTTTGCGGGGAAAACAGGCTTTCAGCAAGATCTCGGGACTCAGCGTGCGCCCGCTTGCGCCGGGCATAGCCGGCGACCCGCATCTGCTGGATCTGCTGCTCGCCGCCACCTCCACCTCGACGGTGGGCGACCGCCCACCGAAACGTACGAAAACCTACATATGCGACATATAGTAGGTTCGCCGCAGCGGTCCGACGGCGAAACCTCCGGACGTCGCCGGGGCCGCTCCTGGACACGGACGGGGGAAGGGTGAACCGGTCGGCGCCGTACGGCTCCGCGGACTCCTACCGCGAGTTCCGCTACCCGCTGGCGGCGCTCGTGCTCGCCGTCGTCACCGCCGGCGCGCTGGACGCGTTCGCGTTCCTTCGGTACGGCGCGTTCGTCGCCAACCAGTCCGGCAACGCCGTCTTCCTCGGCATGGGACCGGCCGGCGGGCATCCCACGTGGCCGGTCTCGGCGGCCTCGATCGTCGCGTTCGCCACCGCCGCCGGACTGGTGAACCTGCTCCGCCGCCGGACCCGGCCGACGGCGGCGCCACTGGTGGACATCGCCGTCACCGAGGCCGCCATGGTCGTCTGGACGGTGCTCGACCTGGCGCTCGCGTACGGCCGGCACGGCACGGCCGCGCGTGTGCTGCTCGCCGCGGCCGGCGCGATCGCCATGGGCAGCCTGACCACCGTGGCGACCCGTACCGCGGGCATCGCGACGCCGATCACCTACCAGTCGGACACCACGACGCAGACCGGTGAGCGGGCCGTCCGCTGGCTGTTCGGCCCCGCCGCCGGCCGGGGCCGGGCCCGGCGGGGCGCCCTGCTCGGGCTGCTCGCCCTGGTCAGCTACAGCGCCGGCGGCGCGGTCGGCACGCTCGCCCAGCACCGGCCCCGCTGGGTGCCGCTGTGGGGGACGATCGCCCTGGCCGTACTGATCCTGCTGCTCCGCCGGCACCGGCCGCCGGGGCCGGCGTCGCGGCCCGGCTGAGTCAGTCGGCCTGGGCTGCGAGTTCCCGGGCCCGGTCCCGGGCCGCCTCCAGCGCCGCCAGCATGGCCGCGCGTACGCCGTGGTTCTCCAGCTCGCGGATCGCGGAGATGGTGGTGCCCGCGGGCGAGGTCACCGCCTCGCGCAGCTTCACCGGGTGTTCGCCGGAGTCGCGCAGCATCACGGCCGAGCCGATCGCGGTCTGCACGATCAGCTCGTGCGCCACCTGACGCGGCAGGCCGAGCAGGATGCCCGCGTCGATCATCGCCTCGACCAGCAGGTAGAAGTAGGCCGGACCGGAGCCGGAGAGCGCGGTGACCGCGTCCTGCTGCGACTCGGGCACCCGGACGGTGGCACCGAGCGGGGAGAACATCTCCTCCGCCAGGGCCAGATGCTCGCCGGTGGCGTACGCGCCCGCCGAGATCGCGCTCATCGCCTCGTCGACAAGCGCCGGGGTGTTGGTCATGACCCGGACCACGGGGGTGCCCTCTGGTAGCCGGCGGTTGAAGAAGGATGTCGGCAGGCCGGCGCAGAGCGAGATCACCAGCTTGTCGGCCGGCACCTTCGGGCCGATCTCGTCCAGCAGCGCGGCGGCGTCCTGCGGCTTGACCGACACGGCCAGCACCTCGGCCTCGGTCACGGCGGTGAGGTTGTCCACCACCCGTACGCCGTAGCGGTCGGCCAGCTCCCGCGCCCGCGCCGGCCGCCGCGCGGTGGCGAGCAGCCGCTCCACCGGCCAGCCGGAACGCAGCAGCCCGGAGAGCATCAGCTCACCGATCTTGCCGGCGCCGATCACCGCGACCGTGTGCACCTCGCGTGCCATCAGCCGTACCCCTTCCCGGGTCACGTGGGCACGGCGTGGCGGGCCGGGTCGCCGGCCCGCCACGCCCGTGCGCCGTCGATCAGCTGCCGAAGAAGACCTCGGCCTCGGCGTACCGCTCCAGCGGCACGGTCTTCAGCTCGCGGGTGGCGTCGGCGAGCGGGACGCGGACGATGTCCGTGCTCTGCATCGCGACCATCTTGCCCCAGTCGCCCTCGTGCGCGGCGTCGATCGCGTGGAGGCCGAGCCGGGTGGCCAGCACCCGGTCGAACGCGGTCGGGGTGCCGCCGCGCTGGATGTGGCCGAGCACCACGGTGCGGGCCTCCTTGCCGGTCTTCGCCTCCAACTGCTCGGCCAGCCACTGGCCGATGCCGCCGAGACGGACGTGGCCGAACGCGTCCAGCTCCTGGTTGTGCAGGACCATCTGGCCGTCCAGCGGCTGGGCGCCCTCGGCGACCACGACGATCGGGGCGTACTGGTGCTGGAAGCGCTTCTCGACGTAGCCGGCGACCTGCTCGACGTCGAACTGCCGCTCCGGCAGCAGGATCACATTGGCACCGCCGGCGAGGCCGGCGTGCAGGGCGATCCAGCCGGCGTGCCGGCCCATGACCTCGACCACGAGCGTGCGGTGGTGGCTCTCCGCGGTGGTGTGCAGCCGGTCGATCGCCTCCATGGCGATGTTGACGGCGGTGTCGAAGCCGAACGTGTAGTCGGTCGCACCGAGGTCGTTGTCGATCGTCTTCGGCACACCGATGACGTTCACGCCCAGCTCGTGCAGCTTGGTGGCGACGCCGAGGGTGTCCTCGCCGCCGATCGCGATCAGCGCGTCCACGCCCTGGGCGGCGAGGTTGTCCTTGATCCGCTCCACGCCGTTCTCGATCTTGAACGGGTTGGTACGGGACGAGCCGAGGATGGTGCCGCCGCGGGGCAGGATGCCGCGCACCTCGGCGATGCCGAGCGGCTTGGTCAGGCCCTCGAGCGGGCCCTTCCAGCCGTCGCGGAAGCCCACGAACTCGTGACCGTAGGTGGCGACGCCCTTGCGGACCACCGCCCGAATCACCGCGTTGAGACCTGGGCAGTCGCCGCCGCCGGTGAGCACGCCGATACGCATGATCTGCTCATCCTCCTGGAGCATCAGGTGAAGCCCGGATAAGCCCCAGGATATGTGTCAGATCAGACCATCGGCGCCGTTGCCGGCCCGGGGCGGGCCGTCACTGCGCACTGTAGTCGGCGCAGGTGTACGCCGACACCGCACCCCGGGCCGTTCCGGACGGCGGACGGGCTACCCGTCAGTAGCTGACCTCGTGGTTCTCCCCCGCCTTCGGCGGCTTGCCGGTCACCGCCGCCTTGGCGAAGCCGAGCAGGTTGACCACGGTGCTGCCGGGCGAGTCCCAGTACTCAGCCGACCCGGCGTGCACCTTGATCAACGTGATCCCCGGCGTGTCCAGCCCGTCGGGGAACCACACCTTCAGCACCGGGCTCCACAGCTCCTTCGCCCGCTCGGGGTCCCACTCCTCGGTGGCGGTGCCGGCGACCGACACCCAGGCGTGGTGCCGCTGGTCGGAGAAACCGACGTTCACCTGCGGGTTCACCCGGATCTGCCGCACCTTCGCCGAGTCGGCGTAGGCGAAGAACCACAGGTCGCCGTCGAACTCCGCCTCCTGCAACCCCATCGGGCGGCTCACCAGACGCCCGTCCACGCCGGTGGTGGTGAGCAGGCAGATCCGGGCGTCCCGGATCAGCTCGGTGACCCGGCGGCGGGCGTCCGCGGCGCTGGTCGGCTCATGGCTCATGGGGCACTCCTGTCTCGGATCGGCGTAGATGCCGCTCCCGTGCCCTGGGCGGAACCGGTCAAACGTCCCGCGCCGTCATCGCCCGCCACCGCGCCAGGTTGTGCCGGGCGTCGACGAGCGCGTCGTGCCGGTCGGCCTCGGCGTCCGGCAGCCGGGGACGGCCCCGGTCGTCCCAGAGCTGGCGCAGCTCCTTGGTGAAGCGGGGGATCTCCCGGGGCAGCGCCGGCATCGCGCCCCACAGCTGGGCCAGCACGACGTGGTCGTACGCGGCGTACCAGGCCCACAGCTCCAGCTGCTCGCCCGGCCGGTCCCGCACCGGCTCCATCAGGAACTCGTGCAGGTCGTCGCGGATGCGCTCCCGGGAGCGCCAGGCCCGGTCGGCCGGCGAGGGGAGCTTGTCCAGCACGTTGCGCCGCACCCAGGGCACCGCCCGGGAGTCGTCGAACTCGGTGGAGACCGCGTAGAACTCGCGGCCGTACTCGTCGACGACGCCGATCGACACCAGGTCGACGATGCGGCCGTCCTCGATGAATTCGCAGTCGTAGAAATAGCGGTAAACCATCGCCCTCATCCTCGCCCATCACCGGCACGGGCCGTCGCCGGGGCGTCCGCCGAGGTCGGCGGCCGTGCCGGCGCCGGCCGGGCATGGTCACGGAAGTGTTTCCGGGGGTGTACAGCACGCGACGAGAGCGTCATGATCTGATGTGTACCGCCGTCGGGCGCCGAACCGGTTGAGCTGCCTCGTACCGGGACTGACAGCTTCACCCGGTGTGCGAGTCGTGACTTCTGACCGGGGAGGGGTTGAGCCGTGGAGTCTCGCCTGCCGGAGCCGGGTGACGCGCTCACGGGTGTGGAGATGTTCGCCGGGCTCGAGCCGGAGGTGCGGCAGCGTGTCATCGCCGCAGCCGTACCGCGCACGTACCGCAAGGGCCAGCTGCTCTTCGTCGAGAACGACCCCGGCGAGTCGCTGATCGTGCTGCGCCGCGGCGCGGTGGCGGTGTTCCGCACCGCACCGACCGGCGAACGCGCGGTGCTGTCGGTGATCCGACCCCCGGACGTGCTCGGCGAGGTGTCCCTGTTGGACGCCTCCACCCGCTCGGCGTCGGCCGAGGCGATCGAGGACTGCGCCGCGCTCGCGCTGTCCCGGCCCGCGTTCATGGAGCTGGTGCACTCCAACCCGCGCATCCTGGACGCGGTGATGCGCTCGCTGGGCCAGCTGATCCGCCGGCTCACCGAACAGAACGCCGACCACGTCTTCCTCGACCTGCCCGGCCGGGTGGCAAAGACGCTGGTCCGGCTGGCCGGCGAGAGCCAGGCCCCGATGATCACGATCGAGTTGAACCAGAGCCAGCTCGCCGAGATGGCCGGCGGTTCCCGGCAGAGCGTCAACCAGGCCATCGGCTCGTTCGCCAGCCGGGGCTGGCTGCGGACCGAGGGGCGCCGCATCGTGGTCACCGACGTGGCCGCGCTGCGCCGCCGGGCCGGCATGAACGACCGCTGACACGACGACGGCGGGGGCCGGCGGTCCTCCCGCCGGCCCCCGCCGCGTTCGTCGTACGCCCGGTCAGTCGTTCTCGGTGTCGGCCGGGGGCGCGCTCGGACCCGGGCCGATCTTCGACGGGTCGGTCTTCTTCGGCGGGGTCGTCGTGGTGGTCGTGGTCTCGGTCGATCCGCTACCCGCGGGCTGCTCCACCATGCCTTTTTCCTCCAGTTCGGCGAGGGTGACAGCGTCCACGTCGACCGTGTCACCGACGGCCCACACCGTCCCCCGTGGATCGGTCCATGAGGCGGACAGCCGGACGTGCACGGCAAACTCCCTGTCGACGGGACTTCCTGCTAGGGGAGACTAGACCCGGCCGAACAGCCGTGACGTCCCGCCGACCCGTCGGGTACCCGACTGCACGGCCGCGCGGGACACTGGGGACCTCACGCGTACGGAGCCGGACATCGACCTCACCTGTGGACACTGCGCCCGGACCGCCGGGCCGGACGACCGTTTCTGCGGTGGGTGCGGCCGTCCGCTGGCGGCGGCCTGCCCGTCCTGCGGCCACGCCAACGACACCGGCGCCAACTTCTGCACCAACTGCGGTCAGCCGCTGCGCGACCACGCGGTCACGGTGCAGGAGGACCGCCGCCAGGTGAGCGTGCTCTTCATCGACATCGTCGACTTCACGACATACGCCGAGCGGGCCGACCCGGAGCAGGCCCGGGGCCTGCAACAGGCCTACTTCGCCACGGTTCGCCGGCTGGTGCACCAGTACGGCGGCGTGGTGGAGAAGTACATCGGCGACGCCGTCATGGCGTTGTTCGGCGCGCCGGTGGCCACCGACAACGACGCGCTGCGCTGCGTACGCGCCGGGCTGGAGCTGCAACGCAGCCTGGCCCGGCAGCCGGCCGGACCGCATCCGCCGCTCGGGTTCCGGGTCGGCATCGCCACCGGCGAGGCCCTGGTCGACCTGTCCGCGGCGCGCGACGGCGGCCAGGCGTTCGTCACCGGCGACGTGGTGAACACCGCCAGCCGGTTGCAGGGGCTCGCCCCGGTCGGCGGCGTGGTGGTCGACGAGAGCACCTGGGCGGCCACCCGACGCGAGATGGAGTACGACGACCAGCCGCCGGTGACGTTGCGCGGCCGCTCGGCGGTGAGCCGGATCTGGCTGGCCGTACGGGCGCGGCCCCGGCGCGACGGGCAGACCGCCGAGCTGACCCCGATGGTCGACCGGGACCACGAGCGGGGCCTGCTGGTCAGCGCGTTGCACCGCACGCTGACCGAGCGCACCTCGCAGCTGCTCACCGTCTTCGGCCCGGCCGGGGTCGGCAAGAGCCGGCTGCTGCGCGAGCTGGCCCGGCACGCCGCCAGCCTGCCCGGCACCCGGGTCACCTGGCTGACCGGCCAGTGCCCGCCGTTCGGCGAGAACGTCACCTACGCCGCGCTGGCCGACATCGTCCGGAGCTGGGCCGGGCTGACCGGCGCCGACGACCCGGCCACCATCCGGGACCGGTTGCGCGAGCGGCTGGGCCACCTCGCCGACCCGCACGCGGTACGGCTGGCCGAGGCGCTGGGCCCGCTCGTCGGCGTCTCCGGCGAACGGCTCACCTCGGCCGAGACCGAGGCGGCGTGGCGGCGCTTCCTGCTCACCCTGGCCGCGACCGGTCCCACTGTGCTCGTCTTCGAGGACATGCACTGGGCCGACGAGGCGATGCTGTCCTTCGTCGAGCAGCTCGGCGCGGCGGCCCGCAACGTGCCGCTGCTCGTCGTCGCGACCGCCCGGCCGGAGCTGCGCGAGCGGCACCCGGCCTGGACCGGCACGATCAGCGGGGCGATGTCCATCTCGGTGCCGCCGATGCACGACGGGGACATCGACACCCTCTACTCGCTGCTGCTCGGCCAGGCCACGCTGCCGCAGGACGCGCGGGCGCCGCTGATCGAGTTCGCCGACGGCAACCCGCTCTACGCCCAGGAGTACGCGCGGATGCTGCTCGACGGCGGGCTGGCCGAGCGGACCGCCGCGCTCGCGCTCGTCGACCCGGCCGGGGGTGCCGGGATGCCGCGTACCGTGCAGGCGGTCATCGCCAACCGGCTGGACCTGCTCGACCCGGCCGACCGCGCGGTGCTCCAGGCCGCCTCGGTGGTCGGCGTGCAGTTCTGGGCGGCGCCGGTGGCGCTGGCGCTCGGCCGCCCGACGGAGTGGGTCGAACGGGCGCTGCACCACCTCCAGCGCCGTGACCTCGTCTACGAGCTGCCCGTCTCGACCATGCCCGGTCAGGCGGAGTACCGGTTCCGGCACGTGCTGGTCCGGGACGTCTGCTACCAGCGGCTGCCCCGGGCCGAGCGGGTCGCCCGGCACCAGCGCACCGCCGACTGGCTGGAGCAACTCGCCGACGGCCGGCTGCACGACCTGGCCGAGGTGCTGGCCAACCATCGCTGGGCGGCGCACGAGATCGCCCGTACGGTCGGGCTGGACCAGGCCCCGCACGCCGCCGCCACCCGCTCCGCGCTGCACCGGGCCGCACGCCGGGCGTACGACCTGCACGCGCTGGAGACGGCCGCCACGCTGGTGGACCGCGCGTTGAGCGTGGAGTGCGGCCCGGACCCGGCGCTCGAGCTGTTCCAGGCCGAGCTGGCGTTCTACCGGGACCGGGACGGCTTCCTCGACGGTGGCGGGACGGCGCTGCTCACCACGCTGGCGGGCCGGCTGGCCGACGCCGGTGACCGCCCCGGTGCGGCGAAGGCGTGGCGGCTGCTGGCCACGGCGGCCTTCGCGCGGGCCGACCGCTCGGAGTTGATGCGCTGCCTGGACCGGGCGATCGGGCTGCACGCCACGCTGCCGGACAGCGAGGACAAGGTGGGCGTGCTGCTGGAGCTGGCCCGGGCGCACATGCTCGACGCGGAGACCGAGCCGGCGTGCGTGGCCGCGCGCACCGCCGCCGAGCTGGCCGAGCGGCTGGAGCTGCGGGAGGCGCGGGCCAACGCCCGCATCACCCTCGCGGTGGTCCGTTACCAGGCCGGCGCCGAGGAGGCGTACGCCGAGCTGGCCGACGTGACCGAGGAGTGCCGGGTGGAGCGGCTGACCAGCCGCCGCCGCGCGGTGCACAACCTGGCCTGGGTGCTCCAGGAGGAGGGCGACCTGGCCGGCTCGGCCCGGCTGATCGACGAGCAGCGCTCGCTGGACCTGGCCGGCGAGCACGCGCTGACGGTGAGCTTCAGCGACCAGTGGGCCCGGTCGTACTACAGCGGGGACTGGACGGCGGCGCTGCGGATGGCCGAGGGGTCGACCCGGCGCCCGACCGACGAGTGGGACCTGCACATCGTGGCGGTGTCCGGCTGGATCCGGGCGCTCGGCGACGACCCCGCCGGCCCGGACGCCGGCGAGGACCTGGTGGACCAGGCGCTCGTCGCGGCCCGGCGCAGCGGCTTCCAGCGCGTGCTGCGCTCCACGCTGGCGCACGCCGCGCTCTGCCGCGCGGTACAGGGCCGCCGGGACGAGGCGGTGGCGCTGCTGACCGAGCTGGACGAGGACTGGCGGCAGACCACGATGATCCCGTTCGCCGAGTGGGTGCCGGCGGTCGGTCACGTCGCCGCGCTGCTCGGCGGCGACGCCGCGGTGCTGGTGCGCGACCTGCTGGCCCACGCGCCACGGGTGACCCGCTGGGCGCGGGAGGCCGGGCGGTCGGCCGAGGCGGCGCTGGCCCGGGGCGACGGGGACGCCGCGCGGGCGGGCCGGCTGCTCACCGCCGCGGCCGGGGGATACGCGGAGATGACCGACGTGACCGACCAGATGATCGCGTCCGCGCTGGCGGTCGGGCCGCTGACCGAGGCGGACCCGCCGGCCGCCGCGGCGACGCTGGCCCGGGTACGCGCGTTCGCCGGCCGGCACGCAGCCGGCGGGCTGCTGCGGATCGCCGGGGCCGGCTGAGGGTCAGGCCGGGAGGGGCTGCCGTGCCGCGACGCTCTTGGCCTTCTGGGCGTACGTGTCGACGTACTCGCGGCCGGACAGCTCCATCAGCTCGTACATGATCTCGTCGGTGACCGCCCGTTCGACGAACCGGTCGCCGGCCATCCCGGCGTAGCGGGAGAAGTCCAGCGGCGGCCCGAAGCGGATCCGGACCCGGCCGAGGTTCGGGATGATCTGGCCGGTGGGCTGGATCGCGTCGGAGTTGAGCATGGCCATCGGGACGACCGGGGCGCCGCTCTCCAGCGCCAGCCGCGCCACGCCGGTCTTGCCCCGGTAGAGCCGGCCGTCCGGCGACCGGGTGCCCTCGGGGTAGATCCCGGCGATGCCACCGGCGCGCAGCACCGAGAGCTGGGTGTCGAGGGCGGCCCGGGCGGCCCGCCCGCCGGAGCGGTCGACCGGGATCGTGCCGGAGCCGACGAAGAACATCTTGGTGAGCCGGCCCTTGAGTCCCTTACCGGTGAAGTATTCGGCTTTCGCGATGAAGGTGACTTTTCGCTTGACGATCAGCGGTGTGAAGATCGAATCCGAGAAGGAGAGGTGGTTGCTGGCCAGGATCACCGGGCCGGTCTCCGGAACGTGCTCCAGTCCTTCGACCTGCGGGCGGAAGATCAACCTCAGCAGCGGGCCGAGAACGACGTACTTCAGCAGCCAGTACAGCACCGGCGTCCTTCCCGTGTCGGTGGCGGCGGACGGGTCGCCGCGTGGCTCCGCAGACGCCGGCGGCGCCCGCGGGAGTCCGGGAAGAGGGTACGAACGACGAGCGGCACGCCACAACGCACTCCCGGAACCGGGTGCCGACGTGTCACGATTCAGGGCACGGGCAGGGATCGGCGAAGGGGGTGTCCGCGTGTCAGGGGGCGGGCCCCGTCGGGGACGACGGGACAACGGGCTCGACGCGGCCGAGTACGCGGTCGCGGGCGACGTCGATCCACGCGTCGGCGAGCACCTGCTCGACGTGCTCGCCGCCGGTGGCATCGCGGCCTACCTCCAGCCCTCGGCCGACCTGAACCCGGTGACCCGCACCACCACCGTCCCGGCCCGCCCGGTCGACCGGCTCTACGTCGACAGGTCGCATCTGACCACCGCCCGCGACTACCTGACCCAGCTCGCCGACGAGAGCGCGGGCGACCCGCCGCGCGCCGACGAGCCGGACATCGAGGCCGAGTGGGCCAAGATCGTCGCCGGCTTCCACACCGCGCCGAGCGCCGGCAGCCACCCCTGGCCCGCCGCCGAGGACGTGGACGACCCGCCCGCGCCGGGCACCGCCGCCGGCAGCCGGGCCGAGGAGCCCGCCGGCCCGACCGCCACCGACGTGCGCCGGCTGCCGTACGCCGCCGACGTCTCGGGCGTCTCGCTGAGCCGGGACCGGCACGACGAGCCCTCGCTGCTCGACGGTCTGGACACGTTCGGCGCGAACCTGCCCGACGAGGCGTCGGACGAGGAGCACTACACCCCGCCCCCGCCGCCCCCGCTGCCCCGCTTCTCCAAGTACGCGGTGCTCGGCGTGGCCTGCATCGTGCTCGGCTTCCTGCTGTTCCTGTCCCCCACCGTGGTGACGCTGGTCGACCCGTCGGTGGTCACGCTGCTCGGCTTCACCGGCATCCTGGCCGGCTTCGTGATGCTGATCTGGCGGCTGCGTCCGGGCGACCGGGACGACCACGACCCGGACGACGGCGCCGTCGTCTGACGCCGCAGCAACCGGGTGCCGCCCGGATCGCGGGACGCCGCCCGCCCTGGGCGGGGGCGTAACAAGCGTGTAACTTACAGTCAGTAGGAATAGGCTGAACGTCACGTCCCGCACCGGCTGTCCGGCTTGCGTCTCCTTCCGGGTCGCCGGTCCCCTGCTGAGCGGAATGCCCGAGATGCGACAGAGCCCCCTCGTGGTGGTGGCCAACCGCCTCCCCATCGACGACAGCGTGGCGCCGGACGGCGCCTTCGAGTGGCGCCGCAGCCCCGGCGGCCTGGTGAGCGCCCTGCACCCGCTGCTGCGGCACACACCCGCGACCTGGGTGGGCTGGGCCGGCGGCACCGGTCCCGCGCCCGAACTGCCGGACGTGGACGGCGTCCGGATGCACACCGTCCCGCTGAGCGCCGAGGACTTCCGCGACCACTACGAGGGCTTCGCCAACGCCACCCTCTGGCCGCTCTACCACGACGCCGTCGAGCAGCCGGAGTACCACCGCCGCTGGTGGGAGGCGTACCAGCGGGTCAACCAGCGGTTCGCCGAGGCCGCGGCCCAGGTGGCCGAGCCGGGCGGCCTGGTCTGGGTGCAGGACTACCACCTGCAGCTGGTGCCGGGCCTGCTCCGCGAGCTGCGCCCGGACCTGCGCATCGGGTTCTTCCTGCACGTGCCGTTCCCGCCGCCGGAACTGTTCATGCAGCTGCCCCGCCGGGCCGAGCTGCTGCGCGGCATGCTCGGCGCCGACCTGGTCGGCTTCCAGCGGGCCCAGGCCGCGCACAACTTCGCCCAGCTCGCCACCAAGGTGCTCGGCCTGCCCGCCACCGACCGGCGGATCGGCGTGGACGGCCGGGTGGTGCGCATCGGCGCCTTCCCGGTCGCCATCGACACCGCCGAGATGTCCGCGCTCGCCGCCCGTCCCGAGGTCGCCGACCGGGCGCACCGGCTGCGGCAGGACCTCGGCCGGCCCGAGCAGGTCATCCTCAGCGTCGACCGGATGGACTACACCAAGGGCATCGAGCAGCGCCTCAAGGCGTACCGGGAGCTGCTCGCCAACGGCGACATCAAGGTCCGCGACACGGTGCTGGTCCAGGTGGCGGTGCCCAGCCGTGACCGGGTGGCGCAGTACCAGATCCTGCGCGACCGGGTGGAGCACCAGGTCGGCCGGATCAACGGCGAGTTCGGCCGGGTCGGCGAGCCGGCGATCCACTACCTCACCCAGCCGTTCGACCGCGCCGAACTGGTCGCGCTCTACCGGGTCGCGGACGTGATGGCGGTGACGCCGCTGCGCGACGGCATGAACCTGGTCGCGAAGGAGTACGTGGCGGCCCGGGTCGACGGCACCGGCGCGCTGCTGCTGAGCGAGTTCGCCGGCGCGGCCTCCGAGCTGGAGCAGGCGTACCTGGTCAACCCGCACGACCTCGACGGCCTCAAGCAGGGGTTGCTGGCCGCGCTGCGCGCCGGCCCGGAGGACGTCGCGGCCCGGATGCGCGCGATGCGTGAACACCTGGCCCACAACGACATCCACGCCTGGGCGGCGTCCTACCTCAGCGCGCTGGAGGAGAGCGGAACGCTCGTCGGCCGGCGTCCCGCAACCCGGTGACCGGCGCCCCGACGCTCACCCGAGGGCGGGCGCCGGGTCCTTGTCCAGCCAGTCCAGGATCGCGTCGATCGGCTCGCGCCAGCGGGCGTCGAGCATCAGGTCGTGCCCCATGCCGGGGAACAGCAGCGGCGCCGAGGCGTACCGCCGGGCCGCCCCGGTCAGCGCCGTGGCCGGCACCACCCGGTCGTCCGGGCTGCCGAGCACCAGCACCGGTGGGCGGCCCACCGCCGGCTCCGGCGACCGGCCGGTCAGCAACTGCCACTGCGCCCGCCGCCCGGCCCGGCCCAGCCGGGCCAGGTGCCGCCGCGCGTCGGCGTCCGGCAACTCCCGGCTGAACAGCTGCCGCCGGTTGAGCCGCAGCCCGGCGCCGAAGACCGCCGGCACCGTGCCGACCGGGTTGCGCCGCAACGCCGTCCCGAACGTCCCCCAGCCGCCGAGCACCGGCGCCACCAGCACCGCGGCCCGCGCCGGGTAGCGGGCCAGCGCGTGCGCCACGACCCGGGCGCCGGCGCCGTGCCCCACCAGCACCGCCTGCCGCGGCAGGCTCGCCGCCACCTGCGTCACGTCATGGGTGTACGACCGCAGCGTCGCCTCCGGCGCCGGCTCACTGCCGCCGTGCCCGCGCAGGCTCAGCGCGTACGCCGGGAAGCCGCGACCGGCGGCGTGCCCCAGCCAGTGCTCGGCGAACGCCCACGCGCCGTGCCCGAACCCGGGCACGAACAGCAGCGGCGGCTTCGCCTCCTCCCGCTCCGGTACGGCGGCGAGCACCTCGCGACGGGCGGGCCGCTCCGGCCGGGCCCACTCCCAGGACCGGACCACCCGCACCCGCTCGGCCGTCACCGTGCCCGCCTCTCGTTCGCGACTGCGGGACTCCGCTGCGCTGCGTTCCTCGCGCTCACCGGGCCTGCCTTTCGTTCGCGACTGCGGGACTCCGCTGCGCTGCGTTCCTCGCGCTCACCTGGTGCCCTCCAGCTCGTGCAGCGCCCGCTGGAGCGCGCGCAGGTAGTCGGCGTGCCCGACCTCGAACCAGTGCCGGGTGCTGTCCTTGACCTTCGCCGAGTACCGCTCGCCGAGGCCGGCCCGCACCTTGCGGTCGAACGCGGCGGCCCGCTCCGGACGGGTGGCGCGCAGCGTGAGCAGCCGGGCGAACAGCACGCTCTGCCAGTGCGAGATCGGGAAGATGCCGGAGTCCGGCTGCACCAGGCCGACCACGGCGAGCGTGGGATGACCGGCGGTGAACGCGTTGAGCCACAGCCGGGGCCGCCCGGAGCCGTCCTCGTCGCCCAGCACCCGGCCCTTGAGGAACTCGAAGCGCGGCAGGTAGCCGGTGGCGAAGACGACCAGCTCCGGGTCGATCCGCCGGCCGTCGGTCAGCTCCACCGCGCGGTCGTCGAACCGGGACACGTCCGGCACCGGGGTGATCTCGCCGTGGCCGACGTAGTAGACGAGCTGGCTGTTGGCGATCGGGTGCGTCTCGTAGACGCGGTGGTCCGGCTTCGGCATGCCGAACCGGGTCAGGTCGCCGACGGTCAGCCGCAGCGTCCAGTGGTAGAGCCACTGCCGTACGCGCAGCGGCACCCGCAGCGCCAGCAGCGTGTCGTTCACCTGGTCGGCGGGGCGGCCCAGGACGTACTTCGGGGCGTACCAGTAGCCGCGGCGGGTGGAGTGCCAGCAGTGAGACGCCTGCTGGGCCGCCTCGACAGCGATGTCGCAGCCGGTGTTGCCGGCGCCGACCACGAGTACCCGCTTGCCGCGCAACTGTGCCGGGTCCTTGTAGGACGAGGCGTGCATGACCTCGCCGCGGAACTCCTCCAGCCCTTCGTAGCGGGGCAGCTTGGGCGACCAGTTGTGGCCGTTGGCGAGCACCACTGCGGCGTACCGGGAGGTGCGCTCGGGGCCGTAGCCGCCGGTGCTGCGCGTGGTCACGTCCCAGCGGTCCCCCTCGACCGGCTCGACCCGGACCACCTCGGTGCCGAACCAGACGTGCTGGCGCAGGTCGAAGTGGTCGGCGTACCGCTCGAAGTAGGACAGCAGCTGGCTGTGGTGCGGGTAGTCCGGCCAGTCGTCCGGCATCGGGAAGTCGGGGAACTGGGTGAACGGCCGGGACGAGATCAGGTGCGTGCTGCCGTACACCGGGCTGCGGTCGTGCCGCCAGTTCCAGGCGCCGCCGACGCCGGTCTCCCGCTCGTAGCAGTCGACGCCGAAGCCGGCCTCGCGCAGGTTCTTCACGGCGGTCAGGCCGCTGGCGCCGGCGCCGATGACGCAGACCGTGTCGCCCCGGTCGGAGACCGGGCGGTCGTCGCGGACCGGGACGTCCGTCCGGTCCGGATCGGGGCGGCCGGGGTCGGTGGAGGAGGACACCGCGAATTCTCCTTTGTGCGGCACGCGTGCCGGGTCGGAGCGAAATCCTGCCGAGAATGCCCGCCGTTGTCCAGCCGCCGGATCCGGCACCGCCCACCCGCCCGGCTCCCCTGACACCACGTCACCACGGAGCCGGTGACCGAGCGTGAGTGGAGCGGCCGCGCCGGAGGCGTACCCTCGTGCGCCCTTTGCTCTGCCGCCACGGACGCAGCACCGCCGCGAGCTGCGCGAACTTCCCGCGGCCGTCGGCCGGGACGCGGCCCGCCGGTCACGGCGGGTAGCTGGTGCGCATATGGCGGCAGAGCAAAGGCGGCGAAGCGGTGGTCCTGGCGGCCGCCGGGCCCCTGACCGTGCGTCACTCCCCCGGCGGTCCGCGCCGGTCAGGCGGTGGGCAGCAGCAGGTCGACCAGGACCGGGAAGTGGTCGCTGGCCCGGCGGGCCGCCGGCGTGTCCACCACGTCGTAGTCGACCACCGTGATCCGGGGGTCGACGAACAGCGCGTCGATGCGGCGGCGCGGGTCGGCGCAGGAGAACGTGAGCCGATCGGCCCGGTCGGCGGCGAGCGCCGTGTCGGTGAGCCCCTCGGCGAGCGTCTGCCAGGCCGGCCCGTCCGGGCCCTCGTTGATGTCCGCGCCGGCCACCACGGGCAGCGTGGACGCGGCCAGCTCCCGCTTGAACGCCGCCGCCTGGGCCGGCCGCTCGGCCGGGTCGGTGGACAGGTGCGAGCCGGCCAGCAGCACGTCGACGCCACCGACGCGGCAGTGCGCGTACGCGGCGCCGCGCATGTGCCGTCCCGGCGTCAGCGGGTACCGCTGGCACCTGGTGCCGACGACCCGCACCCGCAGGCTGGTCAGCAGCACGTTGCCCAGCGACGGCAGGCCACCGGCCGCCACCACCGTGCCGAACGACTCGGCCAGCGCGGCGGTCTTCTGCCGCCACCGGAACCGGCGCGGTCCCTCCTGGACGATCACCACGTCCGGTGCCGCCGTCCGGACCACCTCGGCCAGCGCGGCGGTGTCGTCGCGCTGGCTGTGGATGTTGTACGACAGGACCCGCAGCGGCACACCCGCATCCGTCATGTCAGATCCGCCGGGCCAGGTCGGCGGCGCCGATCACACCCGCGGTGTTGCCCAGCTCGGCCGGGCGCACCTCGGCGACGGGCAGGCGGCTGCGCTGGGCCAGCGCGTCGGCGAACGACCGCCGGGTCGGGCCGAGCAGCAGGTCACCGGCGTCGATCACGCCGCCGCCCACCACCAGCACCTGCGGGTCGAGGATCTGCGCCATGTCGGCGAGGCTGGTGCCGAGCCAGCGGCCGACCTGGGCGAACGCCTCGGTGGAGACCGGGTCGCCGCCCTTCGCGGCGGCGGTCACCATCGGGCCGGTGATCGTCTCGGCCTCGCCGCCGGCCAGCTCCAGCAACGCGGTCGCGCGGTGCGGCTCCTGCCGGGCGGCGGCGCGGGCGAAGCGGACCAGGGCGCTGCCGCTGGCGTACTGCTCGATGCAGCCCAGCCGGCCGCAGCCGCACTGGTGGCCGTCCGGCACGGTGAGCATGTGGCCCAGCTCGGCGGCGATGCCGTTGGCACCGCGGACCAGGCCACCGCCGAGCACGATGCCGCCGCCGACGCCGGTGCCGATGGTGAACATGACCATCGAGTCGTCGGCGTCGCGGGCCGCGCCGTAGCGGAACTCCGCCCAGGCGGCCACGTTCCCGTCGTTCTCCACGATCACCGGCAGGCCGGTGGCGTCGCCGACGTACGTGCGCAGCGGCTCGTCCCGCCAGGCCAGGTTCGGGGCGAACAGCACGGTGGAGCGGGAGGCGTCGATCCAGCCGGCGGCGCCGATGCCGACCGCCTCCACGGCGTGACCGGCGGCCAGTTCGGTGACCACCTCGATGATGACGTCGCGGGTCTTGGCCACGTCGTCGGCGGGGGTGTCCCGTCGCGTCTGCACGAGTACCGTGCCGGCGTCGTCCACGACACCGCCGGCCACCTTCGTGCCACCGACGTCGACTCCGATGGTCAGCGTCACCGCTGCCACTCCCCTCTGCTGTGCTGCCCGGGGACCGGCCGAACCGGCCGTACGGTCCCGGGATGTCCGGTGGTCAGGCCCCGTCGCCTGGTGCGTCCGCGCCCACCTCTCCGGACGCCCGCGAGGCGGGCACCACGGGACGGCCGGCCGGTGGCCGGCTCGTCGCCGGCTCCGGCGGCCCGGCGGCGGCACCCGAATCGGCCGCGCTCTCCCCCCGGGTGGCGGCGGACCACACGTCCTGCTCGGGTGCCGGCTGAGAATCATGCCCGGTACGGGTCGCCTCGCGCCACACGTGGTCCCCCGATCCGGCCGGCGCGGCGGCGCCGTCGTCGGCGGGGCGCTCCGGTTCGGCCGGGGTGAACGCGCGCAGCAGGCTGGCCACCCCGGCCGCCAGGTCCCCGGCGCCGGTGGCGAGCCGCTCGGCGAATTCCGGACTCGGGTCGCGCAACGCGGCGATACCGCGACAGACGGGGCAGACACAGCATTCCGGCGAGCCGGTGGCGAAACCGGCGGGCGCGGGCGTCTCCCGTGCGGGGCCGGCGCCGGGCGGGGTGTGACCGAGGACACCGGAGAGAATCCCACCGAGCGGACCCCAGGCACCGGAGCCCGGTGCGGCGGCGGCCATCTTCGCGCCGGCGAGCAGTGTGGCGACGAGGCGCTCGGCCTCTTCCCGGGCCGAACCCGGATCAGTGGTGCCCATGGTTCGGCTCCTCCAGCGTGACTACCGGGACGACGGTCGGGTCTCCTGCGCCGCACCGGGTGCTTCTACCCGGCGCTTGAGCTGCTTCAACGCCGCGTCCATGATCATTTTCTCGGCCTTGCGGCGGAACATGCCGAGCATCGCCACGGACAGCTCCACCTCCAGCGTGTAGGTCACCGTGGTCGTCCCGTCCGGGTTGCCCGCCAGGTCGTACGACCCGCGCTGGGAGCGCTGCATCTTCGACGGGGCGACCAGGTGCCACTCGATCCGGGAGATGTCCTCGGCGTACTCGTAGGCCAGCACGTACTCGTCCGCCATCACGCCCGCGTCGAGGGTGAACCGGACCTGGCTGGCGTAGCCGTCCTCGTACTCCTCGATCACCTCGGCCCGGCGTACCGCCTCGGCCCACTCGGGATAACTCGGGAAGTCGCAGATGACGGCCGCCACCCGGTCCGGTGACGCGCCGATGATGATCGACTGGGTGGAGGAGTCCGCCATGTGGGGAGGCTACCCGGCCGCCCACCGGCCGGTCCCGCTCCACCCGCCGGACGGCGTCCCACCAGCCGGGCGGGCAACCTCCCTGGCCGACCCCCCGGGGTGTGCGGGTAGGTTTCGACAGAGCCGACCAGGCCGGCCCCCGCCGGTAGAGCACGAGGGAGTGCAGGTGCGCGAGTTCTCCGTCCCGCCGATCGTCACCGTCGGCGACGCGGCCAACCTGACCGACCCGGTCTGGGAAAACGCCGAGGTCGCCCCGGACACCGTGCAGTTCGTCCGCCCCGGCGCGGGGACGGACGCGCGCGAGGAGGTCACCTGCCGCCAGTTCCGCGACGAGGTCGTGGCGGTGGCGCAGGGCCTGATCGCCGCCGGCGTCTCCCCCGGCGACCGGGTCGGGCTGATGAGCCGCACCCGCTACGAGTGGACGCTGCTCGACTACGCGATCTGGGCGGCCGGCGCGGTGACCGTGCCGATCTACGAGACCTCCAGCGCCGAGCAGGCCGCCTGGATCCTCGGCGACTCCGGCGCCGTCGCCGTGGTGGTGGAGAGCACCGCGCACGCCACCCTGGTCGCCGGCGTCCGCGACCGGCTGCCCGAGCTGCGCGAGGTCTGGCAGATCGAGCTGGGCGCGGTCGACGACCTGGTCGCCGCCGGCGCGTCGGTGGACCGGGCCGAGGTGGAGACCCGCCGCTCCCTGTCGAAGGCCGACGACGTCGCCACGATCATCTACACCAGCGGCACCACCGGCCGGCCCAAGGGCTGCGTGCTGACCCACCGCAACATCTACTCCGACATCGCCAACGCGGTGCCGGTCCTGCCGAACCTGTTCCGCCAGGGCGCCTCCACGCTGCTGTTCCTGCCGCTCGCGCACGCCTTCGCCCGGCTCATCCAGGTCGGCGTGGTGCACGCCCGGGCCACGATGGCCCACTGCGCGGACACCAAGAACCTGGTCGCCGAGCTCCAGGACTTCAAGCCCACGTTCGTGCTCTCCGTACCCCGGGTCTTCGAGAAGGTCTACAACGGCGCGCGGCAGAAGGCCGAGGCCGAGGGGAAGGGCAAGATCTTCGACCGCGCGGAGAAGGTCGCCATCGCGTGGAGCGAGGCCCAGGAACTGCCCGGCGGCCCCGGCCTGGGGCTGCGCGCGCAGCACGCCCTCTTCGACAAGCTGGTCTACCGCAAGCTGCGGGCGGCGATGGGCGGCCGGTGCCGCGACGCCATCTCCGGCGGCGCGCCGCTGGGCGCGCGGCTCGGGCACTTCTTCCGCGGCGTCGGGGTGACCATCTGCGAGGGGTACGGCCTCACCGAGACCTCGCCGGCCGCCGCCGCCAACCTGCCCACCGGCACCCGGATCGGCACCGTCGGCCGCCCGCTGCCCGGCGTCACCATCCGGATCGACGACGACGGCGAGGTCCTGATCGCCGGTGACATCGTCTTCCAGGGCTACTGGCACAACGACGCGGCCACCGCCGAGGCGATCACCACCGACGGCTGGTTCCGCACCGGTGACCTCGGGCAGCTCGACGAGGACGGCTACCTGAGCATCACCGGCCGGAAGAAGGAGATCATCGTGACCGCCGGCGGCAAGAACGTCGCCCCGGCGGTGCTGGAGGACCAGGTACGGGCGCACCCGCTGATCAGCCAGTGCGTGGTGGTCGGCGACCGGCAGCCGTTCATCGCCGCGCTGGTCACCATCGACGAGGAGGCGCTGCCGAAGTGGCTGGCCGGGCAGGGGCGCCCGGAGACCACGAGCATCGCCGAGCTGCGCGAGGACGCGGCGCTGCGCGCCGAGGTGCAGTCCGCGATCGACCAGGCCAACCAGGCGGTCTCCAAGGCCGAGGCGATCAAGGTGTTCCGGATCCTGCCGCAGGACTTCACCGAGACCACCGGCGAGCTGACCCCGTCGCTGAAGGTGAAGCGTCAGGTCGTGCACAAGACGTACGCCTCGGAGATCGCCGAGATCTACCGGGGCTGACTACCATCCGTCACGTGCCCGCCTCCACATCCCGCCAGCCGTCGACGCAGCCCCTCGCGGCGGCGGCTCGCGCGGTCCTCCTCGCGCTGGTCGCCGCCCTGACCCTGTTCGCCACCCGCGACGCCACCCAGCTCTGGTGGATCGCACTGCTGGGCGTCGCCGGCCTGCCCGCCGTGCTCGCCCCCCAACACCGGCTGCTCGCCCCGATCAGCCGCTTCGCCGAGGTGGTGGTGCTCGGGCTGGCCGCCAGCCAGGTCGCCGCCGACACCCATCTGTCCGGCGTGACCGGCGGGCTGGGCGCCTCGGCGGTGCTGCCGTACCTCGCCGTGCCGGTCACCGTGACCGCGCTGAGCCGCCGGTTCCGCGAGGGCGCCGCGCTGCTCGCCGTGGCGGCGGCGACGCTGCTGGCCAGCGCCGCGTTCACGCAGGTCGACGGCGGGCCGCAGCTCGGCCAGGTCGGCTACCTCGCGGTCTGCGCCCAGTGGCTGATCCTGGCCGGTCTCGGCCTCTACACCGCGGGCACGCTCCAGCGCGTCATGCGGGTGCGCGGCGAGGGCAAACCCCAGCCGTACGCCGAGGCGACCCGCCTGCTCACCCAGCTGCGTACGGTCGCCCGTCAGCTGCCCGGCGCCACCCTGGACCCGGGCGGCATCTCCGAGCACCTGCTGGAGGAGCTGCGGGTGGTGGCCAAGACCGACCGGGGCGCGGTGCTGTCCGCCAGCGGCGGCGGCCGGCTCGTGGTGCTCGCGCAGATCGGCGCGGACCGGGTCGACTGGGAGACCACGCTCGACGCCGACTCGGCCATCGCCGACGCCTGGGCCACCCAGCAGCCGACCGTCTCGGCCCGCTCGCAGGCCCGGTCCCGGCACTCCGGCGAGGTCTCCGCGCTGATCGTCCCGCTGGTGGCGGGCGTGCGCACGGTCGGCCTGGTGGTGATCGAGGCGGACACCGCCGCCGCGTACCCGCCGCCGGTGGTGTCCCGGGTGACGGCGCTGACCGGCCCGGCGGCGCTGCGGCTGGAGGCCGCGCTGCTCTTCGACGAGGTGCGCTCGCTGGCGACGAACGAGGAACGGCAGCGGCTGGCCCGGGAGATCCACGACGGGGTCGCCCAGGAACTGGTCATGGTCGGGTACGGCATCGACAACGCGCTGGCCACCGTCCACGAGGACGCGGACGAGACCGCCGACTCGCTGCGTACGCTGCGCCAGGAGGTCACCCGGGTGATCACCGAGCTGCGGCTGAGCCTGTTCGAGCTGCGCAGCGAGGTGGACCGGCACGGTGGCCTGGCCGCCGCCATCGCCGAGTACGCCCGCACCGTGGGCGCCTCCGGTGGTCTGCGGGTGCACCTGTCGCTGGACGAGTCCACCGCCCGGCTGCCGGCCGCCACCGAGGCCGAGTTGCTGCGCATCGCGCAGGAGGCGGTGACCAACGCGCGCAAGCACGCCGGCGCGTCGAACCTGTGGGTCACGTGCGAGGTGGATCCCCCGTACACCCGAATCGAAGTGTCGGATGACGGTCACGGCATCGGTGACCAGCGCCCGGACGGGCACTATGGCCTTGCGATCATGGCCGAGAGGGCGGAACGTATCCGAGGCCGGTTGGAGATCAGGCCGCGGCAGCCGAGTGGGACGACTGTGGCGGTGGTGCTCGGTTCGTCGCCCCGGCGCGATAAGGTGCGCGGCAGCGCCGCAGCAGCAGAAGGGGAGTAACCCGAGGATGACCAGCAGTCCGACACCGGCCACCCGTACCAAGGTTCTCCTGGTCGACGATCACGACCTCATCCGCAAGGGGCTGCGTCACGCGTTCGAGCGCGACCGCCAGTTCGAGGTCGTGGGCGAGGCGGCCACCGCGGCGGAGGGTGTGCGCCAGGCCGGCGCGCTCCAGCCCGACGTGGTGATCATGGACCTCCGCCTGCCCGACGGCAGCGGCCTGGAGGCCACCCGCGCCCTGCGTAAGTCCAGCGCGTCCATGGGCATCGTCGTGCTGACCATGTACGCCGGCGACGACCAGCTCTTCGGCGCCCTGGAGGCGGGCGCGAGCGCGTTCGTGCCGAAGACCGCCCCGGCCGACGAGGTGGTGGCCGCCGCCCGGCACGCCGCCTCCTCCCCCAGCGCGTTCACCGCGGCCGACCTGGCCGAGGCGATGAAGCGCCGGCTGGCGCCGTCCGGCCCGCAGCTGTCCCCGCGTGAGGGCCAGGTGCTGCGGCTGCTCGCCGACGGCATGAGCGTGGCCGGCATCGCCAAGCAGCTGTTCGTCAGCGAGTCGACCGCCAAGACCCACATCTCGAAGCTCTACGAGAAGCTGGGCGCGGCCAACCGGGCGCAGGCGCTGATGACCGCGCTGCGGCTGGGGCTGCTGGAGGCCCCCGACGCCCCGAAGTTCTGACAGGCGTACCGCCGGAAGAGGCCCCGTCCGTCACGGACGCGGGCCTCTCGGCGTTCCCGGCCACGGGGTGGTCGCGGACGGTGAGCGCCCGGACGCACAGCGACGGCGGTCTTTGCACCGCGACGGCGGAGGGGCAGAATACCCGGGTGATCCGCGCGGCGGTGACGACCGCGTGTCGCCGACATCCGAGGGGCAGGACATGCAGCGGCCGGACTGGGCACCCGAGACGATCGACATCGAGCGCCCCAGCGTCGCCCGCATGTACGACTACTACCTCGGCGGCTCGCACAACTTCGCCGCCGACCGGGCGGCCGCCCGCGCGATGGTGGAGGCGGTGCCGGAGGCACCGCTGATGGCTCAGGCCAACCGCGCGTTCCTGCGCCGGGCGGTGCAGTACCTCGCCCAGGCCGGCGTCCGCCAGTTCCTGGACATCGGCTCCGGCATCCCGACCGTCGGCAACGTGCACGAGATCGCCCAGCGGATCGATCCGGAGTCGCGGGTGGTCTACGTCGACGTGGATCCGGTGGCGGTGGCGCACAGCCAGGAGATCCTGGCCGGCAACGAGCACGCCGCGGTGCTCCGGGAGGACCTGCGCAACCCCGAGGCGATCCTGGCCCACCCGGAGGTCACCCGGCTGCTGGACTTCTCCCGGCCGGTCGCCGTGATGATCGTGGCGGTGCTGCACTTCGTCCCGGACGCCGACCGCCCCGAGGAGATCCTCCGGACGCTGCGCGGGGCGCTGGCGCCCGGCAGCCACCTGGTGCTCTCCCAGGCCAGCGAGGAGGGCCGCGACGGCACCGGCGAGCGGGCCGAGGCGGAGCGGGTCTACCGGCGTACCGACAGCCAGCTCTGGATCCGCAGCCGGGCCGAGCTGACCGCGCTGTTCGACGGCTTCGAGCTGGTCGACCCGGGTGTGGTGTGGGTGCCGCAGTGGCGGCCGGACTCCCCCGACCAGGCGGAGAACGCCGAACGGGCCGTCTTCATGGGCGGGGTCGGGCGGCTCGGTGGGTGACGACGCTGCCCGCTGCCGGCCCGGCGTGTTCGCCCGGGCCTGGGCCAAGGCGGTGTCCGGCACCAGCTACCTGCCGATGACGCAGTCGCAGCTGGAGGAGATGCTGCAACGGCTCACCGAGCGGCTGGCCCAGGCGCTGCGCGCCGAGCCGTTCGACCTGCGGATCGGCCAGCAGGTCGGCGCGGAGCTGGTGCAGGCGCACATCGCGTCCGCGGAAGGGCTGGGCCGCACCGTCGAGGTGATCCAGTTGCGCCTGGTCCGCGACCTCGACCTGGTCGTCGACGACGTCGAGGACCGGATGGCGCGGCTGCTCGCCACCGTCGCCACCGGGTACGCCCGCGCCCTGCGCGACCGCACGCTGGACGAGCAGGAGTCCATCCGCCGCGCCGCCATGATGGCCCGTGCGCAGGCGGAACGGGCGCTCCGCGACAGCGAGGCCCGGTTCCGGCACCAGGCCACCCACGACCCGCTCACCGGGCTGCCGAACCGCACGCTGTTCACCGAACGGCTGACCGCCGCGATCACCGCGCCGGGGCGGGGCGCCGACCGGGTCGGTGTGTGTTTCCTCGACCTGGACCGGTTCAAGGTGGTCAACGACTCCCTGGGCCACCAGGTCGGCGACTCGCTGCTGGTGACTGTGGCGCAACGCCTGCACCGGGCGCTCGGCGAGCACCTGGTGGCCCGGCTCGGCGGTGACGAGTTCGTGATCCTGGTCGAGCGCACCGCCGGTACCGACGACGCGGTCAAGGTCGCCGAGGCGGCGCTCGCGGCGGTACGCGAGCCGGCCCTCGTCGACGGCCACGAGCTGACCGTGTCCGCGAGCATCGGCATCGTGGAACGCCCGGTCGCGGGCACCTCGCCGATGGACCTCATGCGCGCGGCCGACAGCACGCTGCACTGGGCCAAGGCCGCCGGCGGGGCCCGCTGGTCGCTGTTCGACGCCGACCGCAACCGCCGCGAGCTGGCCCGGTACGCGCTGTCCGCGGCGATCCCCGCCGCGCTGGACCGCGGCGAGTTCTATCTCGACTACCAGCCGCTGACGTCGCTGCGCGACGGGCGGGTGCTCGGCATGGAGGCGCTGGTGCGCTGGCGCCACCCGGAGCTGGGTGTGCTGCGGCCGGACAGCTTCATCCCGCTGGCCGAGGAGACCGGGTTGATCGTCCGGCTCGGTAGCTGGGTGCTGGCCGAGGCGTGCCGCGAGGCGGGCACCTGGCCGGGCGCGGACGGCGACGCGCCGTTCGTCAGCGTCAACCTCGCCGTCCGGCAGTTGCACCGCACCGATCTGGTGACCGAGGTACGCGGTGTGCTCGGGCGCACCGGCCTGCCGCCGCACCGGCTGCAACTGGAGATCACCGAGAGCACCATGATGAGCACTGTGGTCGAGCCGGTGCGGGCCCTGCGGGTGCTCGGTGACCTCGGTGTCCGGGTCGCCATCGACGACTTCGGCACCGGCTACTGCAACCTCGCATACCTGCGGGACCTGCCGGTCGACGAGCTGAAGGTGGCGGGCGAGTTCGTGACCGGCCTGCGGGCGCCGGGTAGCGGCACCGACGAGCGGATCCTCGCCTCGCTGGTGTCGCTGGCGCACGCGCTGGATCTCACAGTCACCGCCGAGGGCGTGGAGACGGCCGACCAGGCGGACCGGCTGCGCGCGATCGGCTGCGACGCCGGGCAGGGCTGGCACTTCGGCCGTCCCGGCCCGGCCGCGCCGCACCTGGGCCGGGTGCCCGCCCACGTCGACGCGGCCTCCTGACGCGGCCGGTGCGCGGTCAGCCGGCCAGCAGGGCGGCCATGCGCTGCGCCTGCGTCTCCCAGCGCCACTCGCGCTCCACCCAGGCGCGGCCGGCGGCGCCGAACTGCCGGGCCAGGTCCCGGTCGGCGAGCAGCGTCGCCACCCGGTCGGCGAGCCGGGCCACGTCGCGGCCGCCGACCACGTACCCGGTCTCCCCCTCGCGGACCGCGTCCGGGGCGCCGCCGGAGTCACCGGCCACCACCGGCAGCCCGGTCGCGCTCGCCTCCAGGTAGACGATCCCGAGGCCCTCCACGTCCAGACCACGGTTGCGGGTGCGGCAGGGCATCGCGTAGACGTCGCCCGCCGCGTAGTGGGCGGGCAGCTCGGCCGAGGGCACCGAGCCGGTGAAGACCACGTCGCGTTCCAGGCCGGTCTGCCGGGCCAGCTTCTCCAGCGTCGAGCGGTACGGGCCGCCGCCGACCACGAGCAGCGCGGCGTCGGGCACCCGGCGGCGGATCTCCGGCAGCGCGCGGATCAGCATGTCCTGGCCCTTGCGGGGCACCAGCCGCGACACGCACACCACCACCGGCCGGTCGGCCAGCCCGAGCCGCGACCGGACCCGTCCGCCGTCGACCTCCGGGTGGTAGGTGTCCACGTCCACGCCGGGCGCGAGCCGCCGCAGCTCGGTCAGCCCGTCCAGCACGCGGGCCAGCCGCGCCCTGGTGTACTCGCCGAGGTAGGTGGTCACGTCCACGCCCCGGCCGATCCGGCGCAGCGCCGACCGGGCGCCGGGGAGCGCCGCCCAGCCGACCTCGTGCCCGTGGGTCAGCGCCACCGCCCGGCGGATCCCGGCCCGCCGTCGCAGACCCGCGGCGAGCAGCCCCAGCGGGGCCGCCGCGCCGAACCACACGGTGTCGCAGTCGTACGCGCGGGCCAGCCGCGCCGCCCGCCGGGCGATCAGCGGGGTGGGCAGCAGCACCCGGGTCCGCTCCCGGACCACCTCGAAGGGCTGGTCGGCGTCGAACTTCTCCGCCCCGCGCCAGCTCGACGCGTACACCACCACCGAGCCGGGCTGCTGGCGCACCGCGAGGTTGTGCACGAACGACTGGATGCCGCCGGGGCGCGGCGGGAAGTCGTTGGTGATCAGCAAGGTGCGGCTCATCGGCCGGACTCCCTGGCGTAGGCGCGGGCGGCGGCCATCCGCTCCACGGTGGACGGGTGGGTCGCCGACCAGAGGCGCTCCCAGCGCGGCGGGTCGGGGTCGGCCAGGTTGACCCCGGCGAGCCGCCGCTGCATCGCCTCGAATGTCGCCGGGTCGCCGGTGAGCGCCAGCGCGTGGGCGTCGGCGCGGGCCTCGATCCGGCGCGAGACGAGCGCCTGCGCCGGGGTGGCGAGCAGCCCGGCGACCGTGACCAGCGCGATCAGCAGCGGGAACGCCCGGGGCTGGGCGATCGAGTCGACGCCGGCCAGCCGCAGCAGCGGCGTCCAGGAGCCGATCAGGTAGAGCGCCACCACCGCGGCGGCGGCGCCGAGCGCGCCGAGCACCGTGCCGGTCCACACGTCCCGGTCCTTGGCGTGCCCCAGCTCGTGGGCGACCACGCTGGTCACCTCGGCCGGTTCCGCCTCGCGCAGCAGCGTGTCGTAGACGACCACCCGCCGCGTCGGGCCGAGCCCGGAGACGTACGCGTTGACCGCGCTGGTACGCCGCGACGCGTCGGCGACGAGTACGTCGCGCACCGGTACGCCGTCCCGGGCGGCCATCGCGGTCAACTCACTGCGCAGCGGGCCCGGCTCCATCGGGGTGAACCGGTTGAACACCGGCTCGACCAGCACCGGCAGCACGAACGACAGCACCACCACCAGGGCCGCCGCGCCGGCCGCGCCGAACGCCCACCACCAGCGCGGGGCGAGCCGGACCACGGTGTAGAAGCCGAGCAGGACCAGCGCGCCGATCACCGCGCTGACCGCGTACGACTTGAGCAGGTCGACCGCCCAGCCGCCCCAGCTCTGGGTGCTCAGCCCGTAGCGCACCAGCACGGTGCGGCGCCAGGCCGCGAACGGCAGGGTGAGCAGGTCGGCGAGGAACATGACGGCCAGCCCGCCGAGCACGGCCTGCGCGATCCAGTGCCCGCCGAAGGGCCGGCCGACCAGGTCGACCAGGCGCCCGCCCAGCGGGGTCAGCCCGAGCAGCACCGCCACCACCAGCCCGACCGCCAGCGCCGACCAGGCCGCCGGGCGCAGCGCGCCGTGGAACGCCCGGCCCCGGCTCACCTGCTCGGCCGGGAGATCCCGCAGCGCCGCGAGCTGGTCGGCGCGGGGTGCCGGCGGCCGGCTCCACGGCACCAGCAGCGCCACCGCCACGAGCAGCGCCACCACCAGGCCGCCCAGGGTCAGCAGCGCCCAGGCGCGCGGGGTCACCGGCCCACCCCGCCGTCGTGCCCCGTCCGCGTCATGCCGCCCCCTCCCGCCGTGACCGCTCATCCTATTGCCCGGCCGCGCAAGGGACCGCCGTGCCCGCCTCGCCGCCCCGACCGCTCTGCCCTCACCCGGCTCTCCCACACGGCCCCTACGCGGCTTCGGCTCGGCCGACCGCGCCGATCTTGGAGTTGTGACACCCTGCAAAGCTCACCAAAGCGGCATCCTGGGCGCCACAACTCCAAGATCGACGGCCTTTGCCGGGACCGGGGCGAGGAGGAGGCCGACGCGGCATACGGCGGCGCTGGGCCGATCGGCACGCGGTGGACGGGATACCCGACAGCCGCCTTGAGCACCCCGGGGGCGGCGCTCCTTCAGCGGCAGGCAGAAGCCGACAGGCAGGAGTGAGCGGCGGCGGGCGGCGGGCGGCGGGCGGCGGGCGGCGGGCGGCGTCAGGCAACCCGGCGGCGACGGCCGGGGCGGCGGGGCATCGGCGCCGGCGCCTCGGCAGGTGCCGGCGGCAGCACGTCCACCTCGAACCCGGCCCGCGCGAACACCTCGATCGCCCGGTGCTCGGCCGGGCCCAGGTCGGCCGGGTCGGAGTCGAGCAGTGCGGTGACCAGGCAGCCGGAGCAGCCGGCACCGCGGTTGCCGCAGGTGTCGCAGTCGATCAGCATCAACGCCTCCTGACGGGTCGCCGGTGGCGGCCGGGGAAGGGGCCACCACCGTCGGTCACCACGACGCTAACGCTCGGGTACGACAGAACCGGACAACGAGGCAGCAGCCGCCGCGAAAACGAACCAGTACGCCGAAGTGGCGCGATCAGCACGCGCGCGATCCCGCCACGTCGCCGAAACGGGGTCGATCAAGCGGCGGGAGGCGACGCGGAGAAGCTCAGGAACGCGCCAGGCGCCGCAGCAGCGAGTCGGCGCCCAGCGGGTACGCGCCGTGCCGGCGTACCCCGTCGGCGACCTCGCGGTCGGAGGAGACGACGACCACCGGCCGCCCGGCCGGCTCCGCGCGGACCAGCCGGCGGATCAGCTCGTCGGCGGTCTCCCCCTTGCGGGAGAACAGCACCCGCACGCCGCGCGGCGCCGGGGGCAGGCCGTGGATCCGCTCGGCGCCGTCGAAGACGACAGTGACCTCGTCCCCGGTCTGCGCGGCGATCCCGCCGAGCCCGGTGATCAGCCGCTTACGCTGCTGCTCCAGCGACATCTCGCCGAAGCCGCGCTTGGTCACGTTGTAGCCGTCCACCACCAGATGCGCCCGCGGCAGCGCGAGCAGCTGGTCGAGGCGGGCCGGGTCGTCGGTGTCGCGGGCCCGCGTCGACGGACCGGCCGGTGCGGCGCCCGGCTGCTCGGCGAACGCGTCGGCGACGAAGTCGGCCGGGAGCTTGTCCACCGGGTCGAGCGCCAGCTCGCGGCGCAGCCCCACGGCGGCCTGGCCGATCGTCTCCAGCAGCAGCCACAGCCGCGCGTCGTCGACCGAACGGGCCTCCTTGGCGCTGGCCCGGGCCACCCCGGCGGCGGCCTCCGCCTCGGCCAGCCGGGCCCGGGCGCGGCGCAGCTCGGCGTCCGCGTCGGCCGCGGCGCGGGCCGCCCGCCCCCGCTCGGTGGCGAGCATCTCGGTGGCCTTGCGCTCGCGGGCCTGGGTCTCCCGCAGGGTACGGGTCAGCTGGCGGGCCTCCTCACGGAGCTGACCCAGCTCCTCGCGGACCCGGGCCAGCTCGTCGCGCAGCTTCTCCGCCTCGACCCGGGCCACCGCCCGGTCGTGCTCGGCGCGGGCGGCCCGCTGCTCGGCCTCGCGTACCAGTTCGGCCACGACCGCGCTGTCGGCCTCGGCGCGTACCGCCTCGCCGCTGGCGTCGATGAGTTCCCGCCAGCCCCGGGGCCGGGCCAGGTAGGCCAGGGCGGCCACCTCGACCGGGTCGGCGGCGGCGGGCGCGGTGCCCTCGACCACCGCCGCGCCCAGGTCGCCGGCGTCGGCGAGCACCCGGGCGGTGATCCGCTGCCGGAACAGCGGGTCGGCGGTGAGCTGGGCGGCGATCGCGGGAGCGCCGAGGCGGGCGCGACGGTTGGGGGCGAACTTGGCGACCCGCCGCAGCGGCACCGGCACCTCGTCGGCGGGCAGGCCGGGCAGCACGGCGGCGGTCAGCGTGACGATCCGCTGCCGGACCGGCTCGGGCAGCACGGGCTCGGGCTCGATCGCGGTCGGCGCGTCCTCATCGGCGGGCACGCCGACCACCGGCTCCTCCACGGAGGAGTGGTCGTCGTACGGCTCGCTGAGGGGCATGAGGCAAGTCTCCCACCCCGAACGGGCCCACCGCCCGGTGAGTGAGCCGATCTCTCATCGTACCCCCGTGGTATCTCCTGGGGCCGCAGTGACGGGAGTGTCGGACCGTGCCGCTAGCGTCCCGCGGGTGACACGAGCGGAGTACGTCCAGGAGTCGCTGGCCGGCCTGGACCCGGCGGGCAGCGGCGTCGACCCGGCGCTGCCGCTCTACGCGACCACCTTCGTGGTGGTCGACCTGGAGACCACCGGCGGCGCTCCCGACGGCGGCGGGATCACCGAGATCGGCGCGGTGAAGGTGCGCGGCGGTGAGGAGCTGGGCGTGCTCGCCACGCTCGTCAACCCGGGCGTGCCGATCCCGCCGTTCATCACCGTGCTCACCGGCATCACCCAGGCCATGCTGCTGCCCGCCCCGCCGATCGAGCAGGTGCTCCCGAGTTTTCTGGAGTTCGTCAGCGACGCCGTGCTCGTCGCCCACAACGCGCCGTACGACGTGGGTTTCCTCAAGGCCGCCTGCGCGAAGCACGGCTACCGCTGGCCCAACCCCCGGGTGCTGGACACGGCCGCGCTGGCCCGCCGGGTGCTGACCCGCGACGAGGTGCCCAACCGCAAGCTGGGCACGCTGGCCGCCTACTTCCGCACCGCGACCCAGCCCACCCACCGGGCGCTCGACGACGCCAAGGCCACGGTCGACGTGCTGCACGGTCTGATCGGCCGCCTCGGCGGGCACCGGGTCGGCACGGTCGGCGAGGCGATCGAGTTCGCCCGTGCGGTCACCCCCACCCAGCGCCGCAAGCGGCACCTCGCCGACGGGCTGCCGAAGGTACCGGGCGTCTACATCTTCCGGGCCGCCGACGACCGGCCGCTCTACGTCGGCACGTCCGGCGACATCGCCACCCGGGTCCGCAGCTACTTCACCGCCGCGGAGAAGCGGGCCCGGATCTCCGAGATGCTCGCCGCGGCCGAGCGGGTGGAGGCGGTCGAGTGCGCCCACTCGCTGGAGGCCGAGGTCCGCGAGCTGCGGCTGATCGCGGCGCACGCGCCGCCGTACAACCGCCGGTCGAAGTATCCGGAGCGCCAGGTCTGGCTGAAGCTCACCGACGAGGCGTACCCCCGGTTGTCGATCGTGCGTGCCCTCGCGCCGACCGACACGGCCTACCTGGGGCCGTTCCGGTCCCGGCAGGCGGCGGAGCTGGCCGCCGCCGGCTTCCACGACGCGGTGCCGCTGCGGCAGTGCACGCACCGGCTCTCCCGGCGCACCACCATGCCGGCCTGCGCGCTGGCCGAGCTGGGCCGCTGCCCGGCGCCC
Source organism: Micromonospora sp. CPCC 205554 (assembly GCF_036902745.1). NCBI lineage: Bacteria > Bacillati > Actinomycetota > Actinomycetes > Micromonosporales > Micromonosporaceae > Micromonospora > Micromonospora sp. CPCC 205554. The sequence goes on along the minus strand of NZ_JBAKHP010000009.1, from coordinate 192,961 downwards.
TGCGAGCACAGGATCACCCCCGAGGAGTACGACGACCGCGCGGCGACGCCGTTCCGCACCGCCACCAGCGACGACCCCGGGGTGGTGGTGGACGCGCTGCTCGCCCGCATCGAGGTGCTGTCGGCCGCCGAGCGGTACGAGGAGGCGGCCGTGGTCCGGGGCCGGCTGGTCGCGGTGCTGCGCGCGGCGGTCCGGATGCAGCGGCTGGCCGCGTTGACCGGCATCGCCGAGCTGGCCGCCGCCCGTCCGGCCGCCCGGGGCGGCTGGGAGCTGGCGCTGATCCGGCACGGCCGGCTCGCCGGGGCCGGGGTGTCCCCGCCGGGTGTCCACCCGCGACCCACGATCGCCGCGATCCGGGCCACCGCGGAGACGGTGCTGCCCGGGCACGGTCCGGTGCCGGCCGCGACCGCGGAGGAGACCGAGCGGATCCTGTCCTGGTTGGAACGACCGGAGACCCGGCTGGTCGAGTCGACCGCCGGTTGGGCCTCGCCGGTGGCCGGCGCGGGGCGTTTCCGCGACCTGCTGGCGAAGGCGGAGAACGGCGGATCCGCCAAACTCTCGACCGAACGCTCATGACCAACTGACCGATCGGACTACCTCGACTCCCTTAGTCTGTTAAAGGAGTGCAGACCTGCCCGATTCGCGGGCTCTGCTCCCGGCCGCCGGTTCCCGGTGGCCGAGGGCCGGGGTGAGGAGGTGTCCCAGGTGGACGTCGACGCCGGACACGGCGCCGCCCTGGGTGGCGCGCTTCCCGCCCAGGGCGAGTTACCGCTCACCCGCCGCCTGCGTTCCCTGCTCACCTGGCCCACGGCCGACGGCGACCCGGTCACCACACTGGTCCGGGCCCATCGCGGCATCCACGCGAACGCCGACGCCTCGGTGCTGCGCCGGGCCTACACGATCGCCGAGAACATGCACCGCGGCCAGTTCCGCAAGAGCGGCGAGCCGTACATCACCCACCCGCTGGCGGTGGCGCAGATCTGCGCCGACCTCGGCATGGACACCATCACGCTGGTCGCCGCCCTGCTGCACGACACGGTGGAGGACACCCGCTACACGCTCCAGGCCCTCCAGGAGGACTTCGGCCGCGAGGTCGCCCACCTGGTCGACGGCGTGACCAAGTTCGACAAGGCGTTCTACGGCAAGGCCGCCGAGGCGGAGACCGTCCGCAAGATGATCGTGGCGGCCGGCAAGGACGTCCGGGTGCTGGTGATCAAGCTGGCCGACCGGCTGCACAACATGCGTACGCTCGGCGTCCGCTCGGCCGCCTCCCGGGAGCGGATCGCCCGCAAGACCCAGGAGGTGCTGGTACCGCTCTGCGACCGGCTGGGCATCCAGACGCTCAAACGCGAGCTGGACGACGTGGTGCTGCTGCACCTGCGGCCGGAGGAGCACGCGCGGATCGCCCGGTTCGTGCACGACCGGCCGGGCTGGGACGCCTACCTCGCCGACGTGGTGGCCCGCACCCGGGTGGCGCTGCGCCGCAACCGGGTCGACGCCGACGTCTCCCCCCGCCCCCGGCACCTCTACTCGATCTGGAAGGACACCGTCGCCGGCGACCACGCCGCCCCATACGACCTGCCCCGCATCGCGATCGTGGTGGACGGTCCGGCGACCGACTGCTACGCCGCGCTGGGCGCCGTGCACGGGCTCTGGCGGCCGGTGCCGGGCCGGTTCAAGGACTTCATCGCCTCCCCGAAGAACAACCTCTACCGGTCCCTGCACACGAGCGTCTGCGGCCCGCAGGACCGCACGGTCGAGGTGCTGATCCGCACCACCGAGATGCACCGCTCCGCGGAGTACGGCGTGGCCGCCCACTACCGCTTCCCGCGGGCCGCGGGCCGGGCCGCCGACCGGGCGGACGAGCTGGCCTGGCTGCGCCGGGTGCTCGACTGGGAACAGGAGACGGTCGACCCGACCCAGTTCATGGAGTCGCTGCGCTGCGACCTGTCCGAGGCGCAGATCCAGGTGGTCGCCGACGGGCGGCAGGTGGTGCTGCCGGCCGGGGCGACCCCTGTCGACCTCGCGTACGAGCTGGGCACCGAGCGCGGCGACCACTGCCTGGCCGCCCGGATCAACGGCCGGCTCGCGCCGCTCTCCTCCGAACTGGAGGAGGGCGACGTCGTGGAGATCTTCACCGAGAACGACGCGGAGAGCGGCTTCGAGGCGGACGTGGCCCCGCGCGGCCCGCGCCGGGAGTGGCTGGGCTTCGTGAAGTCCCCGCACGCCCAGATGCAGATCAACCGCTGGTTCGCCGAGCACACCGAGCCGGGCATCTCGATCGCCGACAAGGTCCGGCTCGGCCGGGCCTCGATCGGTCTGGCGTTGCGCAAGCACAACCGGGGCCTGGCCAGCGACCTGCCGCTGCTGCGGCTGTCCGAGGAGCTGGGCTACCCCGACCTGGAGACGCTGCTGGTGGCGGTCTTCGACCGCACTGTCGAGCCGGACACCGTGGTCCAGCAGTTGATCGATCTGGTCGACCACCGGCAGTAGACGGAGCCGGTCCCCGCCGGGACCACTAGCCTGGACGGCATGATCCCCCGCGCACGCGCCACCGGACGGGCCCTCGGCTACCAGATCTTCTACCGGCTTCCGGTCCCGCTGCGGCGGCGGCTGGTCCGGCTGGCCGTACCGAAGTACGTCGTCGGCGCGGTCACGCTGGTCAAGGACGCGGAGGCCACCGGCGCGGGCCGGATCCTGCTGCTGCGCCAGCCGCCCGGGTACAGCTGGACGCTGCCCGCCGGGCTGCTGCAACGCGGCGAGGCCCCGGTGGTGGGCGCCGCCCGCGAGCTGTACGAGGAGTCCGGCGTCCGCCTCTCCCCCGACGCGCTGCGCCCGGCCGTGCCGAACGCGGTGGTGCACGCCAAGGGCTGGGTCGACGTGGTCTTCGAGGCGGAGGTGCCGGCGTCGACCACCGAGCTGAAGGTGGACGGCGCCGAGGTCTTCGAGGCCGCCTTCCACCCGCTCGACGACCTGCCCCGGCTCAGCCGCGCCACCGCCAACCTGCTCGGGTACTACGGCATCGGCCCGCGCGCCGGCGAGCACCCACCGGCCGCGTGAGCACCTCGTACGCGGGCGCTGCCGCACCGGAGGTGGAGGTGTGCGCGGTGGTGCTGGCCGCGGGCGAGGGCACCCGGCTGCGCCCGCTCACCGAGCGGGTGCCGAAGGCGCTCTGCCCGGTCGGGAACGTCCCGCTGCTGGACCGGGCGCTGGCCCGCCTGGCCGGGCTCGGCCTGACCGGCCCCGAGCGGGTCGCCGTGAACGCCTGCTACCTGGGCGACCAGGTGGTCGCGCGGGTGGGCGGACGGGCCCACCTGTCGGTCGAGCCGGACGCTCCGCTGGGCACCGCCGGGGGCGTGGGCCGGCTGCGGGACTGGATCGGCGGACGGGGCGTGCTCGTGGGCAACGCCGACGCGTACCTGGCCGACCCGCAGGCCCCGCCCGGTCCGGACGTCGCCGCGCTGCTGGACGGGTGGGACGGGCACGGCGTACGCCTGCTCGGCCGGCCCGCCGACGACCCGGACGCCCCCGGCACCTTCGACGGCCACGAGTTCGTGGGTTTCTCGTTGCTGCCCTGGCGGCTGGTCCGCGACCTGCCCGCCACGTTCGGCGACCTGGTCCGGGCGGTGTGGCGGCCGGCGGAGGCGGCCGCGGCGCTCACTGTGGTGCCCTACCGCGGCACGTTCTACGACACCGGCACCCCCGCCGACTACCTGGCCGCCAACCTGCACGCGGCCGGACCGGACGGACTGGTGGACCCGGCGGCGACGGTGACCGGCCGGGTGACCGGCTCGGTGGTCGGCGCCGGCGCCCGCGTGCACGGCGACGTCGACCGGTCCGTGGTGTGGCCGGGCGCGACAGTCGCGGCCGGGGAACGCCTGCGTGAGGTGATCCGGGCCGGGGACGACCTGACCGTCCCGGCGGCGCGGTGAGGGGCGCGGGCTCTAGCATGGGCCTCGTCGCCGACGAACGGAGAACCGTCCCGTGATCACCGCGATCGTGCTGATCGACTGCGCCACCGACTCCATCCCCGAGGTGGCCGAGACCCTGGCCAACCTGCCCGGCGTCAGCGAGGTCTACTCGGTGGCCGGGCACGTCGACCTGATCGCCATGGTCCGGGTCCGGGAGTTCGAGCAGATCGCCCAGGTCATCGCCGGCAGCATCTCGAAGGTGCCGGGCGTGCTCAACACCGAGTCGCACATCGCGTTCCGCGCCTACTCGCAGCACGACCTGGAGGAGGCGTTCGCGATCGGGCTGGCGAACGCCGACTGACACGAGCCGGTGACCGGCCCCCCTCGCGGGCGGACCGGCCACCGTCGGCCGTGCGGTACGTCAGCTCTGGCCGGGCACCGGGGTCTCCGTGGTGCCCGGAGCGGGCTCCTCGGTCTCGGTGCCGCCCGGAGCCGGCGACTCGGTGCCACCCGGGGACGTGGTGCCGCCCGGGCTGGGCGTGCCGCTGGCGCTGGTCTGCGGAACCGGGACACCCAGCGTCTGAGCCAGGGCCACCAGCGCGTCGTAGTGCGCCTGGAGGACCGGCAGCGCGTCCTGGGCGATCTGCACCACCGACTGCTCCGAGCCCTGCGAGATCTCGGTCTGGGTGGCCTGGATCGCCTGGACGTGACCGGCGAGCTGCGCGGTCACCCACGCCTTGTCGAACTCGGCGCCGCTGAGGTTGTTCAGCTTGTCCAGGACCTTCTGCTGGTCGGCGGTCGGGTCGGCCGGCAACTGCACGTTGAGCTGCTGCGCGGTCGACTGCACCGTCTGGTCCAGCTGGGTGTGGTCCGTGACGAACATCTTGCCCAGGTCCTTGACCTGCTGGTTCTGACCCTTCTGCTGGGCCAGGTTACCGGCGGTGATCTCGAACAGGTTGACCTGGTGCACCGCCTGCAGGTACTGCGTGTCCTGCGTCGACGGCTGCGCCGCAGCCTGCGACGCGGCGGCGGGCGCCAGCCCCACGACCACCAGCGCGGCCAGCAGGCCCAGGCGTTTGATTCCCAACATTCGTTCCTCCCCCATGAGACGTCGGACCGCACGGATACCCGGCTGACCGGGGTTATTCCTGCGATTCCACCCGTCCGTGTCGGGGGCGACGGCCGTCCGCGCACCGGCCGCCCGGCGTAGGTGGGAGACAACGGGACGGCAGGGGCGGAAACGGCAGTGGCGCCCGCCGGAAGGATCCGGCGGGCGCCACTGTCAGTCGTACCGGGGAGGGTCAGCGACGGCTCTCGCCGCTGCCGATCTCCTCCCGCTCCGGCCGGGCCTCGACCGGCGGGTGTCCCGGCGAGACCGGCGCCTCGGCCGGCTTCTCGATCGGGTAGAAGAAGCCCCGGATCGCCGGGCCGAGGGCACCGAGCCGGTTCATCTTCTTCGGCACCACCCAGCCGACGTAGTCCAGCGCCGGCGGGTGACCGTCGTGGCCCTCGGCCGAGGTGAGCGGCTGGTGGACCTCGACGAACCGGCCGTCGGGCAGCCGCTTGATGATGCCGGTCTCCACGCCGTGGGCCAGCACCTCCCGGTCGTGCTGCTGCAGACCCAGGCAGATCCGGTACGTGACGTAGTACGCGATCGGCGGGAGGATCAGCAGGCCGATCCGGCCTCCCCAGGTCATCGCGTTCAGGCTGATGTGGAACTTGTCCGCGATGACGTCGTTGGCGCCGGAGAGGGTCAGCACGACGTAGAAGGCGAGCGCCATGGCGCCCACGGCGGTCCGGGCCGGAACGTCCCGGGGCCGCTGGAGCAGGTTGTGGTGCTTGTAGTCCTTGAGGCGGCGCGCCTCCAGGAACGGGTACATCGTCGACAGGCCGACCAGGATTCCGGGCAGCACCACCGTGGGCCAGAACAACGGTGGAATGACGTACCCGTTGCCGATCGGGATGCTGATCTCCCAGCCCGGCATGAGGCGGGTCGAGCCGTCGAGGAACATGACGTACCAGTCGGGCTGGCTGGCCGCCGAGACCACCCACGCCTCGTACGGGCCGAACAGCCAGATCGGGTTGATCTGGAACAGGCCACCCATCAGCGCGACCACGCCGAAGACGACCATGAAGAAGCCGCCCTGCTTGAGCGCGTAGCGCGGGAACATCCGCTCGCCGACCACGTTCTCGTTGGTCCGGCCGGGGCCGGGCCACTGGGTGTGCTTCTGCTTGAACACCAGGCCGAGGTGCACGCTGATCAGCGCCACCAGCAGGCCCGGGATGAGCAGCACGTGGGCGATGAAGAAGCGGCTGATGATGATGGTGCCGGGGAACTCCCCACCGAAGATCGACGAGCTGACCCAGGAACCGATCACCGGGATCGACAGGATGATCGCGGAGGCGATCCGCAGACCGGTGCCGGACAGACCGTCGTCCGGCAGCGAGTAGCCGGTGAAGCCGGCCAGGAAGCCGACCCAGAACAGCAGCGAACCGATGATCCAGTTGGTCTCACGCGGCTTGCGGAACGCGCCGGTGAAGAAGACCCGCAGCATGTGGACCACGATCGCGGCCATGAACAGCAGGGCCGACCAGTGGTGCATCTGCCGCATGATCAGACCACCACGGACATCGAACGAGATGTCCAGGCTGGAGGCGTAGGCGGCCGACATCGGGGTGCCCCGCAGCGGCGCGTAGCTGCCGTTGTAGATGACCTCGGTCATCGCCGGCTCGAAGAAGAACGTCAGGAAGACGCCGGTGAGCAGCAGGACGACGAACGAGAACAGCGCGATCTCGCCGAGCAGGAACGACCAGTGGTCGGGGAAGACCTTGTTCAGCAGCTTGCGCAGGGGCGTGGCCACCTGGAAGCGGTCGTCCACCGCCCGCGCGCTCTTGGCCGGCAGCGCGGCCGCATCAAACTTTCGGCGCTTCATGGCCGCTCCCAGAAGTCGGGACCGATGGTCTCGGTGTAGTCGGACTTCGCCACGAAGAAGCCCTCCTCGTCCACCTCGATCGGCAGCTGCGGCAGCGGCCGGTTCGCCGGGCCGAAGATCGGCTTGGCGTTGTCGGTGATGAGGAACTGCGACTGGTGGCAGGGGCAGAGCAGGCGGTTGGTCTGCTGCTCGTAGAGGCTGGCCGGGCAGCCGGCGTGCGTGCAGATCTTGGAGAACGCGACGTAGTTGCCCCACATGTAGTCGCCGTGGCCCTTGCGCTCGTTCGCGGCGCGCGACTTCTGCGCGTCGTCCTCCCGCAGGTGGATGAGCAGGGTGGGCGAGTCGGCGTGCAGGTTGCTGACGCCGCCGTCGATGCCCGGGAACACGGTGAGCTGGCCGCCGACGCTGACGTCGGCCGGGCGGATCGGGCGGCCGTCCTCACGGATGAGCCGGATCTTCTTGCCGCCCTCGGCCGGCTGGAAGCCGGTGGTGAACATCTGGTTGTTCTTGTGCGGCTGCTCGATCAGGCCACCGATCAGCGGGGCCGCGGCCACCGCGCCCACCGGCGCGAGGCCGGCGAGCAGCGAGATGCCGAGCAGCGGCCGGCGGCGTACGCCCATCTCGTCGGCCAGGTAGAGCATGGTCTCGCCGGTGATCTTGCGACCCTCCGGGTCCTCGGCCTGGTCGTGCCGGTCCTGGATCGAGACCTCCTTGGGCAGCAGCTTCTTGCCCCAGGTCAGGATGCCGAAGCCGATGCCCAGCAGCGCCAGGCCCAGCGTCACACCGAGCAGCGGCGTGTAGAGCTTGTCGCCACCGGTACCCGGCTCCCACTGCCACGGCCACCAGATGTAGACCACCAGGAAGGCGGTCGCGAAGACGCCGGTCAGCAGGAACATCAGGGCGACCGTACGGGTCAGCCGGCGCTCGGCCTTGCTGCCCGGGACCACCTGCGGCTCGTAGTGGACGATCTCGATGTCGTCCCGCCGCGCGCCCTCCTGGACGATGTCGAACCGGGAGAGCCGGGGGTCGTTCACGTCGAGCGGCTCCGGGCCCTGCTGGGCCTGGTGCTCGGTGTGGGTGCTCATGCCGTCACCTCGCTACGGGTGACGCCGGGGGTCGGCGCCACAGCACTGGAAGCATTGATCCGTCCGGTCACGACTTGCCCGCGATCCACAGGCTCGCGAAGACCAGCGCGACGATGCCGACCAGGAAGATCGCGAGACCCTCGGTCGACGGGCCGTAGCGGCCCAGGTTGAAGCCGCCCGGGTCGCCGTCGTGCTTCAGCGTCTCCTGGATGTAGGCGATGATGTCCGCCTTCTCCTCGGGCGTGATCTGGTTGTCGCCGAACACCGGCATGTTCTGCGGGCCGCTCAGCATCGCGGCGTAGATCTGCCGGTCGCTGGCCGGCGCCAGGCTCGGCGCGTACTTGCCGGAGGACAGCGCGCCGCCGCCGCCGCTGAAGGCGTGGCACTGCGAGCAGTTGATCCGGAACAGCTCACCACCGGTGGACAGGTTGGCGCCCTCACGCAGGTCCCCGTTGGGCACCTCCGGGCCGCCGCCGAGCTCCTGGATGTACTGCCCGAGCTGGCGCACCTGCTCGTCGGTGAACTGCGGCGGCTTGCGCATGGCCTGGGCCTCCTGCCGGGCCATCGGCATGCGACCGCTGCTGACCTGGAACTCGACCGAGGCCGCTCCGACGCCGATCAGGCTCGGACCGCGGCCCTCGACGCCCTGGGCGTTGCGACCGTGACAGGTCACACAGCTCACGTCGAACAGCGCCTTGCCCTCGTTGCCTGCGGCGGTCAACGGAGGGTTGTCCTGCGCCTGCACGCCGGGGGCGAAGACGGTGTAGGCACCGCCGGCCAGCATCAGCGCGGCGAACAGCCGGACCGCGGCGCCCAGCCGGCGGCGGCCCCTGCTGCGCACTACGGGCCGCCCGCGCAGCCGCGCGAGCAGACCGCGTCGGCGGTCGTTGTCAGAAGTCATGACCTGTGTCCTTAACCGGTTGGACCTTGTCTCAGGGGACGGAGCAGCGGCGCGGTTCGTGACGCGCCAAGATCACTGGAGCCAGTAGATCATGGCGTACAGCGCGATCCACACGACGTCCACGAAGTGCCAGTAGTAGGACACGACGATCGCCGAGGTCGCCTGGGCGGGGGTGAACCGGCCCATCGTGGTACGGATCATGAAGATCACGAAGGCGATGAGGCCGCCGGTCACGTGCAGACCGTGGAAGCCGGTGGTGAGGTAGAACATCGACCCGTAACCGTCTTCGTTGATCTTGACACCCTCGTGCACGAGGGTCCGGTACTCGTTCAGCTGACCGAGCACGAAGATCAGACCCATCACGAAGGTGATCGTGAACCACCGGCGCAGAGCGTGGACGTCACCGCGCTCGGCCGCGAACACGCCGATCTGGCAGGTGATCGAGGAGAGCACCAGGATCACCGTGAACGTGGTCGCGTACGGGATGTTCAGCACCTCGGTGTGCTTCTCCCACTGCTCCGGCGCAGCCGCGCGGATGGAGAAGTACATCGCGAACAGCGCCGCGAAGAACATGAGTTCGCTGGAGAGCCACACGATCGTCCCGACGCTGACCATGTTGGGTCGGGTCAGGGAGTGGATCCGGCTCTTGTCAATGGCTGGGGCCGCAGTCACGCGGTCATTATTGCCCCTGACCGGGACCGACGATCAGCGGGGTGCCAAACCGCGCCCTTCCGTGGCCCGATAGTGGAGGTCCGCTTCGCCTGACCTACCCTGAAAAGCGTGCTGCACGTCGATCAGATCCGCGCCGTCACCTCGGCTGTTCCGGCGACGCTGGCGGCGGGAGGCGAGGGCGCCCCGCCGCCGTTCACCGTGGCCCGGGTCCTCACCGAGACCCGGCTGGACAGCTGGCTCACGCTGGGCATCGTCCTGGCCGCCGGCCTCTACCTCTACGGGGTGCACCGGCTGCGGCTGCGCGGCGACCGCTGGCCGGTCATCCGTACCGTGTCGTTCCTCGGCCCCGGCCTCGGCGGCATCGCCCTGGTCACGCTCACCGGCCTCGGCGCGTACGACACCGCCCTGCTCTCGGTGCACATGGTGCAGCACATGGTGCTGTCGATGATCGCGCCGATCTTCCTGGCGCTCGGCGCCCCGGTGACGCTGGCGCTGCGCACGCTGCCGGTCCGCCCGCGCAAGCGGCTGCTCGCGATCGTGCACAGCAAGGTGATCCGGATCTACAGCTTCCCGCTTGTGGCGTTCGCCATCTTCGTGGTGAACCCGTTCGCGCTGTACTTCACCGACCTCTACGAGTTCACGCTGCGCCACGAGTGGGCGCACGAGCTGGTCCACGCGCACTTCATCGCCACCGGCTGCGTCTTCTTCTGGCCGCTGCTCGGCCTGGACCCGCTGCCCGGCCGCTGGCCGTACCCGGGGCGCGCGCTGCTCATGCTGCTCTCGGTGCCGTTCCACACCGTCCTCGGCCTGACCATCATGCAGAGCACCACGCTGTTCGGCGGCGACTGGTACCCGTCGCTCAACCTGTCCTGGTCCGACCCCTGGAACGACCAGGTGGTGGCCGGCGGCATCCTGTGGGCCGGCGGCGAGTTCGTCAGCGTCACGATGCTCGCCGTCCTGGTCGTCCAGTGGGTCAAGCAGTCCGAGCGCGAGGCCCGCCGGCTCGACCGCGAGCTGGACCGCCAGGAGGCCCGCGAGCGCGCCGCGGAGGCGAGCGCCTGAGCCCGTTCCGGGTACGCCCCGAGCCCGCCCGGGCGGGGCGACAGGCCGGATGTGACGCCCGCTACGATCAGCGGGCAGCTACGAGGTGGGAGCCACGTCACGATGAGCGATCGTCTTTGCACCGTCCTGCTCTACAGCGACGACCCGAAGGTCCGCGACCGCATGCGGCTCGCCGTGGGCACCCGGCCGGCGCCCGGCATCGAGATCGAGTTCGTCGAGGCCGACGACTACAACGCCTGCGTCCGGCTGGTCGACGACTACGAGATCGACCTGCTCCTGCTCGACGGCGAGGCGACCCCGGGCGGCGGCATCGGCATCGCCCGCCAGATCAAGGACGACCGGGACGACGCGCCGCCAACCTGCGTGGTGCTGGCCCGCGCCGCCGACCGCTGGCTGGCCGCGTACGCCGAGGTCGACGCCACGCTGACCCACCCGCTGGACCCGGTGGTCGCCGGCAGCACCGTGGCGGAGCTGCTGCGCCGCACCCACGCCGCGGCCTGATCCCCCGGCCTTCGCGCGCCACGGCGACGCGGCCGTGGCGCGCCCCAACCGCTTTCCTCACGCCGCTCGGGAGGCCCGCCATGGGCGAACGGACCTGGCCGCTTCTGCTCAACGCGCTGCTGCGCGGCGAGGAGCTCTCCACCGCCGACACCGCGTGGGCGATGGGCGAGATCATGGCCGGCTCGGCCACCCCGGCGCAGATCGCCGGGTTCGCCGTGGCGCTGCGCACCAAGGGTGAGACCCCCGCCGAGCTGGGCGGCCTGGTCGAGGCCATGCTGACCCGCGCGGTGCCGGTGCACCTGCCCGAGGACGTACGCGCGACCGCGCTGGACGTGGTCGGCACCGGCGGCGACCTCGCCCACACGGTGAACATCTCCACCATGGCGGCGCTGGTGGTCGCCGGGGCCGGGGTCCGCGTGGTCAAGCACGGCAACCGGGCCGCCTCCTCCTCCTGCGGCACCGCCGACGTGCTGGAGCAGCTCGGCGTACCCCTCGACCTGGCGCCCGAGCAGGTGGCCCGCTGCGTCACGGAGGCCGGCATCGGCTTCTGCTTCGCCGCCCGCTTCCACCCCGGCATGCGCCACACCGGCCCGGTCCGGCGCGAGATCGGCGTACCCACCGCGTTCAACTTCCTCGGCCCGCTGACCAACCCGGCGCGGCCCCGCGCGGGCGCGGTGGGCTGCTTCGACAAGCGGATGGCCCCGGTGATGGCCGCCGTCTTCGCGGCCCGGGGCGACTCCGCGATCGTGGTACGCGGCGAGGACGGCCTGGACGAGTTCAGCACCGGCGCTCCCACCCGGGTGTGGGTGGCGCAGCAGGGCACCGTCACGGAGGCCGTGCTGGACGCGACGGAGCTCGGCGTACCCCGGGCCACCCTGGCCGACCTGCGCGGCGGGGACGCGGTCTACAACGCCGACGTGGTCCGCCGGCTGCTGGCGGGCGAGACCGGCCCGGTGCGGGACGCGGTACTGGTCAACGCCGCTGTGGCACTGGCCACCCAGGGCCCGCTCGACGGCGACCTGTACGAGGTGCTGCGGGCCAACCTGGCCCGGGCCGCCGAGGCGGTCGACTCGGGTGCCGCCGCGGCCGCGCTGGAGCGCTGGCTCGAGGTGGCGCGCGCCGCCTGACGGCGGCCTGGCGCGGGTGTTGTCGTACCCGCGTGCCAAACTACACGGGAGTTATTTTCCGTTTTCGGTCTTTCCGATTTCGGTCTTACCGATTTCGGTCTCTGGTCCGCCGGCCGGCGGCTTCCCGCCTCGGCCGGTGCCCGGAGCGAGAGGAGCCACCCGTGTCTGACCGCGAGCTGCACTGTGACACCTGCGAGGGCGTCGTGCTGTTCGAGGCGCCGCCGTGCGGCGACGGGCACGGCGCCGACTGCCCGGAGCTGATCTGCACCGGTTGCGGCGCGGCCGTGGTGATCGCCACGTTCACCTTCCGCGAGACCCGCCTGTCCGGCCGCCGCGCCCGCCGCCCCTCCCACCCCCAGGCAGCCTGACCCTCCACTCCCTTCCGGCGCCCTTCTTCGCCCTTCCGCGCCGCACCGCACCCTTCCCGCGCCGCGCCCTTCCCGTGCACCGCGCTGCGCCTGCCCGGCCTCTTTACGCCTCCGCGCCGCACGCGGCCGCCACCCTTCCATCCCCGCCACGCCCGACGGCCCAACCGTCCGCCGCCCGTGATCAAGGAGTTGGTGTCCCCCGCGGCCGTCCAGGCGGACACAAACTCCTTGATCACCGCCCGGTGACCGGCAGGTGGTGGTGGTGCTCCCCCGGCCCAAAGCGATGATCAAGGGGTTTGTGTCACCGGCGGTGCGCGAAATTGCCCCGAACTCCTTGATCAACGAGGCGGGGCGGGTGCCGGGAGCGCATCGGGCGCTGGGCTCGGGCGGGAGTGTCGGGGGTGACCCGTGACAGCACCCGCGTCTCGGGAGCGGACCGCGGTTCCGCCCACCGGGCCAAGCCGCGGCGCCTGGTGAGGGCAACTGACCACGCCGGGCGGTGATCATGAGGTTGGCGGGGACAAAAAGGACCGCCGGCGCCGTCAACTTCATGATCGACGCAGGCAGCCCGCAGGGGACGGCGCGTGCGGCAGTCGGGAGGGGAAAAGCCGCAGGCCCGCGGCCCCGGTACGGGGGCGCGGGCCTGCGGGGTGCTTCGGGTCAGTGCTCGGCGGTGCGGCGGGTGCCCGAGTAGTACTCGAACAGCAGCCCGCAGGTGGCGAAGACGACCGCCACCAGACCCAGGCCCAGCAGCCAGAACTGCCAGAACACCAGGCCGAGTCCGGCGATCGCGGCGGCCAGCGCCAGACCGAACGGCCAGTAGCTGCCCGGGCTGAAGAAGCCGACCTCACCGGCGCCGTCGGCGATCTCGCCGTCCGGCCGGTCCTCGGGGCGCAGGTCGATACGGCGGGAGACGAACCAGAAGAAGCCGCCGCACATCGCGCAGAGCAGGAAGGACAGCAGCAGCGCCACAGTGCCGATCCACTCGATGCGGCCGTCGCTGTCGGCGTACGTCCAGGCGCCGTAGAGAATCGTCGCGCCGAGGAGGAACGTGGCGATGGTCAGGAAGATCTTCCACTCGGTCTTCATGCCGGACCCCTCAGCTTCCCGCGCCGGCCGTCGCGTCGGACGGGTTGAAGTTGTTCACGTCGCGCCGGGTGTCGAACGGCTTGGTCTCGGTGGCGTACTCCGGCTCGCCGATCGCGCCGAGCGCCTCCTGGGTCGACTTGCCGGCCTTCTTGGCCGCCAGGAACTGGTCGTACTTCTCCGGCGAGACGACCCGCAGCTCGAAGTTCATGAAGGCGTGGTAGCTGCCGCACAGCTCGGCGCAGCGGCCGACGAACGCGCCCTCCTGGTCGATGCTGGAGACCTCGAACGTGTTGCGCACGTTGCCCGGCATGACGTCGCGCTTGAACAGCAGCTCCGGCACCCAGAACGAGTGGATGACGTCGCGGCTGGTCTCCTCGAAGCGGATCGAGCGGCCGCTGGGCAGCACCAGCACCGGGATGACCTCGCTGGTGCCGAGCACCGAGGCGACGGTGTTGGCGTCGCGGCCCTGGCCGTCGCGGTAGTTGAACTGCCAGTTCCACTTGAACGCCACGACCTCGACGGTGACGTCCGGGTTCTTCGACTCCTTCACCACGTCGGTCTGCACGACCGCGGTGTAGTAGAAGAGCACGGAGACCACGAGGATCGGCGCGATGGTGTAGAGGAACTCCATCGGCAGGTTGTAGCGGGTCTGCACCGGCAGCTCGTTGCCGCGCTTGCGGTAGCGGACCACGCACCAGAAGATCAGGCCCCACACGAACACACCGACGGCGAGCGCCGCGATGCAGGACGCGATCCACAGGTCGTACATGCGGTGCGACTCGGGCGTGATGCCGCCCTGCGGCCAGCCGAACCCGCCGAACGTCTTGCCGACGTCACAGCCGGTGAGCGAGACCAGCAGCGCCGCCGCGCCGAGACCGAGCCCGGCGATTCGACCAGCACCACGCCGCCGGCGTCCACCGGCCCCCGGGGAAGCGCTGTGCCGTACGGCCGAGCGCCGTACCTCCGAACTCCTTGCGACCACCTGGTCCTGCCTCCCTAGCGCGCCGCGGCGGTTGTTCTCCTTGACACCGACGGCAAAGGCGTCACCGACGGTCGCAGATTACTCGACCATGACCGGCCAGGCCGTCTTGGGGTCGCTGTCCACCCCCATCGGGGGGATCTTGGGCGTAACCGGGCGATAGCGTGGAACGTCATGAGCGTCTCCCCGGTCTACCTGGACGCCGCCAGCGCGGCGCCGCTGCATCCGGTCGCGCGGCAGGCGATGCTGGCCGCCCTGGACGACGGCTGGGCGGACCCGGCCCGGCTGTACGCGCCGGCCCGCCGGGCCCGCCGGCTTCTCGACGCCGCGCGGGAGGCCGCCGCGCAGACGCTCGGCGTCCGCGCCGACGAGCTGTCCTTCACCCCCAGCGGTACGGCGGCGGCGCACGCCGCCGTGCTCGGGGGCCTGGCCGGGCGGCGGCGGGCCGGGGCGACGCTGGTGCACTCGGCGATCGAGCACTCGGCGGTGCTGCACGCCGCGCAGCGGCACACGGCCGCCGGCGGCGCTGCGGTGTCCGTACCCGTGGACCGGCTGGGCCGGCTGGACCTGGACGCCTGGGCGGCGGCGGTGGCCGCGCCCGGCGTGGCTCTCGCCGCGCTGATCGGGGCCAGTCACGAGGTGGGCACGGTGCAGCCGGTGCCCGCGGCGGCGGAGCTGTGCGCCGAGGCGGGCGTGCCGCTGTACGTGGACGCGGCGCAGCTGGCCGGCCGGGCGCCGCTGCCGCCGGGCTGGTCGGTGCTGACCGCCAGCGCGCACAAGTGGGGTGGGCCGCCCGGCGTCGGGCTGCTCGTGGTGCGCAAGGGCACCCGCTGGGAGTCGCCGTACCCGGCCGACGAGCGGGAGTCGGGGCGTACCCCGGGGGTGGTGAACCTGCCGGCGGTGGTCGCGGCGGCGGCGAGCCTGCGCGCGGCGGCGGCCGACGCGGCGGCCGAGGCGGCCCGGCTGCGCCCGCTGGTGGACCGGATCCGGGCCCGGGTGGCGGCGGAGGTGCCGGACGTGGAGGTGGTCGGCGACCCGGTGGACCGGTTGCCGCACCTTGTGACGTTCTCCTGCCTGTACGTCGACGGCGAGGCGTTGCTGCACGCGCTGGACCGGCGCGGGTTCGCGGTGTCCTCCGGCTCGTCGTGCACGTCGTCGACGTTGCGTCCGTCACACGTGCTGGAGGCGATGGGGGTGCTGTCGCACGGCAACGTGCGGGTGTCGTTGCACCGGGAGACCACCGAGGCGGACGTGGAGCGGTTCCTGGCCGAACTGCCCGGGATCGTGGCGGACCTGCGGGCCGAGGCGGGGGTGACCGGCCTGTGAGCGAGCCGGACGAGGTGCTGGACTGCCGGGGGCAGCGCTGTCCCCTACCAGTGATCAATCTCGCCCGGCTGGTGCCCGGCCTGCCGGCCGGGGCCGTGGTGCGGGTGCTCGCCGACGACCCGGCCGCGGCGGTGGACATCCCGGCGTGGTGCCGGATGCGCGGCCACGAGTTCCTCGCCGAGCGCCCGGGGCCCGCCTACGACGTCCGGGTGAGCGGCTAGCGCAGGTAGGCGAGGATGCCCGGCAGCGGGTCGGCCGCGACGGCGGTGTCGACCACCAGGCGCGGGCCGATCAGCGGTTCGTACTCGGCCCGGCGGCGCAGCGTCTGCTCCCAGGTGCCGTGTTCCTCGGGCGGGCGGGCCTCGACCCGGCGGCGGTGCTCCGCCTCGTCGCCGCAGTGCACCTCGATCACCCGCAGCGGCACGCCGGCCCGTTCGGCCACGTCGTGCCAGAGGCCCCGGGCGCTGGCGACCGGGTTCACCGCGTCGACGACCACGCTGAGCCCGAGGCCGAGCTGCACCTCGGCCAGCCCGGCGACCGCGCCGTAGGCGGCCATGCCGGGTACGTCGCCGGTGAGGCCGTAGTGGTGCAGGGCCCGCTCGACCGGGTCGACCGGCAGGACCGGGGCGCGCAGGGCGGCGCCGACCCGGGCGGCGAGCGTGGTCTTGCCCACGCCCGGCAGCCCGGCGAACGCGACGAGTACCGGACCGCCGGAGCCGGGACGGACCTCCGGGTCCACCCCGCCGCCCGGCACCGCGGGGCCGGTCACAGCAGGTGCGGCCGGACGTCCTCGGCGGCCGCGTCACCGTACGACTCGGCGAGTCGCTTCACGAACAGGTCCCGGCGGACCTCGTACTCCTGGCCGCCGAAGTTCTCCAGCACGAGCGTGGCCAGCAGGCAGCCGACCTGGGCCGCCCGCTCCAGGCCGACGCCCCAGTCGAGCGCGGCGAAGAAACCGGCCCGGAAGCCGTCGCCGACACCGGTCGGGTCGACCGCCTGGATCTCCCGCGCGATCGGCACCCGGATCGTGCCGATCTCTCGGCCGGCGATCTCCACGCCCTGCTTGCCCAGCGTGGTGACCCGCACCTTGACCCGGTCCAGCAGCTGCTCGTCGGTCAGTCCGGCCTTGCTCTGCAGCAGCGACTTCTCGTACTCGTTGGTCATCAGGTAGTCGGCGCCGTCGACCAGGCCGAGCACGTCCTCGCCGTCCATCCGGGCGAGCTGCTGCGACGGGTCGGCGACGAAGGAGTAGCCGCGGTCCCGGCACTCCCCGGAGTGCCGGATCATCGCGGCCGGGTCGTTGGCGCTGACCAGCACCAGGTCCAGACCGCCGAGGCGCTGTGCCACCGGGGCCAGCTCGATGTTGCGGGCCTCGCTCATCGCCCCGGCGTAGAAGGAGGCGATCTGACACATGTCGGTGTCGGTGGTGCAGACGAAGCGTGCCGTGTGCGCGACCTCGCTGACGTGCACCGAGTCGCAGTCGACGCCGTGGCGCTCCAGCCAGGAGCGGTAGTCGGCGAAGTCGGCGCCGACCGCGCCGAGCAGCACCGGGCGCAGCCCGAGCTGGGCCATGCCGAAGGCGATGTTCGCCGCGGTGCCGCCGCGCCGGAGCACCAGTTCGTCGACGAGGAAGGACAGCGAGACCTTGTCGAGCTGGTCGGCGAGGAGCTGGTCCGCGAAGCGGCCGGGGAAGCTCATCAGGTGGTCGGTCGCGATCGAGCCGGTCACGGCGATCTTCATGTCAACCCTCGGGGTCGGGAGCACGGCGCGGTCAGCCTACCGGCCCCCGGACCGGCCGGACGGCGGTCGGTCGTCAACCGGTCGATCGGCGCACATCCGGGCGTCACACCCATGGGGTAGACGAAGCGGCGGGCCGCCCCACTCGGGGACGGCCCGCCGCTGCCGGTCGGTCGTCGACTCAGCTGAAGGAGTCGCCGCAGGCGCAGGAGTTGCCCGCGTTCGGGTTGTCGATGGTGAAGCCCTGGGCGTCGATCCGGTCGGCGAAGTCGATGGTGGCGCCGGCCAGGTAGGGGGCGCTCATCCGGTCGACGACGACCTCGACACCGTCGTAGTCGGTGACGACGTCACCGTCGAGCGAGCGCTCGTCGAAGAACAGCTGGTACCGCAGGCCGGAGCAGCCACCCGGCTGCACGGCGACCCGGAGCCGCAGGTCGTCGCGGCCCTCCTGCTCGATCAGGGCCTTGACCTTCTGCGCCGCGACGTCGGTGAGGACGACGGTGCTGGGGGCCTTGGCCTCGGTCGACTCGGTCTGCGCTGGCGTGGTCACGTGGAAGTCTCCCTGCGCGGTATGAGGTCCGGACGTCCTGGCCAACGCCGCACGTCCGCCAGTGATTCCCGGTGTGGTCCGTCTTTCGATCGTACGCCGCCTCCGGCGTCGCCACCCGGCGGCGTGACCAGCGGAACCGGTCAGCGGCTCCACTGCCGCGCCAGGCGGGCGCCGAGCGCGCGCAGCCCCTCGGCCGGACGGGTCATCGCCGCGTCCACTCCCCCGTGCTCCTCGCCGCCGAAGTGCTCCACCAGGCTGTGCGCCTCGGTGACACCGGCCGCCGCCGCCTCCCGCCGCCCGGTGCTCACCCGTCCCGCCAGCACCACGCAGGGCACGCCCCGGTCCCGGGCCGCACCGGCCACACCGGCGACCACCTTGCCGCGCAGCGACTGGTGGTCGAACGAGCCCTCGCCGGTGATCACCAGGTCGGCCGCGTCGAGCGCGGCGTCCAGCTCCACCGCGCGGGTGACCAGCCCGATGCCGGACTCGCACCGGCCACCGAGCGCCAGCACGGCCGCGCCGAGGCCGCCTGCGGCGCCGCCGCCGGGCAGCGCGCCCAGCCCGGACGGGCAGCCGGGCAGCCCCGTGCTCAGCACCTCCGCCCAGCGGGTGAGCGCGGCGTCGAGCAGCAGCACGTCGCCCCGGTCGGCGCCCTTCTGCGGACCGAAGACGCTGCTCGCGCCGTGCAGCCCGAGCAGCGGGTTGTCCACGTCGGTGGCGGCGACGAGCGGCACGCCGCGCAGCCGGGGCTCGCCGTCGAGCGCGGCCACCCCGGCGAGCGCCGCGCCGCCGTACGGCAGGGCCCGGCCGGCCTCGTCCAGCGGCGTGACGCCCAGCGGGACGAGCATCCCGGCGCCGCCGTCGTTGGTGGCCGAGCCGCCCAGCCCCACTACCACCGTCCGCGCGCCCGCCTCGACCGCGGCGGCGACGAGCAGGCCCAGCCCGTACGAGGTGGTCGCCTTCGGGTCGCGTTCGGCGGTGGTGAGCAGGTGCAGCCCGCACGCCTGCGCGCTCTCCAGGTAGGCCGTGCCGTCGTCGGTGAGCAGGATCTCACCGGCGGTCGGGCGGCCCAGCGGGTCGACGGTGGGCACCGGCACCCGCCGCCCGCCGAGCGCTCCGGCGAGCACGTCGACGAATCCCGGCCCGCCGTCGGCGAGGGGCCGGACCAGCAGGTCGTCGCCGGGTGCGACGTCACGCCAGCCGTCGGCCACCGCGGCGGCCACGTCGGGGGCCGGCAGCGTGCCGGCGAACTTGTCCGGGCAGAGCAGCACGCGCATGCGCAGCAGTGTGGCAGGCCACATCGGGGACGGCTGCGCGGTGGTCGCGCTGTGGGACCATGGGGACGTGACTTCGACCTGGGTTGAGCCGTCCAACACCGCCACGGCGCTGCTGCTCCTCGGCCGCGGCAGCGACCCCGCCACCGAGCGTGGCGTGGAGTGTCCGGGTGATCTCCCCGCGCCGAGCGACCCCGGCCTGGTGGCCCGCGCCGCCGCCGCGAAGGCCGCGCTCGGCACGAAGGTGTTCGTCCTGGGCCACCACTACCAGCGCGACGAGGTGATCCAGTTCGCCGACGTGACCGGCGACTCGTTCAAGCTGGCCCGGGAGGCGGCCGCCCGCCCGGACGCGGAGTACATCGTCTTCTGCGGCGTGCACTTCATGGCCGAGAGCGCGGACATCCTGACCTCGGACGCGCAGAAGGTGATCCTGCCCGACCTCGCCGCCGGCTGCTCGATGGCCGACATGGCGGTGCTGTCGCAGGTCGAGGCCGCGTGGGACACGCTCACCGACCTGGGCATCGCGGCCGACACCGTGCCGGTGACGTACATGAACTCCTCGGCCGACATCAAGGGCTTCGTCGGCCGCAACGGCGGTGTGGTCTGCACCTCGTCGAACGCCAAGCGGGCCCTGGACTGGGCCTTCGAGCAGGGCCGCAAGGTGTTGTTCCTGCCCGACCAGCACCTCGGCCGCAACACCGCGGTGCTGGAGATGGGCTTCTCGCTCGACGACTGCGTGCTCTACGACCCGCACAAGCCGAACGGCGGGCTGACCCCGGAGCAGCTGCGCGACGCGAAGATGATCCTGTGGCGCGGTCACTGCTCGGTGCACGGCCGCTTCACGCTCGACAGCGTCGACGACGTACGCGAGCGGGTGCCGGGCGTGAACGTGCTCGTGCACCCGGAGTGCCGCCACGAGGTAGTGAACGCCGCCGACCTGGTCGGCTCGACCGAGTTCATCATCAAGACCATCGAGGCGGCCCCGGCCGGCTCGGCGTGGGCGGTGGGCACCGAGCTGAACCTGGTACGCCGGCTCGCACTGGCCCACCCCGACAAGCAGATCATGTTCCTCGACCGGGCGGTCTGCTACTGCTCGACGATGAACCGGATCGACCTGCCGCACCTGGTCTGGGCGCTGGAGGAGCTGGTCGCCGGGCGCGTGGTCAACCAGATCACCGTCGACCCGGACACCGCCCGACACGCCCGGTCCGCGCTGGACCAGATGCTCGCCCTTCCGGGAGCCTGATCACCGTCGGTGACCCCGCTGGCACGGAAACGCACCGGACACCCCGGTTCGTGCCCTCGCTGGCGATGTGACCGATTCCATTCCCGTCACGGAGGGCTATGCTGCCGGGGCGACGACACACGCGGCCCGTTTTCTCATGACCGCGTTCCGGGTAGCGATGAACTTCGTGCACCCATCACTAGACACGGCAGCACCCAACGCGCTGGAGGTTGCGTTGACCGACGACGTCCTGGTCGTACACGGAGGCACTCCGCTTGAAGGGCGGATCCGCGTGCGCGGCGCGAAGAACCTGGTGTCCAAGGCGATGGTGGCCGCCCTGCTGGGCGACACACCCAGCCGGCTGTTCGACGTGCCGCGTATCCGTGACGTCGAGGTGGTCCGCGGTCTGCTCGGCCTGCACGGCGTCAAGGTCAGCGACGGCGACGAGGAGGGCGAGCTCGTCTTCGACCCCACCAACGTCGAGAGCGCCAGCACCGACCAGATCAACGTGCACGCCGGGTCCAGCCGGATCCCGATCCTGTTCTGCGGCCCGCTGCTGCACCGGCTCGGCCACGCCTTCATCCCCGACCTGGGCGGCTGCCACATCGGCCCGCGCCCGATCGACTTCCACCTCCAGGCGCTGCGCGAGTTCGGCGCCACCGTCGAGAAGACCCCGGAGGGGCTGCACCTGTCCGCCCCGAACGGGCTGCACGGCACGAAGTTCGCGCTGCCGTACCCGAGCGTGGGCGCCACCGAGCAGGTGCTGCTCACCGCGGTGATGGCCGAGGGCGTCACCGAGCTGCGCAACGCGGCGGTCGAGCCGGAGATCATCGACCTCATCTGCGTGCTGCAGAAGATGGGCGCGATCATCAAGGTGCACACCGACCGGGTGATCGAGATCCAGGGCGTCAAGAAGCTGCACGGCTACACGCACCGGCCGATCCCGGACCGGATCGAGGCGGCCAGCTGGGCGGCGGCGGCGCTGGCGACCCGTGGTCACGTCGAGGTGCTGGGTGCCCAGCAGGCCGACATGATGACGTTCCTGAACATCTTCCGGTCGGTCGGCGGCGAGTACGAGGTCACCGACCTGCGCCCGCCGCGCGGCGGCAGCCCCGGCCAGGAGGGCGGCATCCGGTTCTGGCACCCGGGCGGCGAGCTGAACGCGGTGGCGCTGGAGACCGACGTGCACCCCGGTTTCATGACCGACTGGCAGCAGCCGCTGGTGGTCGCGCTCACCCAGGCCCGGGGCCTGTCGATCGTCCACGAGACGGTCTACGAGCAGCGGCTCGGCTACACCGAGGCGCTGAACACGATGGGCGCCAACATCCAGGTCTACCGGGACTGCCTCGGCGGCACCCCGTGCCGCTTCGGCCGGCGCAACTTCAAGCACTCGGCGGTGATCGCCGGGCCGAGCAAGCTGCACGCGGCCGACCTGGTCATCCCGGACCTGCGGGCCGGGTTCAGCCACCTGATCGCGGCGCTCGCCGCCGAGGGCACCTCCAGGGTGTACGGCGTGGACCTGATCAACCGCGGCTACGAGGACTTCGAGGCCAAGCTGGCCGACCTCGGCGCGCACGTCGAGCGTCCCTGACCGTCCCGTTCACTCGTCCGGCCGCGCCCGGTGCACCCGTGATGTGCACCGGGCGCGGCCGGTTGGCTACCCTTGCCGCGTGCCGTCGCTGTTTCGCCGCAAGTCCGCCGACCTCGTCGAGGAGTCCGTCACCACTGTGACGGCCGACGAGGAGTCCGCCGCCGCCCGCCCCCGGGGCTACACGCCCAGCAAGAAGGAACTCGGGCACGTCACGCCGAAGCGCCCGGTCGCCGGTCGCCGGCCGACCGCGCCTGCGAAGCCGCTGACCAAGGAGGAGGCCCGCGCGCAGCGCCGCGCCGCCCGCGCCGAGGCCGCCGCCGAGTTCCGCCGCGAGGGCGGCCCGCGTGACCGGGGCCCGGAGCGGCTGCTGGCCCGCAACGTGGTCGACTCCCGGCGAACGATCGGCACCTGGTTCTTCGGCGGTGCGCTGATCGTGCTGTTCGGCTCCAACCAGGCCATGCCGCCGATCGTGCGGCTGCTGTCGAACGTGCTCTGGGGCGCGCTGGCGCTCGGCGTGCTGATCGACTCGGTGCTGATCTCCCGGAAGATCAAGCGGCTGGTCCGCGAGCGCTTCCCGAAGAGCACCGAGAAGCTCGGCTCGCTCTACTTCTACGCGATCATGCGGTCGATCACGTTCCGCCGGATGCGCGCGCCCGCGCCCCGGGTGAACATCGGCGACAAGGTCTGACCGGACCGGCCCTGAACCGGCCCCTCCCCGCCCCGGCGGTGAGGGGCCGTTCTCGTGCGGGCGGCCGATGCCACGCCGGGAGCGGACCGAGCCGCGCGGCGAGCGGTCCGATCCGCGTTCAGGCCACGCCGAGCAGGCGCAGCACCGCGGTGGTGGCCGCCGCCGCGACCACGACCAGCACGAACGGCGCCCGGCGCCAGGCCAGCAGCAGGCCGACGAGCACACCGGCGGGCCGGGCGTAGCCGGCGAAGCCGCCGGCCTCGGTGAGCGCCGCGGTGGCGGCGAGCGCGGCCAGCAACGTCGCGGCGCCCACCGGCAGCAGGTGACGGGACCACTCCGGCAGGTCGAGCCGGTCCCGCAGCAGCACCCCGGCGACCCGGAACCCGTAGGTGCCGGCGGCCAGCGCGAGGATCACCGCGATCAGCACGAGACCTCCCCGGCCCGCGCACTCCGCCGGGCCGCGCCGTCGTCCACCGGTCCGTCGCCGGCCGCCTCCGGCGCGGCGTCCGGCGCGGCGTCCGGCGCGGCGTCCGGGCCGGACGGCACGCCGGACCGGCCGGCGGACGCGGGGTTCGGGTCGGGCGGCGCGGCGGGTGGGCGGCGGCGGGCCGGCAGGGGCAGGGCCAGCGCGGCGAGCGCGAGCAGCACCGGCAGTCCGGCCGGCAGCAGCGGGGTCGCCAGCACTGCCAGACCGGCGCCGAGGAGCGCCACCCGGCGCGTCTCCCGGTCGCGCAGGCTGGGCAGCAGCAGGGCGGCCAGCCCGGCGGGGAACGCGGCGTCGAGTCCCAGGGCGGCCGGGTCACCGGCCGCGCCGCCGGCGAGCACGCCGAGCGCGGTGCCGGCGTTCCAGGCCAGGAACAGCAGCACCCCGGCGAGCCAGAACGCCCGGCGCCGCTGCGGCCCGGCCGGGCGGGCCAGCGCGAACGCGGTCGCCTCGTCGGTCATCAGGTGGCTGCCGAGCAGCCGCTGCGCGCGCCGGGTGCCGAGCGCACCGCCGAGGGCCAGGCCGAACGGCAGGTGCCGGGCGTTGAGCAGCAGGCCGGCGAGGACCGCCGCGAGCGGACTGCCGGCCGCGACGAGGCCGACGGCCATGAACTGGGCGCCGCCGGCGTAGACGAGCGCGGACATGGCGAGCGTGGCCCAGACGGGCAGGCCGGCGGCCACCGCCACGGCACCGAACGACGCGCCCACGGCGAGCATCGCCGCACCGATGGCGGCGACGTCGCGGAGCACCCGGGCGTCGCCCGTTCGGTATGCCGTACGCATGTCCATTATCCTGAACGGCAGTACGCTGGTTCGTCAAACCGAACAGAACGACCGATGGAGCGAACACATGGCCACCGACCCCGCTCCCCCACTCGCCACCATCGCCGCCGCGCTGCGCCGCGAACGCGAGCGGGCGGGCCTGTCGCTCACCGAACTGGCCCGCCGCGCCGGGATCGCCAAGTCCACCCTGTCCCAGTTGGAGTCCGGGTCCGGCAATCCCAGCGTGGAGACGCTCTGGGCGCTCGGCGTGGCGCTGGACGTACCGTTCAGCCGCCTGGTCGAACCGCCCACCGCCGCCGTCCGGGTGGTCCGGGCCGGGCAGGGCCCCCGGATCCGGTCCGAACACGCCGACTTCTCGGCCACCCTGCTCGCCGCCGGAGCGCCGCACGCCCGGCGGGACGTCTACGTGATGGAGCTGGAACCCGGCGCGGTACGGCTCGCCGAGGCGCACACCCCGCGCAGCGTCGAGCACGTCGTGGTCGCCGCCGGGCGGATGCGCGTCGGCCCCGGGACCGACCTGGTCGAGCTGGAGCCGGGCGACTACGCCACCTTCCCGGGCGACACCCCGCACCGGTACGAGGCACTGGCCCCCGGCACCTTCGCCGTACTCGTCATGGAGCACCCGTGACCGCTGATGCCGCGCCCCCGGTCGGCGCCCGGTAGAGCCGGGTCACCACCTCCTCGATGTCCGGCTCCACGATCGAGATGTCCCGCAGCGTGGTCAGGCCGGCCAGCCCGGCCACCACCTCGGCGACGCTCGCCCGTTCCAACGCGAAGACCAGCCGCCGCCCGTCCGCCTCCACCCGCTGCACCGGCGCGCCGGGCAGCACCGGCGGCTCGGGCAGCGCCGCGTCCAGCTCGGCGACCACCATCCGGCGCGAGCCGTACCGGCGGTGCAGCTCGGCGATCGACCCGTCGTGCACCACCCGCCCGTGGTCGATCACCACGAGCCGCCGGCACAGCCGCTCGATGTCGGCCAGGTCGTGCGTGGTGAGCACGAGCGTGGTGTCACCGGCCCGGCCCAGCTCGGCCAGGAAACCACGCACCGCCTGCTTGCTCACCACGTCCAGGCCGATCGTCGGCTCGTCCAGGAACAGCACCTCCGGGCCGTGCAGCAGCGCCGCGGTCAGCTCCCCGCGCATCCGCTGACCCAGCGAGAGCTGCCGTACCGGCGTGTCCAGGAACCCGTCCAGGTCGAGCAGGTCCCGGCAGCGGGCCAGCCGGGCCGCGTGCGCGCCGGCCGGCACCCGGTAGACGTGCCGCAACAGGTCGAACGAGTCCCGCAGCGGCAGGTCCCACCAGAGCTGCGAGCGCTGCCCGAACACCACCCCGATCCGCAGCGCCAGCCGGGTCCGGTCGGCCACCGGGCGCAGCCCGCACACCCGGGCCCGCCCCGCCGACGGCGTCAGCACGCCGGTGAGCATCTTCAGCGTGGTCGACTTCCCGGCGCCGTTCGGGCCGATGTAGCCGAGCATCTCGCCGCGCTCCACCCGCAGGTCGACCCCGTCGACGGCGGTCACCGTCCGCTTCTCGCGCCGCAGCGGCCCGGCCTTCACCCGTACCGTGAACTCCTTGCGCAGCCCGTCCATCTCGATGACGCTCATGACCCCGTACTCCGGTAGTGACGGACCCCGACGCGCCACGCCAGGGCGGCCAGCGCCGCCGCGACCACCGCGACGCCCGGCGCGGCCCAGCCCGCCCAGGACGGCAGGCCGAGCGGGTCGGCGCGGCCCAGCAGCGCCAGCGCCGGGTGATAGCTGACGAAGGCGAACCCCATCCCGTACGCGAACAGCGCGCGGAACCAGCCGCCGTAGACGGTGACCGGGTACGAGGTGAAGTCGCGCCCGCCGTAGGTGACCGCGTTCGCCAGCTCGCCCGAGTCGACCCAGTAGAACGACACTGTGGCGGTCAGCACGAAGACCGAGCCGAAGAAGACCACGGCGGCCGCCGGGGCGACCACCGCCAGCGCGATCCGCCCCGGCGTCCAGTGGATGCCGGCCGAGACGAGCGCGAACAGCAGCACGGCGAGCCCGAACACGGCCCGGGACAGCTTGCGCAGCGGCAGGTCCATCAGCAGCAGTTGCGGCAGCGCCCCGAGCGGGCGTACCAGCACGGCGTCGAAGAGGCCGGTGCGCACGTACCGGGGAAGCCGTTCGATGTTGCCGACCAGCAGGTCGGCGGTGGCGAAGCCGCACGACGACAGGCCGACCACGACGAGCGTCTCGCGCAGCGTGAAACCGCCCAGCTCCCGCGTCACGCCGAAGATCACCAGGACGGTGACCACGTCGAACACGGTGGCGCCCACGTTGCCGACCAGGTCCACCACGAACGAGGTGCGGTACGCCGCCTGCGAGCGCGCCTGCGCACCGAGCAGCGCCCGGTACGCCCGTAGTTCAGCCAGATCAACCACCCTGGACCACCAGACGGCGCTCGGCGCGGCGCTGCACCAGCCGGCACAGCGCCAGCAGCAGCACCGCCCAGCCGGCCTGCACCCCGACCAGGACGAGACCGACGGACATCGGCTCCCGCTCGACGAGCACGTCCAGCGGCACCTGCAGGATGCTGGGGAACGGGGTGGCGTACCGCAGGACCGCCTCCAGCGGGCCGGGCAGGAACCCGAGCGGGAAGTAGAGTCCGGCCAGCACGCCGGAGCCGAGCGTCCAGAGGATCATCGGGCCCCGGACGTCCTGCAGCCAGTACGCGGTGGCGTTGACCAGGTAGCGGCAGCCGAAGCAGACCACCACCGCGAGTAGCGCGGAGAGCAGGAACAGCGGCACCGTGGCCCAGTGCCGGGGCACGTACACGGCGAAGAATAACGGCCCGACCACCAGCGGCGGCACCAGCCGGGCCAGCGACGCGAACCCGGCCCGGCCCAGGTCGGTGGCGAGGTAGCTGGTCACCGGGTGCACCGGCCGCAGCAGGTCGGCGGCCACCTCGCCGGTACGGATCCGGTCGGCCAGATCGGTCCAGCCCCAGATCGCGATCACCGCGAGCAGACCCTGGCCGGCCCAGACGAACGTGGCGAGCTGCGCCCGGTCGTAGCCGGCCACGGTGCCCGCCGCGCCCGTCGCCGCGAGGAAGATGTAGCAGCGCAGGAAGCCGAACACGGTGTTGGTGCACAACCCCGCCACGGCGGCCTGACGGTAGGTCGCGTGCCGCCGGAACCCGGCCGCCGCGATCGCGCCGAATGTCCGAAACCATGGGGTAACGTGTGCGCCGGTGGGTGGTGCCACAGTGGCGGTGACCGAGCCCACGCCGTTACCCTCCTTCCGCAGCCACGACGTGCTGGACCGGGCGACTGTACCGGCACGTCCGGCGCCCCAGCGCGAGAATTTCCAATGAGGTGACACCGCCGTGAGCGAGCGACGCGAGCCGGCCCCGGGGCCGTCCCGCGCGAGCGGCGGGAGGGGTTGCCGATGAGTGGCTGGGGCAGCTGGCGCGAGCCGGCCGAACCGGCCTGGGCCGCCGAGCCCACCCACGAGTGGCAGCCGCAGTTCCCCGGGCAGCGCTACCCCGGCGACATCGGCATCGAGAACCTGACGCCGCGTCCTCGCACCGTGGTCGGCCGGGCCGAGGTGCGCCCGGTCAGCCCCGCGCCCGACGTGGACACGTACCCGGTGAGCCCCGCCGGTTCCCGGCCCCCGGCGCACGAGGGCGGGCGCCCGGTGAGTCCGGCGGGTCCACGCGAGGCGCATCCGACCAGTCCCGCCGGTCCACGCTGGGCGGACCCGGTCAGCCCGGCCGGTCCACACGGCGCATACCCGACCAGCCCGGCGGTCCCACGCGAGGCGTACCCGATCAGCCCCGCGGTCCCGCCTGGCGTGCACCCGACCAGCCCCGCCGGGCCACACGGCGCGCACCCGGACGGAACGGCAGGGCCACGCGGCGCTTATCCGGACGGCCCGCCAGGGCCACGCGGCGCGTACACAGCAGGGTCGGCCGGGCCACGCGACAGGTACCCGGCCGGACCGGCCGGCTCGCGCGGGGCGTACCCGATGGGTGCCGCCGGTCCCGGCGGACAGCGCCCCGCCGGGCCGGACGAGCGGCGCGGGCATCCCGACGGCCCCGGCGCGGACGGCCGCCGGGATCTTCCGCCCGGCCGGGACGGCGGCGAGCGCGGACCGGCCGGCCGCTCCGGCCCGCCGGAGCGACTCGACCAACGCTGGGTACGCCCCGATGCCGCACCGCGCCGGGCCGTCCAGCCGGGCTGGATGCCGGAGCCGAACGAGACCCCGCACCCCGGTGGGCGTCGGACCGACCGCCCGGCGGACGGCAGGCGCACCCCGGCCGACGGTCGTCCGGCGGCTTCCGGTGAACGATGGGGCACGCCGCCCGACGCCCGCCGGGACCACTCCCCCGGCGGGCGTCGCGAACCCCTGCCCGACGGCCGCCGTGGCCCCTTCCCGGAGCCGTCACCGGACGATCCCGGCCGTGGTCGGCGCGGTCCCGGCGTCGACCGGCGCGACGATGCCGTGCCACCGCCGGAGCGGAGCGCGGCCGGATGGAGCGAGCCGGGCCGACGTGAACCGGGTCGGGGCGAGCCCGGCCGGCGCGAACCCGGCTGGGGCGGGCCGGGCGGCGACGGCCGGCGTGAACCCGGCCGTGACGGCTGGCGCGAGCCCGGCGCACGTCCCCCGGCGGACCGGGGCGAGCCGGCGGGTGGCCGGTGGGACGACCGCGCGCCGCACCGTGAGGCCGCCGCGTACCCGGACACCCGGCGCCGCGCGCCGGAGAACGGGCGGCCCGCGCCGCAGGGCGAGTCCGACCGGTACGGCGCACCGGGGCACCGTCCGGCTGACCCGCAAGCCACCGCCCCCGCACGGCCGGGCGCCGACCAGCGTTGGCAGCGCCCGCCGACCGACCGGCCCCGCCCGCACCAGGGCGAGTGGCCCGTCGTCGAGCCGCGCCCCCGGCCGGAACCCGACGCGCACCGGCCCGACGAGCGGCACCGCCCGCCCGTTGATCGGCCGGTACCGTCCCGGCACCCGATGCCGCCCGCCGACGGCCCGCGCCGCCCCCAGCAGGACGGCTCCGTCCGCCCGGACCCGCGCGACGCCCGGCCGGCCGGTCCGGGCGCCCAGCCCGACGGTGCCGGTCCGCGTACGCAGCACCACGCCACCCGGCCGCCCGCAGTCCCGTCCCGCCCGGACACCGCCCCGCGCCGTCCCGAGGCCGGCCGGACGCAGCCGGAGCAGGACCGTCGCCGGCCGGACGAGCGCGGAACGCCACCGGACACGCCGAGGACGGCGCGGCCTGAGCAGTGGCCCGACGCTCATCGGGTCCGGGACGCCGACAGCCGGAACGCGGCCCCGGCCGAGTCGACCGGCCACCCGCGCGCCGACGACCGTCCCCGTCCCGCCCCGGCGGCGCCGGATCCGATGTCGGCACCGCGCGCGCCCGCGCGCCCCGGCGCCGATTCGCCGTCGGCCGGCAAGGCCCCGCCGCGGCCGGTGCCGCCTGTCGATGCGGGCGAGCAACAGCGGATGCCGGCACCGGACCCGCGCGACGCGCCTTCCGGTCACACGTCCCGCGTACCCGCGGACCCGACGGCCGGCACGCCGTCGGGTTCCACATCCGGCGTGCCGTCGGGTTCCACATCCGGCGTGCCCGCTTCCGCGAACCCGGCGACCAGCGCACCCGGCTCGGGTGTGCCGGATTCCCGCAGGCCCGTATCCGGCCCGCCCGTATCCGGCATGCCGCTTGCCGGCGCACCGGTCTCCGGCCCGCCCGCCTCCCGCATGCCACTTGCCGGCGCACCGGTCTCCGGCCCGGCCACGCCGGTTGTCGGCACGCCCGGCGGCGATACGCAGGCTCCGACCGGCACCGGACGAGCAGAGCAGAGCGCGGAGCCCGCTCGCTCCACGCCGTCGCAGGGCCGGCCCGAGGAACGTCAAGGCCCGCCTCCAGCCGATCCGACCCGGGCCGCGTCGGCCCGTCCCGCGCCGCCCGCCTATCCCGGCCCCGTCCCTGCCCGGCCGACCGCGCCGATCGCGCCGATCGAACCGGCGGAGCGACCCGCCGGTCCGGAAGCGCAGGCCGTGCAGCGGTCCGCCGTCGAGCCGCAGGCGGGTACGCCCGGCCGCCCCGGGGCCGACACGGGTGCCGGGACCGTGCCAGCCGCCGGAACCCGACCCGTCCCGGGCCCGGATGCCGACCGTCGCGACGCCGGCGCCGAAGCGACATCGCGGACGAGCACCCGGCCTACGCCGGACAAGGACGCCAGCCGTCCCGAAGCCGACGTGACCACCCGCCCCACCCAGGCAACGGACCGTCCCGATGCCGCTGCGACCGCCAACCGGAGCGACGAGCAGTCGGTGAACGGCCGCGCGGCGGAGAAGACACCTCCGCCCTCCTCCGGTGCCGAGGCGTGGTTCCGCCCCGCCCAGCCCGCAGAAGCGCCGAAGCCGCCGGAGATCTTGGAAGATTCCGGCCCCTCTGGGGGCCGTTTCGTACCAAGATCTCTGCCCGGCCACGATCCGATCGAGCGGTCGGGTGACGGCAGCGTGCCGCCGTACGGCGGTACCTCGGCGGCTCCACCCGGCACACCGTTGCCGACCATGCGCACCGTCGACGACGAACCGTCAGTCGTGGTGGCGGCTCCGGAAGCCGTGGCGGAGACGCCGGGCATTGCGGAGACGCCGAGCGTGGCGGAGACGCCGGGCGCGACGGCGGCGCCGGGCGTAGCGGAGACGCCGGGCGCGACGGCGGCGCCGGGACTCGATGTCGCAGTGCCGCCGGCAGGTGCTCCCGTGCCGGGACCGAGCGCCGGTCCGACACGAACGTCCACTGCCGACTCTGCCGTACCCCTTCCCGGCATCGCACCGTCCCCGGCAACTGCGCCGTCCCCCGCCACCCCACCGGGCGACGCCGCCCTGCCGCTCCCGGCCGCCCGGTCAACCGAGGACGCCACCCGGCCGGCCGACTCCGCCCCGCCACTCGACGGCGGCGTCACAAGCGGCACGCCAGCCGTGTCGGACGCCGGCACCGCCCTCGCCACGGACTCGACCACACCCGCACCCGCCGGCTCCGGCGAACCCGCGAGCAGCCTCGACACACCGCCGGCCCCAGTACCGGCACCGGCACCGGCACCGGCAACCGCGCCGGCACCCGCAACCGCAACCGCGCCGGCATCGGCATCGGCATCGGCATCGATCGTCACCGCGTCCGCCGACGGCGCATCGGCCGATGCGGCAACGACCACCGGCTCACCGGCGGCGTCCGTGGCCCCGCCGATCCTCCCGGCAGTCGAGCGGGCGACCGCAGCGGCCGGCACCCCCGCCACCGAAACCGGCAGGTCGGCCGCTGATCCCGAGCCGCACGTCGCGGTGGCTGCGGCATCCGGCCCGACCGTCCCCGGTCCGGGCCGCACGCCGAACGATGTCGCCTCCTCCGGAGCCGCCGATGTCGGTCCGGACGGCGCGGCACCGGAGACCGCCGCCGGTGGCACGGCACAGGAGACCATCGCCGGTGGGACGGCACAGGAGACCATCGCCGGTGGGACGGCACAGGAGACCATCGCCGAGGAAACGGCCGAGGAACCGACGGCGATCGACGGCACCGCCGGTGCCCAGCACACCGGGTCCGCACCGTCCGCTCCGCAGCAGGCCGACACCCCGGCCGGCGCCGTCGACGCCACGCCCACGCAACCTTCGCCCACCGCTGACGGGATCGACAGCACACCCACCGCGCACGTCGGCACCCCGACCGACACCAAGGGCAGCGGCACCCAGCCGGCCGAACAGCCGCACGCCGGCACCGACCACGACGCCACCGCCGACGGCGGACCAGGGCACGCCGGCACCGACCACGACGCCACCGCCGACGGCGGACCAGGGCACGCCGCCCACCACCAACACGCGCAACAGGGACCGGCGCAGGCGCCGACCCGCACCGACGACGGCAGACCGAACCCGGCCGGCGCAGACGACGCGCCGGATCCGCGTACCCCGGAGCAAGCCGGAACCGACGACGGCGCGGAACCGGCGGCGGACGCCGAGCCGCCGCCTCCGGTGGACCCGGAGCAGGCGCTGGCCGCGGTCGGCTGGGAGCTGGATCCGCGTACGCTGCGCGAGCAGGCCCCGGACCCGGCGCAGTTGCGGGTCATCCGGGACGGGCTGACCGGCAAGCTGGACACCACGCTCGACAACCGCAGCCGGGCCCGGCTGCTGAGCCTGCGCGCGGTGGCGTCCCGGATCCTCGGTGACCTGGACGACGCGCTCGGGGACGCGCGGCTGGCCGTCACGTCCGCGGAGGCCACGGGCGAGTTCCGGCGGACCGCGCTGGCCCGCGCGCGCCTCGCCGAGGCGCTGCGGTGGCGGGGTGACCACGCGGAGGCGGACCGGCTCTTCGCCGAGGCGAACTCGCCGGAGCTGCCGGACCGGCTGCGCGCGCTGCTGCACGAGCACGCCGGGCGGTGCTGCTACGACCAGGGCCGGCTGACCGAGGCGTGCCTGCACTTCGAGCGGGCGCTGGACCTGCGTCACGGCGAGGACGCGCAGCTGAACGCGCGGGTCGAGGTCGCGCTGGACGCGGTCGCGGAGCGGGCCGCCGCGGACGGTTTCGGTCCCCCGCCGCGCCGCCCGGAGGAGGTGCTCGGCACGCCTCGTCCGCCGGTGGCGACGTTCGACGAGGAGCAGCAGCTCTGGGGGTACGCGGACGCCGACGGCGAGATGGTCATCGCGCACCGGTACGCCGAGGCGCAGCCGTTCCACGAGGGACTGGCCTGGGTACGACGGCCGGAGGCGTCCCGGTGGGCGCTCATCGACACGTCGGGCGCGGCGCTGATCGAGGCGAACAACGGCTACCGGTCGGTGGTGCCCTTCTCGGACGGGCTGTCCTGGGTGTCGATGGACGGCAAGGGCCGGTGGATGGCCGTCGACCGGATGAACATCGTGAAGATCCCGCCCGGGTACGAGGAGGCCCGGCCGTTCCGCAACGGCCTGGCGGCGGTACGGCAGAACGGCGGCTGGGGCGCGGTGGATCTGACCGGCGAGGTGGTGGTGCCGACCCGCTACCACCGTCTCGGCACGCCGCTGGCCGACGGGCGGGAGGTCGACGGGTTCACCGCCGACGGGCTGGCGGTGGTGGAGCTGGCCGGCCGCCGGGGCGTGGTGGACCGGGCCGGCCGGGTGGTGGTGACGCCCGCGTACCCGACGGTGGTGGTGCATCCGGTGGCGTTCCTGGTCGCGACCGAGTCGGGCCGTTGGGGCGCGCTGGACCGGCGCGGTGAGCCGCTCATCGACCCGGTGCACCCGGGCCGCGCGGCCGTGGTCGCGGAGATCGACCGGCTGCTCGCCGACGCCAGCCCGGTGCTCTGACCCGCGCCCGGCACGCCACCGGGACCGCCATTCCACCCGGACCGGCGGCGAACCCGCGCCGGCCGCTCACGCCGCCGGTGGAGGGCCGAGCAGTTCGATGCCGTTGCGGGCGGCGGCGTGCCCGAGCGCGGCCGGGTCGACCGGCGCCGGGTCGGGCAGGCGGCGGTGCGGCGCCGGTACGCCGGCCTCGGCGGCGAACCGCTCGAACCCGGCCGGCGTGGTGATCTGGAGCGCGCGCAACGGCTCGTCCGGGCCGACCACGAAGGTGTGCGCCAGGCCCACCGGCAGCAGGACGAAGTCACCGGGACCGGCGGTGAGCGTCTCGCCGTCGCAGTGGAACCGGGCGGTGCCGGAGAGCAGGTAGAACATCTCGTCCTCGACCTGGTGGCGGTGCAGTGGCGGGGCGAAGCCGGGCGGGTTCACGAACTCGGCGACGGTGAGGCGGTCCCGGGTGTGCCGGCCTCCGGCCTTCAGCGTGCACAGGTTGCCGAGGAACCAGTACGCCTCGCCGTCGTCGGGGCCGAGCAGGTAGGGGCGGACGGACATGGCGGCCTCCGATTTCGGTGATTGCGAGAACATTCGATAGCCAGGAGTCTAGTGAATAGATTGTTAGTATCGCGAGGTCATGGCTGGAGTCAAGGACGGCAAACCGACGCGCCCCTACCGCTCGGCGGTGCGTGAGGAGAACGCCCGGCGCACCCGGCGGGCGGTGGTGCGGGCGGCGACGGACCTGTTCGTCACGCGCGGCTACGCGGCGACGTCGCTGGCCGACGTGGCCGCCGAGGCGGGCGTCGCCCGGCCCACCGTGTTCGCCGCGTTCGGCTCCAAGGCCGCCCTGCTGCGCCACGTGCTCGACGAGGCGCTCGCCGGTGACGACGAGCCGGTGCCGGTGGCGCGCCGCCCCTGGTTCCAGCCCGTCTGGGAGGCGCCCGACCAGGGCGCGGTTCTCGACGCGTACGCCGGGGTCTGCACGCTGATCGGCCACCGCGCGGCCGGCGCCTTCGAGACGGTGCGCCGCGCGGCGGACGAGGCGCCCGAGGTGGCCGACCTGTGGGAGACGCTGCTGCGCAACCGTCGCGCGGGCGCCGCCATGGTGGTCGACCGGCTGCTCACCCTGGACGGCCCGCTCCGGCCGGGGGCGGGCGCCGAGCGCGCGGTCGACACGCTGTGGTTCTACAACGACCCGGCGCACTACGCGGCGCTGGTGCAACGGTGCGGGTGGGCGGAGGAGAGCTTCCGGCAGTGGCTCGCCGCCCGGATGCGAGACGCGCTGCTGGCGGGGTGAGCGCCGGACGGCGTCCGGAACCGGGCGGGTCTAGGGTCGGGAGCATGGAATTCCGTCACCTGGGCCGCTCCGGCCTGATGGTCAGCGAGATCTCGTACGGCAACTGGATCACCCACGGCTCGCAGGTCGAGGAGGACGCGGCGGTCGCGTGCGTCCGCGCCGCCCTCGACAGCGGCATCACCACGTTCGACACCGCCGACGTGTACGCGGGCACCCGCGCCGAGTCGGTGCTCGGCCGCGCGCTCAAGGGCGAGCGTCGCGAAGGGCTGGAGATCTTCACCAAGGTCTACTGGCCGACCGGTCCCGGCCGCAACGACCGGGGGCTGTCCCGCAAACACATCATGGAGTCGATCGACGGCTCGCTGCGCCGCCTCCAGACCGACCACGTGGACCTCTACCAGGCCCACCGCTACGACTACAGCACTCCGCTGGAGGAGACGATGGAGGCCTTCGCCGACGTCGTACGCTCCGGCAAGGCGCACTACATCGGCGTCTCCGAGTGGAAGGCGTCCCAGCTGCGCGAGGCGCACGCGCTCGCCCGCGAGCTGCGCATCCCGCTGATCTCGAACCAGCCGCAGTACTCGATGCTGTGGCGGGTCATCGAGACCGAGGTGATCCCCACCAGCGAGGAGCTGGGCATCGGCCAGATCGTCTGGTCGCCGATGGCCCAGGGCGTGCTGTCCGGCAAGTACCTGCCGGGCCGGCCGCCGCCCGCCGGCTCCCGTGCCACCGACGAGAAGTCCGGCGCCGGGTTCATCGCGCGGTTCATGACCGACGACGTGCTCACCCGGGTGCAGCGGCTCAAGCCGCTGGCCGAGCAGGCCGGGCTGACCATGGCGCAGCTCGCCGTCGCCTGGGTGCTCCAGAACCCGAACGTCTCCTCGGCGATCGTCGGCGCGTCCCGGCCGGAGCAGGTGCACGACAACGTGAAGGCGGCGGGCGTGAAGCTCGACGCCGACCTGCTCAAGGCGATCGACGAGATCGTCGAGCCGGTCACCGAGCGGGATCCGGCGAAGACCGAGAGCCCGGCTCAGCGCCCGTGACGTCGCGTCGTTCCCGGGCCGGCTCGCACCGGCCCGGGAACGACCCGTCGGCTACTCCCAGAAGCGGATCAGGGCGTAACCGATCTGGTACAGCTCGCGCGGCAGGCCGAGCGCGTCGCCGACGGCGAAGACCGCGCCGAAGAACGCCCGGTTGATCTGCGGGCTCCACAGCAGCGCGAAGAGCAGGATGAAGCCGTACGGGGCGAACAGGTCGTACATCCGCCGGTAGGCGGGACTGAGCCAGGGCTGGAGCATGTTGCCGCCGTCCAGGCCCGGCACCGGCAGCAGGTTGAGCACGCTGGCGGTGAGCTGGAGGAACGCGAGCAGCCCGACGCCGGCCCAGAACTCCAGCGGCCCGCCCAGTTCCGGCCCCCACGCCACCGCTGCCACCAGCACCAGCGTGAACAGCACGTTCGTGGCCGGCCCGGCCAGGCTGACGAGCGTGTGCCGCAGCCGGCCGGGGATGGCGTGCCGGTCCACCCAGACCGCGCCGCCGGGCAGGCCGATGCCGCCGAGCAGCACCACGACCACCGGCAGCACGATCGACAGCAGCGGGCTGGTGTACTTCAGCGGGTTGAGCGTGAGATAGCCCCGGTGCGCGATGTCCCGGTCACCGGCCCGGTACGCGACCACGGCGTGCGCGTACTCGTGCAGGCACAGCGAGACCAGCCAGCCGGACACGACGAAGAGGAACACGTCGAAGCCGACGTTGCCGTACCGGTTCCAGGTCATCACCCCGGAGGCGACGAAGAGCGCCACCAGGGCCAGGAAGATCGGGCTCGGCCGGAACGCCGCCCGGGGCACGCCGAGGACCAGCGGCTCGCCCGGGCGGTCGTAGCCGGTCATTCGGCCGGGGGTTGCAGGCTCATCCGGTAGTCCACCCGGTCGTCCTCGACCAGCACGACTGTGGTGACGCCGGATGCCGCGAGCTCCCGCCAGGTCTGGCCGATCCACGACTCGGCGTCCGCCTGGCTCGTGAACGATTCGGCGGGTCCGTCGACCGCGTCGCCGTTCGTGCCCTCGTACCGCCAGCTCCACGCCATGCCGCGTCTCCCCTCGCCGCCGTCGTCCCGTGGGACGCCAAACCTCCGCAAGCCTAGTCGGCCCCGCCGACGACGGCCCGCCACCACATGGATCATGCCGACCCCCGCCACCGGGCCGCACGCGCGATCTTGCGGTTATCGCCCCGACAGAGCGGTCATTCCCGGCATCCCGGGGGCCGCAACCGCAAGATCGGCGCGGCGACGGGACGGGGAGAGGGCGAGGAGGGGCGAGCTGCCCGGAACGGGGGCGGGCGAACTAAGGTACGGGCATGTCCGTTGACGGGTGGCACACCCTCCTGGTGCTCGGCGGTATCCGCTCCGGCAAGTCCGAGTTCGCCGAGTCACTGGTCGCCGACGCGCCCACGGTCCGGTACGTGGCCACCGCCCCGTCCGGGGATCCGGAGGACACCGAGTGGGCGATCCGCCTCGCGGCGCACCGCGCCCGGCGGCCGGGGAGCTGGAGCACCGAGGAGACCGCCGCGGACCCGGGCCGGCTGGTCGAGGTGATCGCCGCCGCCGGGCCGAACGAGACGCTGCTCGTGGACGACCTGGGCGGCTGGGTGACGGTCCTGCTCGACCCGGCCCACCAGCCGGCCGACGACACCGCGACGATCGCCGAGCTGGCCGCGGCGGTGCGCTCCAGCGCGGCCCGGCTGGTGCTGGTCAGCCCCGAGGTGGGCCTGTCCCTGGTGCCCACCACACCGCTGGGCCGGGCGTTCACCGACGCGCTCGGTGCGACCAACCGCGCGGTCGCCGACGCCTGCGACGCGGTCGCGCTCGTGGTGGCCGGGCAGACCGCGTGGCTCAAGCCGGCCAGCCCGGCCCCCGCGCACGCCGTACCGCCCGCGGCCACGTCGCCCGAGGCCGTGCCGAGCCGCGCCGTGCCGCCCCGGACCGCAGCGCCCCGAGCCGCGGAACCCTGGGCCACCGCGTCCCGGCCCGCCGGGGACCGGACCCCGCCGGCCCGGGCCGTACCGGCCGACCTCGGCGCCGGGGACGTGACGCTGCCCGAGGTGCTCACCCCGGCCGCCGCACCGGTGCCCGCCCCGGCCACGCCCGGCGAGCCCGGTACGGGCGACTGGGCCGCCCCCACGATGGCGCTACCGATGATCGCCACCGGTCTGGTGATCCAGCCGGGCATGGAACTGCCGATGCCCGACGACTACACCGGACCGCAGGCCGTCGACCGGCTCGCCACCCTCGACATCCCCGGCGCCGGTCTCGGCGTGCTGGAGCAGGTGGTCGGCTTCGCCGCCGCCACCCAGGGCACCTCGACGCCACGTCCGTGGGACTCGGTGCGCGTACTGCTGATCCGGGGCGACCACGAGGGCGGCGCGTCGGCCGGCGCTACGCCCGGCGAGTCGGCCCGCCGCGCCCGGCAGGCCCGCGCCGGCCGGGGTGCGCTGGCCCGGCTGGCCGCCGAGAACCGGGCCGGCCTCCAGATCGTCGAGGCGCCCTCCTCGGCGGCGATGGAGGAGCGCCCGGCCCTGTCCGTGGACGAGGTCGAGGCGGCGCTGCGCTACGGCTGGCGGCTCGCCGAGCAGGCAGCCGACGCGGGCGTGCAGCTGCTGGTGCTCGCCGCGTGCGGCGCGGGTGCCGAGGCCGCCGCCGCCGCGGTGCTCGCGGCCACCGCGGGCGCGGAACCGCCGACGGTGCTCGGCCGGGTGGTCACCGAGCAGGGCGAGATCGACGACGCCGCCTGGATGGTCCGCTGCGCGGCGGTGCGGGACGCGCTGCACCGCACCCGGCGCTCCGCCCGGGAGGCCAAGGACGTGCTGGCCGAGCTGGGCGGCGGCGACATCGCGCTGGCCACCGGCGTACTGCTTGGCGCCACCGCCCGCAAGGTGCCGGTGCTGCTGGACGGGCCGGTCGGCACCGCCGCCGCC
The DNA here is from genome assembly GCF_036902745.1 of Micromonospora sp. CPCC 205554. Taxonomy (NCBI): domain Bacteria; kingdom Bacillati; phylum Actinomycetota; class Actinomycetes; order Micromonosporales; family Micromonosporaceae; genus Micromonospora; species Micromonospora sp. CPCC 205554. Next base: position 154,102 of record NZ_JBAKHP010000009.1, on the reverse strand, counting down.
ATGGTCAGCCGCGACCTGGCCGGCCAGGCCCGGCACTGGTGCCTGCTGCCCGACCACGGCGGCCGTCCGGGCGTGCGGCTCGCCGCCGACGTGCTCGGCCTGACCCCCTTGGTGGATCTGCGGCTCGACCTGGGCGAGGGGGCGACCGCGCTGGCCGCGCTGCCGCTGCTGCGCTCCGCGCTGACGCTCGCCGCCACGCTGCCGGTGCACCCGTCGCTGGGCGGCCCCGACGACGAGGGCGACACCGGCGAGCGCACCGGCACCGGCGACCACATCGGCGACGAGGGCAGCGACCACGGCCGGACCGAGGACGAACCGGACTTCGCCGAGCCGGAGCCGGCCGGTCCGGGACCGACCACGGTCGGTGCCGACGAGCCGGTCTCCCCCGGCCGACGTGCCGACTGAGGCGCGGCTCGCCGACGGCATCCGGCTGGCGCTCACCACGTTCACCACCCTCCCGGTACGCGCCGGCCGGGTCGACCGGGCCGCCGCCGGCACCGCGATGGCCCTCGCCCCGCTGGTCGGCGCGCTGCTCGGCGCCGTACTCGGCGGGATGCTGCTGCTCACCGGCGCGCTCGCGCCGCCGTTCGTCGCCGCGGTGGTCACCGTGGGGCTGGGCGCGCTGCTCACCCGGGGCCTGCACCTGGACGGGCTGGCCGACACCGTGGACGCGCTCGGCTCGTACCGGCGTGGTCCGGCCGCGCTGGAGATCATGAAGCAGCCGGACGTCGGCCCGTTCGGGGTGGTCGCGCTCGTGGTCGTACTCCTGCTCCAGAGCGGGGTGCTCGCGGAGCTGGCCGGCCGGGACGCCCTCGCCGCGTTCGCCGCCGTGGTCGCGGCCACCGCGGCCGGGCGGCTCGCCGTCGGCCTGGCCTGCCGGCGCGGCGTGCCGGCGGCCCGGCCGGAAGGGCTGGGCGCGCTCGTCGCCGGCACTGTGGGGTGGGCCGCCCTGACGGTTGGCGCGGTCGCCGTCGCGCTGGCGGCCGTTCCCGCGGTGCCGGACCGTCCGTGGCAGGGGCCGCTCGCCGTGCTCGGCGCGCTCGCCGTCGCGGCCGGGCTCCTCCGGCACCTGGTACGCCGCTTCGGCGGCATCACCGGCGACGTGCTCGGGGCGCTCGTGGAGATCGTCACCACGCTGTCCTACCTGGGACTGGTGCTGACCGGCTGAGCGTCACCGGTCCGGGCGGGTAGCGTTCGGGGCGAGTGCACCGGCGCGGTCGAGGGGGACGGCATGCTCATCACGGACGACTTCCTGCCGGTACCGGTGCCCGAGTCGCTCGACGCGACGTACCTGGTGCCGATCACCGGGCTGCCGAAGGTGAGCCCGAAGACCGCCGTGGAAGGGCTGGCCGGCCGGCTCGCCGAACCGGTGCACGGGCTGGCCCGGCAGATGCTCGACAGCCCGCTGATGACGGTGGACACCCGTACCGTCGACGAGTTCCCCGAGCTGCCGCCGGACCTGCTCACCGCGTTCGGCGCCACCGAGGAGCAACTGGCCCGGCTGGCCGCCGCCACCCATCTGGTGGTGGTGCAGGCCGAGTACCGGCCGGGCTGGCCGCCCGCGCACGAGTGGGCCGCCCGCGCGGTGGCCGCCGCGGTCGCCGAGACGGTCGGCGGGGACGTGGTGGACGTCTTCGGGCTCCAGTTCCTCGACCCGGCGGCGGCGCTGCGCTCACTGCCGGACGAGCAGGGCCGGATCCGGCTGGTCGACTGGGTGCTGGTGCCCTACTCCTCGGACTCCGACGGGCTCTGGTTCACCACGAAGGGGCTGCGCCGGTTCGGGCTGCTGGAGTTGCAGGCCCAGGGCGTGCCGGACCACCTGACCCGGGCGTGGGGCGCGGTGATGACCGGCGCGGCCCGGCGGCTGCTGCGGGACTGGACCGACGGGCTGGCCGGCGAGGAGGTGCCGGCGTTCGTGCAGCTTCCGGTGCTGGCCACGGTGACCGGGCACGACATCGCCGTGGCGTACGGCAATCCGGAGCAGCACGGCGCGACCGCGCCGGTGCTGCTGCGGCTGGAGCTGGATCCGGCCACCGACCCGGACGCCGACTCGTTCCTGAGCCTGAACCCGCCGCCCGGGCACCCGGGTCCGCCCGGCCGCTACTTCGCCGCCGCCTGCGCGACGTTGTTCAACGGCATCCAGCCGGACGTGCGCTACACCCGCACCGACGACGCGATGAGCCGCGCGGTGGAGACCGCCCGCGCCGCGCTCGGCGACATCCGGGCCCGGTTCCTGGCCGGGCGGCTGCCCGAGGAGAGCCAGCTCGTGGTCAAGTACGGCCTGCCCGGCGACGACGGCCCCGAGTACGTCTGGGCCGGGGTCACCTCGTGGGACACGCCGGAACGGATCGTCGGCGCCAGCGCCAGCGACGCCAACACCGACCCGAGCGTGCGGATCGGCTCGCCGGTGGTGGTGGAGGCGTCGGACGTGGTCGACTGGGCCGTGCTGGACGGCACCGGCGTGCTGGAGGGCGGCTGGACGCAGGCAGTGCTCGACGCCGGGGAGCGCGGCGAGCACTGACCCGCGCGGCTCAGCGCACCGAGGGCTTGACGAACGGCGGCCTGGTCAGGCGCATCCGGGCACGGCGGCCACGGATGTCCACCTCCAGCTCCTCGCCGTCGGGCAGCTTCGGGTCGGTGTCGACCAGCGCCAGCGCGACGCCCTGCTTGAGCGTCGGGCTGAACGTGCCGCTGGTGATCGTGCCGACCTGCCGGTCGCCCGCGTACACGGCCATGCCGGGGCGCGGGATGGCCCGGTCGACGGCGGTGAGGCCGCGCAGCGTACGGGCCGGGCCGGTGGCCTTCTCGGCGCGCAGCGCGTCCCGGCCCCAGAACGCCGCCTTGTCCCAGCCCACCGCCCAGCCGGAGCGGCCCTGCACCGGGGTGATCTCCGGGGACAGGTCCTGCCCGTGCAGCGGGTAGCCCATCTCGGTGCGCAGCGTGTCCCGGGCGGCCAGGCCGCAGGCGCGCACGTCGTCGGCCGCGGCGAAGATCGCGTCCCAGACGGCGACCGCGTGCTCGGACGCGACGACCAGCTCGTAGCCCAGCTCGCCGGTGTAGCCGGTGCGGCACACGGTCAGCTCCACCCCGTCGAGCGTGGCGGTGGAGAAGCTCATGTAGTCGTGCCCGGTGGGCAGGCCGAGCCCACCCAGCAGCTCCGCCGAGCGCGGGCCCTGGACCGCGAGCACCGCGTACGCCTCGTGCCCGTCGGTGACTGTGACGCCCGCGGGCGCGGCGGCGCGCAGCCGGCGGGCGACCTCGGCGGTGTTGGCCGCGTTGGGCACCAGGAAGACGTGGTCGTCGCCGTGCAGGTAGGCGATGATGTCGTCCACCACGCCGCCGGTGGCGTCGTCGCAGCAGAGCGTGTACTGCGCCTGGCCGGGCGCGATCCGGCCGAGGTCGTTGGTGAGGCAGGCGTTGACGAAGTCCGCCGCGCCCGGCCCGGTGACCCGGATCTTGCCCAGGTGCGAGACGTCGAACACGCCGACGCCCTCGCGGACGGCCGTGTGCTCCTTGAGCACGCCGCCACCGGCGTACTCCAGCGGCATCTGCCAGCCCCCGAAGGGGGCGAACTTCGCGCCGAGCGCGGTGTGCCGCTCGTGCAGCGGGGAGCGGCGCAGCCGGGTCTCGGCAGCGTCGGAGGTCACCTCGGTCATGGGTGGCAACTTACCGGCCCGGACCGCTGTGGTTAGCATCGGCGGGATCCCACCGGCACGCATCGGCGGGACAGCCACGCCTCCCGGCGGGTAGGTTGCCGCCGGAGACACCTTCATCGCCGGTACGCGACGACGCGGCCGGCCCGGCCCGCCCGGAGTAGCTTTCGTGACATCGCCCCGCACCACCCTCAGCCTGGTCGACACCGACCCCGCCGAACTCGCCGTCGACGCGATCGTGATCGGCGTGCACAGCCAGACCACCGAGCCGGGCAGCGGCGCACCCGACCACGCCCTGCTGCTGGCCACCGGCGGGGAGAGCATCGCCGCCGCGTTCGACGGAAAGCTGACCGAGACGCTGGCCCTGCTCGGCGCGACCGGTGGCCCGGGCGAGGTGATCAAGCTGGCCACGCTGGGCACCGTGACCGCGCCGCTGGTCGTGGCCGTCGGCCTCGGCCCGGAGCCTTCGGGCGCCGCTCCGGCCCCGGAGTCGCTGCGCCGGGCCGCCGGCGCCGCGGTGCGGGCGCTGGCCGGCGCCCCGCGCGTCGCCCTGGCCCTGCCGCTGCCCGACGACGCCGACGCCCCGGCCGCGCTGCGCGCGGTCGCCGAGGGCGCGCTGCTGGGCGGCTACCGGTTCGCCGGCTACAAGACCAAGCCGCAGCCGGGCCGGCGTGAGCCGGTGGCCGAGGTGCTGGTGGCGGTGCCGGACGCGGCCGACGCGACCGCCCGGTCCGAGATCGCGCGGGCGCAGGCGGTGGCCGGTGCGGTGCGGACCAGCCGGGACTGGGTCAACACGGCGCCGAACGAGCTGCGTCCCCCGGCGTTCGCCGACGTCGTCTCCGCCGCCGCCCGCGAGGCGGGGCTGGAGGTCGAGGTGCTGGACGAGGCGGCGCTGGCGGCCGGTGGCTACGGCGGCATCCTCGCCGTCGGCCAGGGCTCCGAGGCCCCGCCGCGGCTGGTGAAGCTCACCTACACGCCGGACGGTGGCGGCAACGGCAAGCGGGTCGCGCTGGTCGGCAAGGGCATCACGTTCGACACCGGCGGCATCTCGATCAAGCCGGCGCAGGGCATGTGGGAGATGAAGTCGGACATGGCCGGCGCGGCGGCGGTCGGCGCGGCCATGCTGGCGGTCGCGGCGCTCAAGCCGTCGGTGTCCGTCACCGGTTACCTGCCGATGGCGGAGAACATGCCGTCGGGCACCAGCTACCGGCCGGGCGACGTGATCAGCATGTACAACGGCAAGAAGGTGGAGGTGCTCAACACCGACGCCGAGGGCCGGATGGTGCTGGCCGACGCCCTCGCCCGGGCCTGCGAGGACGGCGCGGACTACCTGTTCGAGACCTCCACGCTGACCGGCGGGCAGGTGATCGCGCTGGGCAAGCGGATCGCCGGTGTGATGGGCACCCCGGAGCTGTGCGAGCGGGTGCGGGTGGCCGGTGACGCGACCGGCGAGCCGGCGTGGCCGATGCCGCTGCCGGACGACGTGCGCAAGGGCATGGAGTCCGACGTCGCGGACATCTCGCAGGTCAACGCCGGGATGGACCGGGCCGGGCACATGCTCCAGGGCGGGGTGTTCCTGCGCGAGTTCGTCACCGACGACGTGGCGTGGGCGCACATCGACATCGCCGGTCCGGGCTACCACTCGGGCGAGGCGACCGGCTACTGGACCAAGGGCGGCACCGGCGTGCCGGTGCGTACGCTCGTGCACCTGGTCGAGGACGTCGCCGCCAACGGCTGACCGACGCGTACGACGAGGGGCCTCCGGCGTCGCCGGAGGCCCCTTTCGCGTGGTCTCAGTACAGCTCGGGGCGGCGCTTGCGGCGCTCGTTGTAGTCGCGCATCCGCTGGGGGTAGCCCATCAGCCGCACGTCGTAGATCGGGATGGCGATCCGGTGCGCCCAGCGGCGGGCCTCGTCCGGCCCGCCGACGCGCCGCCGGGTCCACTCGCCGTCGTCGGCGATCAGCATGATCGTGGTCTCGGTGACAGTCGTGCGGGGCTCGATGTACGCCTCGACGCCCTTGCGGGTCCGGACGAAGTTCTCCAGATGGTCCAGATCGGCACGGTCGGCGGCGCGGTCGCGGCTCGCCGGGGCCGCCCGCTTGCGTCGTCGGAACAGGCCCACCGAATCCACTCCTCCCCACCGCGGTCATCGAGAACGGTGCCAAGGGTACGTGTCACCGACGTGTCGTTGGGCACCTCGGTACGCGCCCGGTCCGTGGTGGTGACAAGATGACCGAGGTGGGGTGTGCCTGTTACTCCGCCGTAACCCCCGATGCAGTGACGCGACCTGGGAGTTGGATGTGAGCGAGCCGAACGACACGACCTTCGACATCGTCATCCTCGGAGGTGGTAGCGGCGGCTACGCGGCGGCGCTGCGTGCCGCCCAGCTGGACCTCTCCGTCGCGCTCATCGAGAAGGGCAAGCTGGGCGGGACCTGCCTGCACAACGGGTGCATCCCGACCAAGGCGCTGCTGCACGCCGCCGAGATCGCCGACCAGACCCGCGAGTCCGAGCAGTTCGGCGTGAAGGCCGAACTGGTCGGCATCGACATCACGGCGGTCAACTCGTACAAGGACGGCGTGATCTCCCGCCTGTACAAGGGCCTCCAGGGCCTGGTGGGCAGCAGCAAGAAGATCACCTTCGTGGCGGGCGCCGGCAAGCTGGTCGGCAAGAACGTCGTCGAGGTGGACGGCAAGCGCTACACCGGCCGCAACGTCGTGCTGGCCTCCGGGTCGTACGCCAAGAGCCTGCCCGGCCTGGACGTCGACGGCGAGCGGATCATCACCAGCGACCACGCGCTGACGCTGGACCGGATCCCGTCGTCGGCCATCGTGCTCGGCGGCGGCGTGATCGGCGTCGAGTTCGCCAGCGTCTGGAAGTCCTTCGGCGTGGACGTGACCATCGTCGAGGCGCTGCCCCGCCTGGTCGCCGCCGAGGACGAGGAGTCGTCGAAGGCGCTGGAGCGGGCGTTCCGCAAGCGGAAGATCAACTTCAAGGTCGGCAAGCCGTTCGAGAACGTCGAGAAGACCGACAAGGGCGTGAAGCTGACCATCTCCGGCGGCGACACGGTCGAGGCCGAGCTGCTGCTGGTCGCCGTGGGCCGCGGCCCGAACACCGCCGGCCTCGGCTACGAGGAGCAGGGCGTCAAGATGGACCGCGGCTACGTGCTGACCGACGAGCGGCTGCGCACCAGCGTGCCGAACGTCTACGCGGTCGGCGACATCGTGCCCGGCCTCCAGCTCGCGCACCGCGGCTTCCAGCAGGGCATCTTCGTCGCCGAGGAGATCGCCGGGAAGACCCCGGCCGTGATCGACGAGGCCGGCATCCCGCGCGTCACCTACTGCGATCCGGAGCTGGCGTCGGTCGGCCTGACCGAGGCGAAGGCCAAGGAGCAGTACGGCGCCGACAAGATCAAGACCTACAACTACAACCTGGGCGGCAACGGCAAGAGCCAGATCCTCAAGACCGCCGGCCACGTGAAGCTGGTCCGGGTGGACGACGGCCCGGTGGTCGGCGTGCACATGGTCGGCGCCCGGGTCGGTGAGCTGATCGGCGAGGCGCAGCTCATCTACAACTGGGAGGCGTACCCGGCCGAGGTGGCGCAGCTCGTGCACGCCCACCCGACGCAGAACGAGGCTCTGGGCGAGGCGCACCTGGCCCTGGCCGGCAAGCCGCTGCACGCGCACGCCTGACACGACAACCGCGGCGTCCGGCGACGGGCGATGATCCCACCAGGGGAATGAAGGAGTCTGGAGAACATGCCGGTATCGGTCACCATGCCCCGGCTCGGCGAGAGCGTCACCGAGGGCACCGTCACCCGCTGGCTCAAGCAGGAGGGTGACACCGTCGAGGTCGACGAGCCCCTGCTCGAGGTGTCGACCGACAAGGTTGACACCGAGATCCCGTCCCCCGCGGCGGGCGTGCTGAGCCGGATCGTGGTCGGCGAGGACGAGACCGCCGAGGTCGGCAGCGAGCTGGCGGTCATCGCCGGCGAGGGCGAGGACGCGGGCGCGGCTCCCACCGAGGAGGCCGAGCCGGCCACCGAGCCGACGGCCGCCGCCGAGGGCACCGGCCCCGAGCCGGAGCAGCAGGCCGAGCAGGCCGCCGCCGAGCCGGGCGCCGAGGCCGAGCAGCCGGCCGTCGAGGAGCCGGCCCAGCCCGCCGCGCCGTCGGGCGAGGGCACGCCGGTGACCATGCCGGCCCTGGGCGAGAGCGTCACCGAGGGCACCGTCACCCGCTGGCTCAAGCAGGTCGGCGAGACCGTCGAGGTGGACGAGCCCCTGCTGGAGGTCTCCACCGACAAGGTCGACACCGAGATCCCGTCGCCGGTCGCCGGGACGCTGCAGGAGATCAAGGTCGCCGAGGACGAGACCGCCGACGTCGGCGCCGTGCTGGCGATCGTCGGGGTGGCCGGCGCCGCGCCCGCGAAGGCGGAGCCGAAGCCCGAGCCCAAGCCGGAGCCGAAGCCCGAGCCCAAGCCGGAGCCCAAGGCCGAGGCCAAGCCCGAGCCGAAGCCGGAGCCGAAGGTCGAGGAGCCCACGCCGGGCGCGTCCTACAACGAGCCGGCCGCCGAGGCGGAGCAGGCCGCGCAGCCGGCCAAGGCCGAGGCGGCGGCCCAGCCGGCCGCGCCGGCCGCCACGCAGCGCCCGAGCGTCCCGGCCGAGTACGGCGAGGACGCCGCCGGGTACGTGACGCCGCTGGTCCGCAAGCTCGCCGCCGAGCACGGCGTGGACCTGGGCTCGATCAAGGGCACCGGCGTGGGTGGCCGCATCCGCAAGCAGGACGTGCTGGAGGCGGCCGAGAAGGCGAAGGCCGCCAAGCCTGCGCCGGCCGCCGCCGCGCCGGCCGCCAAGGCCGAGGCCCCGGCCAAGCCGGCCGCCAAGCCGGAGCCGAGCGCCAAGCGGGGCACCACGGAGAAGCTGCCGCGGATCCGGGCCACCATCGCCAAGCGGATGCAGCAGTCGCTGCACGAGACGGCGCAGCTGACCACCGTCGTCGAGGTCGACGTCACCAAGGTCGCCAAGCTGCGGGCGCGGGCCAAGGACTCGTTCCAGGCCAAGCACGGCGTGAAGCTGTCCTTCCTGCCGTTCTTCGCGCTGGCCGCGATCGAGGCGCTCCAGACGTACCCGATCATCCAGGCCAGCATGGACCTGGACGGCGGGACGATCACCTACCCGGCCGCCGAGCACCTCGGCATCGCGGTGGACACCGAGCGCGGGCTGCTCGTGCCGGTCATCCACAACGCCGGTGACCTCAACATGGGCGGCATCGCCAAGCGGATCGCCGACCTGGCCGAGCGCACCCGGGCCAACAAGATCACCCCGGACGAGATGGCCGGGGCGACGTTCACGCTCACCAACACCGGCAGCCGGGGCGCGCTGTTCGACACCCCGATCGTGCCGTCGCCGCAGTCGGCGATGCTCGGCACGGGTGCCGTGGTGAAGCGCCCGGTCGTGGTCAACGACCCGGAGCTGGGTGAGGTCGTCGCGATCCGGTCGATGGTCTACCTGGCCATGTCGTACGACCACCGGCTGATCGACGGCGCCGACGCGGCCCGCTTCCTCACCGCGGTGAAGGAGCGGCTGGAGGGCGGCAACTTCGAGGCCGAGCTGGGTCTGTAGATCCGAGACGGCGAGGGGGCGCGCGGCGACATGCCGCGCGCCCCCTTCGTCGTTTCCGCGGGATCAGCCGCGCAGGTGCTCCTCGGATACGGTCCAGAGCTGCTCGGCGGCCTCCGGATCGCAGGCGTACGAGGCCCAGCCGGTGCGCGTACCCGGCTGGTTCGGGCCGGCCTCCTGGCAGTCCTCGAAGTACCGGCCGCCGATCCCGTCGAGCAGCGGTGAGGTGGCGACCAGCACCGAGGTCGCCGCGCCCTGCTCCGGGGTCTTGAACGAGGCCGCGCCGCCGCCGCTCTGCGCGCGCATCCGGTCCAGCTCCTCCTCGGTGATGTAGCGCTGGAGGTTGGTCCGGATCGCGCCGGGCATCAGCGCGTTGCTGTAGATGCCGTCGTCGGCCCAGCGGCGGGTCGCCTCCACCGCGAACAGCACGTTCGCGGTCTTGGACTGCCCGTACGCCAGCCACGGGTCGTACGGCCGCTGCCGGAAGTGGATGTCGGAGAACACCACCGGTGAGCGCAGGTGGGCGGCCGAGCTGACCGAGACGATCCGCGCGCCGTCGGCCGCGGCCAGCGCCGGGCGCAGCCCGGTGGCGAGCGCGAAGTGCCCGAGGTGGTTGGTCGCGAACTGCATCTCCCAGCCCTGCTCGGTGCGCATCTCGGGCGAGGCCATGATGCCGGCGTTGTCGACGAGCATGTGCAGCGGCCCGTCCCAGGTACGGACGAACGCGGCCACCGAGGCGAGGTCGGCGAGGTCGAGCGGGGCGACCAGGATCCGGTCGTTGCCGGTGGTGCCGGTGATGTCGTCGGCGGCGCGCTGCCCGGCCTCGGTGTTGCGTACGGCGAGGGTGACGTCCGTTCCGGCGGCGGCGAGCGCGCGGGCGGTCTCCACGCCGATCCCGGAGGCGCCGCCGGTGACGACGGCCCGCCGGCCGGTCAGGTCCAGGTCGCGGACCACCTCCAGGGCTGTGGTCTCGGCGGAGAACGGGGTGGTGACTGGTGTCGGGGTTGTCATGGTCCATCCTTGTCGACGGCGACGCGGACCGATGTCCGCCCGCTACGATGAGAAGCGGAGGATCCTCCGTTACTCCACCAGCATAACCGGAGGAGGCTCCGGTTACCACGGGTGCCGGACCGGCGACCCGGCCGAGGGAGGAGGACCCGTGCCCGACCGACCGCTGCGCGCGGACGCGCTGCGCAACCGGCAGCGGCTGCTGGACGCCGCGGTCCAGGCGTTTTCCCAGGACGGCCCGGAGGTAACGCTGGACCGGGTCGCCAAGGAGGCCGGCGTCGGCATCGGCACGCTCTACCGCCACTTCCCCAGCCGGGAGGCGCTGATCGAGGCGGCGTACCGCAACGAGCTGGAGAAGCTCTGCGACGCCGCCCCGGCGCTGCTCGCGGCCCAGCCCGCCGACGCGGCGCTGCGCTCGTGGATGGACCGGTTCGTCGACTACCTCGCCACCAAGCGCGGCATGGCCGACGCGCTGCGGCTGGTCATCGCCTCCGGCGCCAACCCGTACGCGCAGAGCCGCGACCGCCTGCTCGCCGCGCTCGGCGAGCTGCTCGCGGCGGGCGCCGCCGCAGGCGTCGTACGCACCGACGTGGCCGCCGCCGACGTGCTCGCCAGCCTCAGCGGGGTCTCCCTGGTGGCGGGCGAGCCGGACCAGCGTGCCCAGGCCGGACGCCTGCTCGACCTGCTGATGGACGGGTTGCGTCACCGGCCCGGCTGACCGGAATCGGCCCGCGGCCCGGACCGGCGCTGACAGACTCGGCCGGTGGGCTCGTACGGGTGGCGGGGACGCCTGGGGCCGGCCGTGCCGGTGGCCCCGGGCGCCCGGGTCGACCGGTTCGAGATCTTCTTCGACCTGGTCTTCGTCTTCTCGTTCTTCATCATCACCCGGGCCACCGCCCTCCAGGTGACCGGCGGGGCGCTGCTGCACGCGCTGCTGGTCCTCGCCGTGCTCTGGTGGTCGTGGGTGGTGCACAGCGTGGTCGCCACCCGGGTACGCCTCGGCGAGGGCTTCGTCCCGGTGCTCATGACAGTCGGCATGGCAGCGCTGTTCACGTTCGCGCTGTCCCTGCCGCACGCGTTCCGCGACCCGCGCGGCAACGAGGCCGGGCCGATGGTCGCGGCGCTCAGCTACACCGTCCTGCGGCTGGTGCACCTGCTGCTCTACCGGCACGCCGTCCGGGACAGCCCGAACGAGCGCCGGCAACTGATCCGGTTCGCCCCCGAGGTGATCGGCAGCACCGCGCTGCTGCTGGTCGCCGCGCTGCTGCCGCCGAGGATCGACGATTTGTTCTCGGCCTCGGTGCTCCGCGACGTGCTCTGGGCCGGCGTCATCCTGCTCCAGTACGGCACCGGCATACTCGCCGGCACCTGGGGCTGGGGCGTCTCGTCCGCCGAACACTGGACCGAGCGGTACGACCTCATCCTGATCATCGCGCTGGGCGAGTCGGTCATCTCCGTCGGCGTGGGCAGCAACCTGCTCGGCCAGCCGCCCACCTGGCCGGCCGTGGCGGCGGCGGTGCTCGGCATCTTCTTCACCGCCGCGCTCTGGTGGGCGCACTACGACATGGTCGGGCCGGCCGCCCGCATCGCCCTGCACGCCGCCCAGGACGGCCCGCGGGTGGCGATGGCCCGGGACGCGTACGCGTACCTGTTCCTGCCGATGATCGCGGGCATCATCCTGTTCGCACTCGGCGCCGAGACGATCGTGCACGGGATCGCCGACCCGAACGTGCCGCCGAGCGAACCGGCACACGGCCCGGGCGTGCCGCTGCTGTTCGGCGGCGTCATCTGCTACCTCTGCGGCAACATGCTGTTCCAGCTCCGCACGCTGCGCACGGTGAGCTGGACCCGGGTCGGCGCGGTGCTGCTGCTCGGCGTGACCATCCCGGTCGCGGAGCGGGTGCCGGGGCTGGCCGCGCTGGGCATCCTGACCACGATCACCGTCGGTATGGTGGCCGCCGAGGTGATCGTCTTCGCGGAGGGCCGGCAGGCGCTGCGCAAGCTGGTCTTCGAGGAGCGCACCAGCCACGAGGCGCACGAGGCGGCCTGGCGGGCCCGCTGGCACGAGCAGCCCGAGGACCGCGGCGAGAACGGGTGAACCACCTGCCCGCCGCCACGCTGCGCCGCTCCCCCGCCGACCTGGCCCGCCTCGACGTGACGTGACGTTCGGCCGTCGGCAGAATCGGCGCGTACGGGGTGGCCCACCGCTGCGTGCGCGCCGATGCTGGGCCGATGGCGACCTTCTCCGTACAGGCCCAACCCACCGACGCGGCGAGCTGGACCGAGCTGGCCCGTACCGTCGAGGCGGCCGGCTTCGACGCGCTGTTCGCGGCCGACCACCCCGGCGACTGCGCGTCACCGTTCGTCGCGCTGGCCGCCGCGGCGGCCGTGACCAGCACGCTGGGCCTCGGCTCGTACGTCTCCAACGCCGGCGTCCGTGAGCCGATCCTGCTCGCCGCCGACGTGGCCACCCTCGACGTGGTCTCCGGCGGGCGGGCCCGGTTCGGCGTCGGCGCGGGCCACACGCCGGCCGAGTGGCGGGCCGTCGGGCGCGAGCGCCCGGACGTCGCCGGCCGGGTCCGCCGCTGCGTCGCGGTGACCGAGGCGGTACGGGCGCTGCTGGCCGGCGACGAGGTCACTGTGGACACCGGGGAGCTGACCTCGCACGCCGCCCGCCTCAAGGCACCCCGGCCGGTCCAGGACCGGATCCCGCTGACCGTGGGCACGTCCAACTCGACGTTGCTGCGCTGGGCCGGGAGGCACGCCGACGTGGTCGGCCTGGCCGGCCTGGGCCGTACCCTGCCCGACGGCCACCAGCACACCGTCCGGTGGCGGGCCGACCAGATCGAGGCGCAGCTCGCGTGCGTGGCGGCCGGCGCCGCCGGCCGGGACACCCCGCCGGTCCTGGAGGCGCTCGTCCAGCACGTCGCGGTCTCCGACGACGCGGAGGCGGCCGCCGCCGGGACGGCCGCCGAGACCGGGCTCACCCCGGCGGAGGTGCTGGCCACCCCGTTCGTGCTGGCCGGGACGCCCGACGAGATCGTCGCGGCGGTGGCCGGGCACGAGCGCCGCTGGGGCGTCACCCGCTTCGTGGTACGCGCCGGGGCCGTCGACGCGCTCGCCCCGCTCCTGCCCCGGCTGGCGGGAAAAGAGCTGGACTTCGAGCACACTCGAAAGTGAACACTGTGCGCATGACGACGACACGACGGCTGGGCCGCAGCGGCATCGAGGTCAGCGCGATCGGCATGGGCTGCTGGGCGATCGGCGGACCGCTCTGGGACGGCGCCCAACCGCTCGGCTGGGGCGAGGTGGACGACGACGAGTCGGTGCGTACCGTCCACCGGGCCCTGGAGCTGGGCGCGACGCTGTTCGACACCTCCAGCAACTACGGCGCCGGGCACAGCGAGCGGGTGCTCGGGCGCGCGCTGGCCGGCCGCCGCGACGCGGCGGTCATCGCCACCAAGTTCGGCTACCCCACTGACGAGGCGACCCGGCAGGCCCTGGGCGAGGACGCCACGACGGACTACGCCCGGCGCAGCCTGGAGGGTTCGCTTCGCCGGCTCGGCACCGACCACGTCGACCTGTACCAGCTCCACCTGGGCGGCCTGCCGGTGCCGCAGGCACTGGACCTCCTCGGCACGCTGGAGGACCTGGTCGCCCAGGGCAAGATCCGGGCGTACGGCTGGAGCACCGACGACCCCGCCTCGGCGCGCGCCTTCGCCGAGGCCGGAACGCACTGCGCGGCGATCCAGCACGACCAGTCGGTGCTGCGGGACAACGCGGCCATGCTCGCGGTCTGCGCGGAGTTCGACCTGGCCGCCCTGAACCGGGGGCCGCTGGCGATGGGCCTGCTCACCGCGAAGTACCAGGACGCACCGGCCGCCCGGGGCGACGACGACGTGCGCGGTGCGGCCCCGGAGTGGCTGGACTGGTTCGCCGGCGGTGTACCGCGCGCCGAGTGGGCGCAGCGGGTGGCCCGGGTCCGCGAGGCGCTGACCGCCGACGGCCGCACCCTCGCCCAGGGCGCGCTGGGCTGGCTGCTCGCCCGCAGTCCGCACACCCTGCCCATCCCCGGCTGCCGGACCGTCGCGCAGGCCGAGGAGAACCTCGGCGCGCTGGCGTACGGGCCGCTGCCGCAGGACGCGTTCGCCGAGGTGGAACGCCTGCTCGCCGATCTGCGTACCGCCCCGGCCGACGCCTGACCGGGGGCGTGACGAGTGAGTGATTTCGCTCAAGGCATCCGAATCGCGTTCCGTACTCGAAGATGTGAGCATGCGGATCCTCATGGCCGGCGCGTCCGGTTTCCTCGGCACCCGACTGGTCGACTGCCTCACCGCGGACGGCCACCAGGTCACCCGCCTGGTCCGCCGTCCGCCGCGCACTCCCGTCGAACGGCAGTGGAACCCGTCCGCCGCGCAGCTCGACCCGCAGTGCGTCGCCGACGCCGACGTGGTGGTGAACCTGGCCGGTGCCGGGGTGGGCGACAAGCGCTGGAACGACGAGTACCGGAAGCTGATCCGGACCAGCCGGGTGGACAGCACCACCACGCTCGCCATCACGATCGCCGGCCTGCCCGCCGCCGACCGGCCCGCGGCGCTGCTGAACTCCTCCGCCGTCGGCTGGTACGGCAACACCGGCGACCGGACGGTGACCGAGGAGGCGCCGGCCGGTGAGGGGTTCCTCGCCGACGTCTGCCGGGTCTGGGAGGCCGCGACCCGCCCGGCCGAGGACGCCGGCGTACGGGTGGTACGCCTGCGTACCGGACTGCCGCTGCACCGCGACGGCGGCCTGCTCAAGCCGCAGCTGCTGCCGTTCCGGCTCGGCGTCGGCGGCAAGCTGGGCAACGGGCGGCAGTGGCTGCCGTGGATCTCGATGCGGGACTGGCTCGACGCCGCGCGGTTCCTGCTGTCCCGCGACGACGTGGCCGGCCCGGTGAACGTGGTCGGTCCGGCTCCGGTCACCAACGCCGAGTTCACCCGGGAGCTGGCCCGGCAACTGCACCGCCCCGCGATCATGCCGATTCCGGCGCTGGCGCTGAAGGTCGCGCTCGGCGGTTTCGCGCAGGAGGCGCTCACCAGCGCGCGGGTGCTGCCCGGTGTGCTCGACAAGGCCGGCTTCTCCTGGACGCACCCGGACCTGCCGGGCGCGCTGCGCGCCGCCCTCGACGAGTGAGCGAGGGCGGCGCGACGCGGCGGATCAGCAGCCGATCACCCAGTACGCGGGCCCGGTCTGCTTCAGCGTGCTCGTGTAGAAGGTGTTGTAGAGGCCCATCCGCTGCCCGCTGCCGAGCGCGTAGGCGTACCCGCCGGACTGGTAGGCCCGCCCGGCCACCACGTGCGCGTAGTTGCTGGCGGTGACGCAGACCGGCGCGCCGGTCGGCGAGGGCGAGGCGGTCGGCGACGCGGTCGGGGTGGGCGACGCGGTCGCCGTCGGGGTCGGGCTCGGCGAGGCGCCGCCACCGCCGAGCCCGAAGAAGACCGCGTCCCGGTACGTCGAACAGATGGTGTCGAGGAAGTACGCCCCGGCGGTGCCGCACTGGTCCGCGCCGGAACCCGGGTCGACGGGGGTGCCGTGGCCCATCCCGGAGACCCGGTAGAGGCGGACCTGGTCGCTGCCGTATACCTCCAGGCTCGTCCCGGCCGGCAGCGTGGACGTGCTGGTCGGGGTGGTCGAGACGCCCAGCACGTTGGTCCACTGGTCCCGCGACTCGACGGCGTTCGCGGTCGCCACCGTGGTGTCGCTGGTGCCGTGCCAGATCGCGACCCGCGGGCGCTTGCCGGAGTAGCCGGCGTACGCGCCGCGGACCAGGTCGCCCCACTGCGCCGGGGTCTTGTCCACGCCCGGGTTCATGCAGCTGAACGCGGTGACCGTGCTGGTGGCGCAGCGGTACGGGATGCCGGCGATGATCGAGCCGGCGGCGAAGACGTCCGGGTAGGCGGCGAGCATGGCCGCGCTCATCGCCCCGCCGGCGGAGAGGCCGCTGACGTAGACGCGGGCGCCGTCGGTGCCGTAGGTGTTCTTGGCGTAGTCGACCATCTGCTTGATCGACAGCGCCTCGCCCTGGCCGCGGGCGGTGTCGCCGGTCTCGAACCAGTTGAAGCAGGAGTTGGCGTTGTTGCCGCTGGGCTGCTGCGGCGCGATGAGCGTGAACTTCCACTGGTCGGCGTACTTCTGCCAGCCGGAGTTGGCGACGTACGTCGAGGCGTTCTGCACGCAGCCGTGCAGCAGCACCACGGCGGGCGCGCCGGCGGGCAGGCCGTCCGGGCGGTACGCGTACATGGCCAGGTTGCCGGGGTTGGAGCCGAACCCGGTGACCTGGGTCAGCGAGGCGGCCTGGGCGGGAAGGGCGGCGACCAGCGCGGTGGCCGCGGCCAGCACGACCCCGGCCGCCGCCCCGGCGACGCGGGCGATGAGGGATGAGGAGCGGGGCACGGGAACCTCCCGATCGTGGAATGTGAACTGAGTCACCTTCGGGTTGCCGCGACGTTACGGCCGCGTTTCGTCACACCGGAATGGCCGCCACTCACACATTCACGACCACCGAAGTGTGCGGCGAGTTCCGTGTCCGGGCGGTCTGCCCAGGTCCGGTTGGTAACGTCCGCTGCGTGCCCTCCTCCCCGTCCCCGGCCGCCGGCCCGGCGCCGACGCGCGTCCGCGACCGGCGCGCCGACCTGCTGGTCACGCTCGCCGCGCTGGCCCTGGCCCTCTGGGTGACGAGTGGCCTGTGGCGGGATCCCAACAGCCGCGCGATCACCGTCAACTCCAGCGACCAGGCGCTGTTCGAGTGGCTGCTGGCGTTCGGCGGGCACGCGCTGACGCACGGGCAGAACCCGCTGTTCACCACGTTGATCAACGTCCCGGACGGGGTGAACCTCGCGGTCAACACCTCGATCACCGTGTACGCGGCGGTCTTCGCGCCGCTGACGTACCTGATCGGGCCGCCCGCGACGTTCCTGGTGATCCTCACGCTGAACCTGGCCGCGACGGCGGTGGCCTGGTACTGGCTGCTCAGCCGGCACCTGGTGCGCAGCCGGCTGGCCGCCGGTGTGGGGGCGTTGTTCATCGCCTTCTGCCCGGCGATGGTGTCGCATGCGAACGCGCACCTGAACTGGACCGCCGGATGGCTGGTGCCGCTGCTGATCTGGGGCGTGTTCCGGCTGCGCCGCCCGGGCCGGGCGGTCACCGGCGGGATCGTGCTCGGCCTGCTGGTCGCTGTCGCGTTCTCGATCGCCGCCGAGGGGCTCTTCTTCACCGCGCTGGCGCTCGGTGTGTTCCTCGCGGTGTGGGCGCTGCACCCGGCCCGCCGGTCCGAGGTGCGTGCCGCGCTGCCCCGGATGGCGGCCGGGCTGGGCGTGACCGCGCTGGTCGCCGGGGTGCTGCTGGCGTACCCGCTCTGGCTGCACTTCCTCGGGCCGCAACGGTTCCACGGCACCGGGTTCGACCCGCTGATCCACTCCGAGGACATCGCCGCGTACGGGTCGTACCCGCGCCGGTCGCTGGCCGGCTGGGCCGGGTGGGGCACCTCGCTGGCACCAAACCCAACGGAGGAGAACTCGTTCTTCGGCGTACCGCTGCTCCTGCTCGCGGTCGCCTGCTTCGCGCTGCTGTGGTGGCGCGCGGACCGGGCGTTCCGGGCCACGCTCGCGGCGCTCGGGGTGACCGCCGTGGTCTTCTCGGTGCTGTCGTGGGGGCCGACGGTGAAATGGAACGGCCGCCGCTTCGACCAGACGTTGCCGTTCGGGGTGCTGGACAACCTGCCGGTGATCAACGCGGCGCTGCCGTCCCGGCTGGCGCTCGTGGTCGCGCCGGTCGTCGGCCTGCTGCTGGCGTACGCGATCGACACGCTGCGCGCCCGGCCGCCCCGGCACCGGGCGAGCGGGCTCGCCTGGGCGCTCGGCTTCGTCGCCGCGCTGCTGCCACTGGTGCCCACCCCGCTGTTGACCAGCGTCCGCGAGCCGATTCCGCAGTTCATCACCAGTGGCGCCTGGCAGCGCTACGTCCCGCCCGACGGGGTGCTGACCCCGCTGCCGCTGACCGTCGACGTCTACCCGGACGGGCAGCGCTGGCAGGCGTACGCGCTGGCGAACCGGCAGGGCGAGTTCCGGATCCCGTCCGGGTTCTTCCTCGGGCCGGGCGGCCCGGAGGGCCGGGGCCGGATCGGCCCGGTGCCGCGCACCTTCGACTCGCTGATGGACCAGGCCGGCCGGACCGGGCTGGTGCCGATCATCACCGACGGCAGCATCCGCGAGTCCCGGGCGGATCTGCGCTACTGGGGCGTCCAGGCGGTGGTGCTGCCGGACCGGGTGCACGGCGCCAAGTTCGACGTCGACGAGGAGGCGCTGCGGCGCACCGCCACCGCGCTGCTCGGCCCGCCCGAGCGGGTGGAGGACGTCTGGCTGTGGCGGGTGCCGGCCTGATCGTCGCCGGGGCGCGATGGCGACGAGGCTCACGGGTCCGGTTCCCGGAGGGCGGGACTAGGCTGGACGGGTGAGCGTGACGACTTCCGGGCTGACCGCCGTCCGCGCCGGCCTGCTCGACTACCAGGCTGCCTGGGACGAGCAGCGCCGGCTGCACGAGGCGGTGGTGGCCGGCGAGCAGGGCGACACCGTGCTCCTGCTGGAGCATCCCAGCGTCTACACCGCCGGCAAGCGCACCGAGCCGTGGGACCGGCCGATGGACGGCACGCCGGTGGTGGACGTGGACCGCGGCGGCAAGATCACCTGGCACGGCCCGGGGCAGCTCGTCGGCTACCCGATCGTCCGGCTGCCCGACCCGGTCGACGTGGTCGCGTACGTCCGGCGCACCGAGCAGTTGCTGATCGACGTCTGCGCCGAGTTCGGGCTGGACGCCGGGCGGGTCGAGGGACGCAGCGGCGTGTGGGTGCCGGAGGACGACCGGGGCCCGGCCCGCAAGGTGGCCGCCATCGGCATCCGGGTGGCGCGCGGCGTCACGCTGCACGGCTTCTCCGTCAACTGCGACTGCGACCTGGGCTTCTTCGACCGGATCGTGCCCTGCGGCATCCGCGACGCCGGGGTCACCTCGCTGACCGCCGAGCTGGGCCGGACGATCACCGTCGCCGACGTGCTGCCCGTGGTCGAGCGGCACCTGCCGACGCTGACGCGGGTCTGAGGCCGGTGCGGCTCGACCTGGTCACGCTCGTCGTGGCCGAGTACGACCCGGCCATCGCCTTCTTCACCGAGGTGCTCGGATTCGAGCTGGCGGAGGACAGCCCGTCGCTGACCAACGACGGCCGGCCCAAGCGCTGGGTGGTGGTACGCCCGCCGGGCGGCGGCACCGGCCTGCTGCTGGCCCGCGCCGACGGCGAGCACCAGGCCGGCGCGGTGGGCGACCAGACCCACGGCCGGGTGGGCTTCTTCCTTCAGGTCGACGACTTCGAGGCGGTGTATCGGCGGATGGTCGACGCGGGCGTCGAGTTCGTCCGGCCGCCCCGCACCGAGCCGTACGGCCGGGTCGCGGTCTTCCGCGACATCGCCGGCAACCCCTGGGACCTGCTCGGCCCGGCCTGACTGCTCACCTCCCCCCCTCCCCCTCGCCCCCGCCCCTTACCTCTCGCCTCTCGCCCCTCGCCCCGCTGCCCGAGCCGCCCGCCTGGCCCGTCCGCGTGGTCCGGCACCCGGCCACCGCGCATCCACTCGGCGCGCGGTGGCCGACCGGTCCGGATCGCCGCCCGCCCAGGACCGCCTCACCATTTGTCACGGTGAGTGACAAGCACGCGTCCACGGCATGTGACCTCCCGCCGACTTTGCTCTGCAGCCGGATCCGCAACGGTTACTACCGGTCGAACGTTGCGTCATTGGCTGCAGAGCAAAGTGCGCGGACACCCTTCCCTACCGCCCGACGGCCGTTCGCCATAATCCCTGCTCAGCAAGGTTCCTCGGCGCCAAGGGCATCTCAGCGACCCCGGACACTACCTCACCGAGCGTGACCGCGGACCTGCGCGCCCTCTCATCACTCTCAGTGGTCACCCGAGTCGGTTGCGGAGGGCCGCGGCTCGCCGCCGTCAGGGCGTGAGGCGGTGCAGGTCGCGCGGGAAGGCGGTCACCTCCCGGACGTTCGCCGCGCCGGTCAGCCGCGCGACGAACCGCTCCAGCCCGATGGCGAAACCGCCGTGCGGCGGCATGCCGTGCCGGAACGCGTCCACGTACCCGGCGTACGGCTCGACCGGCTCGCCCCGCGCCGCCAGGGCGGCCAGGTAGTCGGCGTGCCGGTGCAGCCGCTGTCCGCCGGTCACCAGCTCCACGCCCCGGAACAGCAGGTCGAAACCGTTCGAGTACGCGGGCCGGGCCGGGTCCGGATGGGTGTAGAAGGGGCGCTTCGCCATCGGGTAGCCGGTCACGAAGAGGAAGTCGCTGCCGTGCTCGCGGAGCGCCCACTCCCCCAGCGCCCGCTCGTGCGCCGGTGCCAGGTCGGGTTCGTCGGCCGGTGCCCCGGCGATCTTCAGCGCGTCGGTGAAGTGCACCGCCGGGATCTCGGCCGGCACCGCCGGCGCTGTCACGCCGAGCGTGGCCAGCGCGCCGCCGGTCCGGTCGGCGACGGTCGCCACCATCCCGGCCAGGGTGCCCCGCAGCACCGCCATCACGTCCCGGTGGTCGGCCACGAATCCCAGCTCGACGTCGAGCGACGTGTACTGGGCCAGGTGACGCGCCGTGTCGTGCGGCTCGGCGCGGAACACCGGCCCCACCTCGTAGACCCGCTCGAAGACACCGACCATGAGCTGCTTGTAGAACTGCGGCGACTGGGCCAGGTAGGCGGGCCGCCCGAACCAGTCCAGCGCGAACACGTTCGCCCCGCTCTCGGTGGACGACGCGACCACCTTCGGCGTGTGCACCTCGACGAAGCCCTGCCCGTCGAGCGTGGCCCGGAAGCCGGACACGGCCGCCGCCGAGATCCGCAGCGCGGCGGATCGGCTCGGGTGCCGCAGTGCCGTCGGCGCGTTGTCGAGCTGAGTGGGCAGGCCGGCGGTGAGCACCGGCCGGTACAGGTCGAACGGGGGCGGGACGGCGGGCGGCCCGAGCGGACGTACCGTCGGCTCGACGACCTCGACCCCGGCGGGCGCGGCGGGGTTCGCCACCACCGTGCCGACCACCTCGACGACCGTCTCCTCGGTGAGCGCCTCGACCTGCTCCCGCACAGCGGGCGCGGCGACCACCACCTGGGCGAGCCCGGCGGCGTCGCGGACGATGAGGAAGGCCACCGACTTGAGCAGGCGGCGGCGGTGGACCCAGCCGGCGAGTCGCACGGTGGCGCCCACACGGGCGGGGAGTTCTGCGGACAGGATGCGTTGCACGACGACTACCTCCTTGACCAATCGCAACGCGATCCCCAGGGAGGTGTGGGCGAGCGGGAACCTCGCGGTGCCACCACACCTTCGCCCCCGCCGGGGCGGGAGCCTCGTTCGTCGCCTTTTCACCGGGGCCGGCCGGGCGGGCTCTACTGGGCGCGAGGCGCTGTTCTTCCCGCAGCTCGGGAGGGTCTTCGCGGGCCGGCGCCAGACCGCCTCGCAGCAACCGGCGGCTCTCTCGACTGGCGGATCGGACCGTTACTCGGCTCCGTCACAGCTCTGCCCGGCACGCTAGCACCGCGCCCGCCACACTGTGACCGGGTTTTTTCACCCCTGGTGTCCGGTGTCACAGCGATTCCGGCGTGACGGCCGTCGCCCACGTTCATCGACCGGCGCCGACCGGCGTACGCTCGGTTTTGTGACGATCGAGCAATCCGCGCCGACGACTGAGCAGCCAGCGCGCACCGCGACCGTCGCCCCGGAGGGGCGGCGGATGCTGCGGATCGAGGCGCGCAACGCCGAGACGCCGATCGAGCGCAAGCCGCCGTGGATCAAGGTGAAGGCCAAGATGGGCCCGGAGTACACCCAGTTGCGCGGGCTCGTCTCGCGCGAAGGGCTGCACACCGTGTGCCAGGAGGCCGGCTGCCCCAACATCTACGAGTGCTGGGAGGACCGGGAGGCCACGTTCCTCATCGGTGGTGACCAGTGCACCCGGCGCTGCGACTTCTGCCAGATCGACACCGGCAAGCCGGCCGAGTTCGACGCCGACGAGCCGCGGCGCGTCGCCGAGTCGGTCGCCGCGATGGGTCTGCGCTACGCGACCATCACCGGTGTCGCCCGCGACGACCTGCCCGACGGCGGTGCCTGGCTCTACGCCGAGACGGTCCGGCAGATCCACGCGCTTCAGTCCGGCTGCGGTGTCGAGCTGCTCATCCCCGACTTCAACGCCGTACCCGAGCAGCTCGCCGAGGTCTTCGGCTCGCGGCCCGAGGTGCTGGCCCACAACGTGGAGACCGTGCCGCGCATCTTCAAGCGGATCCGCCCGGCGTTCCGCTACGAGCGTTCGCTGGACGTGATCCGCCAGGCGCGGGCCGACGGCCTGGTCACCAAGAGCAACCTGATCCTCGGCATGGGCGAGGAGCGCGCCGAGGTGTCGCAGGCGCTGCGCGACCTGCACGAGGCGGGCTGCGAGCTGATCACCATCACGCAGTACCTGCGCCCCTCCCCCCGGCACCACCCGGTGACCCGCTGGGTCAAGCCGGAGGAGTTCGTCGAGCTGCGCGAGGAGGCCGAGGAGATCGGCTTCGCGGGCGTGATGAGTGGTCCGCTGGTCCGCTCGTCGTACCGCGCGGGCCGCCTCTACCAGCAGGCGCTCGACGCCCGCCGGGAGGTCACCGTCGCCGGCTGAGGCCGGCCGACCACCGCGTCACCCGCCGCCGGCCACCCGCCGGATGCCATGATCACAGGCATGACCGCCGGGGTACGCGAGGAGCCACGCGAATCGGTGCGCCCTCGTACGCCCCGGCGGCTGCCGTTGCCGACCCTGCTCGCCCTGCTCGTCGGGTTCGCCGGGGTGGGCTACCGGCTGGCGCTGCTGTTCGCCGACGTGCCGCCCACGAACAGCGACGAGGCGACGATGGGGCTGGCGGCCCTGCACATCGCCCGCGGCGACGGCTTCCCGGTCTGGTTCTACGGCCAGGCGTACATGGGCACGCTGGAGGCGTACCTGGCCGCACCGCTGGTCGCGCTCGCCGGGCCGTCGGTGCTCGTGCTGCGGCTGCCCACGCTGGCGCTGTACGCGTTGTTCCTGCTCCTGTCGTGGCGGCTGACCCGGCGGCTCGGCGGTGACCGCTGGTACGCCCTGCTCGTCGTCGCCGTGCTGGCGCTCGGCGCGGACCGGGTGGTGAAGAACCAGCTCATCGCCGGTGGCGGCTATCCGGAGCTGAACCCGGCCGGTGCGGCGCTGGCGCTGCTCACGGTCGGGCTCTGCGTGACCGGGCCGGGCGCGCGGCTGCCCCGCTGGGCGGCCTGGGGGCTGGTCTCCGGGGTGCTGCTCTGGGTGGACCCGCTGATCCTGCCGTACGTGCTGACGCTCGGCGCGCTGCTCGTGGCCCGGCGCCGGCGGGAGCTGGCCGGCCGGGCCGGGGTGGTGCTGGCCGGCGCGCTGCTGCTGGGTGCGGCGCCGATGCTCACCGACAGCATCCGGCACGGCCGCAACCCGGTGGCCGCGGTGCTGGCCGCGGGTGGCTCCGGTGCTCCCGCGGACTGGGCGGACCGGCTGCACGGCGCGCTGGTCCTCGGGCCGCCGCTGGCGATGGGCTTCTGCTCGCCCGGCCGGTGTGCCACCTGGCAGCTCTGGTGGGCCGTCGCGTTCCCGGTGCTGCTGGTGCTCGCCGCGCTCACCGCGTGGCACGCCCTACGCCGCGCTCCCGGCGGTCCGGGCTCGGCCGAGCGGGTGTCCGCCGGGGTGCGGCTGGCACTGCTCGGCGGCGCGGCGGGGGTGCTGGCCGCGTACGCGGTGAGCAACGCGGCCGGGCAGACGCCGACCGAGAGCAGCCGTTACCTGTCGTGCCTGGCGGTCGCCGTGCCCGCCCTGCTCTGGCCACTGTGGCGGGCCGCCCGCCGGCCGACGACCCGGGTGGCGGGGATCGCGGCGGCGACGGTGCTCGCGGGCGTGCTCGGCACCGGCGCGATGGCCACAGTGGACGTGATCCGGGCGGCGCCCGACGTGCACGCCGAGGCCGACCGGCACCGGTCGCTCGTGGACACGCTCGGCGCGCTCGACGTCCGGCACGTACGAGGCGGCTACTGGACGTGCAACCGGCTCACCTACGCGACGGGCGAGAACGTGGTCTGCGCCGTGGTCGACGACGACCTGAGCCCGGGTTTCGACAGGCTCCCGGCGTACCGGCGGGAGGTGGCGGCCGACCCGGGCGCGGCGTGGGTGGCACCGGCCGGCTCGCCGCTGGCCGCGCGGCTGGACGAACGCCTCGGCACCGAATCCGGCGCGCTCGACGTCGTCACGGTGGCCGGCTGGCGGATCTACCTGCCGCGCCGCTGACGCAGACGCGGCGCGCCACCGGGCCCGACGCTGTGCCGGCGCGCCACCGGGCGCGGCGCTGTGCCGGGGCGGGCGGCGAAGCGTCGAGCAGGCCGAGGCGGTGGGCCAGCGCGGCGGCCTCGACCCGGTTGGTCACGTCGAGCTTGGCGATGATCCGGGACACGTGCACACTCGCCGTCTTCGGCGAGATGAACAGGCGCTCGGCGATCCGGCTGTTGCTGTGCCCCTCGGCGACCAGCCGCAGCACCTCCTGCTCCCGGCTGGTGAGCAGGTCCGGCCCGGGTCGCCCGGTGCCCCGCAGTCCCACCCGGCGGGCCAGCGTCGCCGCCTGCTCGCCCAGCGGGGTGGCGCCCAGCCGGGCGGCCAGCTCGGCCGTCTCCCGTACCGCGGCGGCGACCTCGTCCCGCTCGCCCGCCGCCGCGGCCGCCTCGGCCAGCCCGAGCAGCGCCCGGCCCAGCGGGTACGGCTGCCCGGCCGCCCGCCACGCCGACACGGCCTCCCGCCACGCGGCGAGCGCCTCGGCGGGAGCGGCGGACCCGGGCCCGATCAGGACGGCGGTGACGTGCGCCGCGTGGGCGTGCTCGGCCGGGTGCCGGGCGGGCAGCGCGGCGGCCACCGCCGACACCTCGGCGGCGAGCGTCGCGTCCCCGGTCGTCGCGGCGGTACGCGCCAGCGCGTTCAGCAGCGGCCAGCCCTCACGCGGCAGGTCGGCCAGGTGCGCGTCGGCCAGGGCGGCGCGCGCCGCGCGTACCGCCTCCAGCTTGTCGTCGGCGGCGAGCGCGGCCTCCACGCGCAGCTCGTGCAGCGGCAGCCGGTGGTTGGGCCACAGGTAGGGGCGGCTGAGGAACGCCAGCGCCCGCCCGACGACCTCGTCGGCGGCGGGATGGGCGCGGGCCAGGTGGAGCCCGGCGCGCAGTTGCAGCCAGTGCAGCCCGGAGACGCCGGGCGGGTCGATGCGGGCCGCCTCGGCGCAGGTCGCGTCCGCCTCGTCCCAGCGGCCCAGCGCGATCAGCGCCTCGGCCCGGTTCGACAGCAGGTACGCCCCGATCGAGCGGCTGATCCCGACCCGGCGCGCCTCGGTCACCCCGGCCGCGGCCGCCTGTTCGGACTCGTCGTAGCGGCCCAGCTCGTAGAGCACGTCGGAGAGGAAGACCAGCGCGCTGACCAGGGCCCACGAGTCACCGGCGGCGCGGGCCCGCGCCTCGACCCGGCGCAGCTCGGCCAGCCCGCGCTCCGGCGTGCCGTCGAGGCGGTGCAGCAGGGCGATCCGGGTTGGCAGCAGCACCAGGTCGGTGCCGACCTCGGACGCGCCGGCCGCGGCCTCGGCGGCGACCGAGGCGGCCTCGCGCGGGTCGACCTTCATCAGGTGCGACGCGATGTCGGCCAGCACGGCGAACCGTTCCGGGCCGTCGGGGGCGCCGGCCGCCAGCCGGTACGCCTCGCGCAGCTCGGCCGCGCCGTCGCTCTTGCCGAGCAGCGCGAACAGCCGGCCCCGGTGGTCGAGCAGGCGAGCGGCGCGCAGCGGCTCGGCGTCGGAGTCGACCTCGGCCAGCGCGGCCCGGGTGAGCGTGAGCGCCCGGCTGAGGTCACCGGCGGTGACCGCGGCGGTGAGCGTGTCCTCCAGCACCCGCAGGTGGTCCATGCCGAGCCGGTCGGCGGCGTCGGGCACCTGCTCCCACAGTTCGAGGACGCGCTCCAGCAGCCGGCTCTGCTCGGCGTACGCGTACCGTTCGGCGGCCGCCTCGGCGGCGAGGCGGGCGGCGGTGAGCGCACGTGGGTGGTCGTGTGCCGCGTACCAGTGGTGGGCGATCTCGGCCGGGGCGCGACCGGCGGCGACCAGGTGGGGCTGGGCCTCGATCGCGGCGGCGTACCGGGCGTGCAGCCGCGCGTGCTCGCCCGGCAGCAGATCGTCGTGCACGGCCTCGCGGACCAGCGCGTGGCGGAACTCGTAGTCGCCGTCCGGGTCGGCCACCACGAGCTGCCCGGCGACGGCGGCGCGCAGCGCGTCCTCCAGTTCGGCCTCGGGCAGGCCGGCCACCTCGGCGAGGAGCTGGTGGGCGAAGCGGGTGCCACCGGCGGCGGCGATCCGCAGCACCCGCTGGGCCGGCTCGGGCAGCCGGTCGACGCGGGCCAGCAGCAGGTCGCGCAGCGTCTCCGGGATGGCCGCGCAGCCGACCGGGCCTCCGGCGGCGGCCAGTTCCTCGATGAAGAACGGGTTGCCCTGGGTGCGTTCGTGCACGTCGTCCACGGTCCGGGCGAACTGCTCGGTGCCGAGCAGGTCGGCCAGCACGGCGGCGGTGCCGTCGCGGTCGAGCCGGCCCAGCTCGATCCGGTCCACGCCACGGACCCGGTCCAGCTCGGCGAGGAACGGCCGCAGCGGGTGGCCGCGGTGCAGCTCGTCGGTGCGGTACGTGCAGACCACCAGCAGGCGGGTGGCGCGGGCGGCCCGCACCAGGAAGCCGATCAGATCCCGGGTGGACCGGTCGGCCCAGTGCAGGTCCTCGATCACCAGCACCAGCGGGCGTTCCTCCGCGATCCGCCGGAACAGGTCGGCGACCAGGTCGAACAGGTAGCCGCGCGGGGTGTCGGCGAGGGCCGGCCCGGCGGGCGCGGCGACGCCTGCGGGCATCCGGGCCAGCTCCGGCAGCAGCCGGGCGAACTCCGCCTCGTAGCCGGCGAAGGCGGCCGGCCCGTCGTGGCGCAGCACGTCGCGCAGCGCGGCGGCGAACGGGGCGAACGGCAGGCCGGCCTCGCCCAGCTCCAGGCACTGGCCGACGAGCAGGCGCGCGCCGGCGGCGTCCACCTGCGTGCCGAACTCCTCCAGCAGCCGGGTCTTGCCGACACCCGCCTCGCCGCCGACGAGCACCGTCGCCGCCTCGCCGGACCGGGACCGGGTCAGCGCGTCGCCGAGCGCGGTCAGCTCGGTCCGGCGGCCGACGAGGACGGTGCTGGCGGCGCGTACGGTCACGCCGTCGAGCATGCCACGCGCCCCCGACGGCCCGACCGGGCCGATCGGGCCGCGCGTAGCCGCCGGTCCGGCCGCCCCCGTGGCGGCCGGACCAGCGGCACCGGCCGCGCCGACGAACCCGGCGACGGCCGCCGGTGTGCTCACCGGCGGGCGTCGGTGGTGCGGGCGCTGTGCTGCCGGCGGCTCAGCCACCCGCGCGGGTGCCGGCGTGGCAGCGACCGGGCGAGCCGGTCCTGCGCGGCGTCCGCCTGCAACTCGGCGGCGTGGCTGCGGTGGATGCTGAGGATGAAGTCCGCGTCGTTGCCGAACATCTCGATCTCCCTTGTCGTGCGGTGTCGTTCCCTGTCGAGATCGACTCTCCGCCCGAAGGTGCCCCCGGGGCATGGGTACGCCGCCTGATCTTCTCCCCGCCGGCCTCCTTACCGGCGGGCCGGTTCGGGCCGGCGCGGCCGTAAGGTACTCAGCCCTCGGCGCAAGGGGCGGCCACGGATCAACGTGACGTGCGCCGACCACTAGACTCTGCGGCATGGCAAAGCCCCAGGAGAAGGTCTCGTTCGGCCAGCGGCTGAAGCAGATCGGGATGGTGTTCCGGTTCACCGCCAAGCAGGACAAGTGGTTCGCGCCGCTGACGGCGGCGGCGGTGCTGATCCCGCTCGCGCTCACCGTGGTCGCGGTGATCGCCTGGGGCTGGATCTGGCTGCCGATCGGCATCCTGTTCGCCCTGCTCGCCGTGCTGATCGTGCTCAACCTGCGCTCCAACAAGGCGATGATGAACGCCGCCGAGGGACAGCCGGGCGCGGCGGCGCAGATCATGGAGAGCATGCGCGGCGACTGGCGGGTCACCCCGGCGGTCAGCTCCACCACCCAGATGGACATGGTGCACCTGGTGGTGGGCCGGCAGGGCGTGATCCTGCTGGCCGAGGGCAACCCGCAGCGGGTACGCGGCCTGCTCGGCCAGGAGAAGCGCCGCCTCGCGAAGGTGATCGGCACCGCCCCGCTGCACGACTACGTGATCGGGCAGGGCGAGGGTGAGCTGCCGGTCCGCAAGCTGCGGATGACGCTGATGCGGCTGCCCCGCGCCCTGTCCCCGAAGGACGTCAACGCGCTCGACAAGCGGCTCAAGGCGCTCACCGCCCGGCCGCAGATGCCCAAGGGCGCGATCCCGAAGAACATGCGGCCGCCGCGTGGCGCGTTCCGGCAGACCCGGGGTCGCTGACCTTCCGCGTACGCGAAAAGGAGCCGGTCCCCGTGCGGGGCCGGCTCCTTCGTCGTGCGGGTCAGCGGCGCGGGGCGTCGGTGACGACCGACCCGGAGAGCCGGTCGTGCAGGCCACGCCGGTGTTCGTCCATCAGCAGGGCCGGCACCACGAGGGCCAGCAGGAGCCCGCGCAGCAGTCCCCGGAGCAGCCCGATCCGGCCGCCGTCGGCCCAGGACACGCAGCGCAGCCGGGTCAGGTACATGCCGGGGGTCTGGGCGAACAGGCCGATGAAGAAGCCGTACTCCAGGATCAGCACCAGGACCGGCGGCCAGCCGTCGCGAACCGGGTCGGAGAAGGCCCGGGCGACCATCAGGCACAGCACCCAGTCGATGATCAGGGCGCCGAAGCGGCGGCCGAGGCTGGGCGGGGTGAAGGCGGGGTCGGCGGCGGGCGGCACCGGTGTGGCGGCGGTATCGGTCACAGCGGTCAGGGTAGCGCCGCCGCGACCCCTGACGAAAAATACGACATTCGGCATCAGAGTGTGCCGGGATGACGCTCCGCAAGCGACGTAACACGGCGGAAACAGACGAGACACGGCCGGGCAACCCCCCGGCCATAGCGTCGCCAGTAGCCAGCTACGGAGTGGACCTGCCAGGAGGACGTGTGTTCGCCAATTCCGAGGAACTCCTGCGATACCTCGCCAACGAGGACGTGAAGTTCGTCGACGTACGTTTCTGTGACCTGCCCGGCGTGATGCAGCACTTCAACCTGCCGGTCGAGTCGTTCGACGACAGCGTCTTCACCGACGGCCTCGCCTTCGACGGATCCTCGATCCGCGGCTTCCAGGCCATCCACGAGTCCGACATGCTCCTGCTGCCGGACGTCGCCACCGCCTTCATCGACCCGTTCCGGGCCCAGAAGACGCTCGCGCTCAACTTCTTCATCCACGACCCGTTCACCCGCGAGGCGTACTCCCGCGACCCGCGCAACGTGGCGAAGAAGGCCGAGGCGTACCTCGCCGCCAGCGGGATCGCGGACACCGCGTACTTCGGTGCGGAGGCGGAGTTCTACATCTTCGACTCCATCCGCCACGAGACCTCGGCGCACCAGTCGTTCTACTACATCGACTCGATCGAGGGCGCCTGGAACAGCGGCCGGATCGAGGAGGGCGGCAACCGCGGCTACAAGACCGCGTACAAGGGCGGCTACTTCCCGGTGCCCCCGGTCGACCACTACGCCGACCTGCGCGACCGGATCGTGCGGCGCCTCGTCGACGGCGGCTTCACCGTCGAGCGGTCGCACCACGAGGTCGGCACCGCCGGCCAGTCGGAGATCAACTACAAGTTCTCCACCCTGCTGCACGCCGCCGACCAGCTCCAGCTGTTCAAGTACAT
The DNA here is from genome assembly GCF_036902745.1 of Micromonospora sp. CPCC 205554. Classification (NCBI taxonomy): domain Bacteria; kingdom Bacillati; phylum Actinomycetota; class Actinomycetes; order Micromonosporales; family Micromonosporaceae; genus Micromonospora; species Micromonospora sp. CPCC 205554. The sequence continues at coordinate 123,899 of NZ_JBAKHP010000009.1, read as the reverse complement.
CGTCAAGAACGAGACCTGGGCCGCCGGCAAGACCGCCACGTTCATGCCCAAGCCGCTGTTCGGTGACAACGGCTCCGGCATGCACACCCACCAGAGCCTCTGGCGCGGCGGCGAGCCGTTGTTCTACGACGAGACCGGCTACGCCGGCCTGTCCGACACCGCCCGCTGGTACATCGGCGGCCTGCTGCACCACGCCCCGTCGCTGCTGGCCTTCACCAACCCGACGGTGAACTCCTACCGCCGTCTGGTGCCGGGCTTCGAGGCGCCGGTGAACCTGGTCTACTCCCAGCGCAACCGCTCGGCCTGCACCCGCATCCCGGTCACCGGCAGCAACCCGAAGGCCAAGCGCGTCGAGTTCCGGGTGCCGGACCCGTCGAGCAACCCGTACCTGGCGTTCTCGGCCATGATGATGGCAGGTCTCGACGGCATCAAGAACAAGATCGAGCCGCCGGCCCCGATCGACAAGGACCTCTACGACCTCCCGCCGGAGGAGTGGGGCGACGTCAAGCAGGTCCCGGGTTCGCTGCCGGAGGTGCTCAACGCGCTGGAGGCCGACCACGACTACCTGCTCGACGGCGGCGTGTTCACGCCGGACCTGATCTCCACCTGGGTCGACTGGAAGCGGGCCAACGAGGTCGACCCGGTGCGCCTGCGCCCGACCCCGCACGAGTTCGCGATGTACTTCGACTGCTGAGCACGTTCGTCAGCACCGGCCGGGCCGGCTCCGCGACGGCGGAGCCGGCCCGGCCGTTCACGCAGCGCGGCGGCGCAGTGCGGCCCGCACGCCGGCCACCGCGACGACCACCACCAGCACCGTCATCAGCACCGCGCCCGGCGCCTTGCTGAACCGGGCCAGGTTGGATCCGTCCGGCAGGGTGAGCGCCGAGGCCACCGCGCAGGGCGCCACGAACCAGACCTGCCGGGCCAGCGGCACCGCCGCGACCGCGAGGACTGTCAGCGGCCAGATCGCGTACCAGGGGTGGAAGACCGGGGCGAGCAGCACCGTCGCGGTGAGCGCCAGCCCCGCGCCGAGCAGCGCCACCCGGGGGCGGGCCGGCGTCAGCCGGGCCACCCGCTGCCGGGCGTCGTTGAGCCGCCGCAGCGCCGTCCACGCCTGCCACCAGAGCGCGACGAGCGTCCCGGCCAGCAGCACCAGCGCGAACGCCCGGACCGCCGGAACCGCCTGCGGCCGTAGGCCGGCCAGCTCACCGGCGTAGTCGATGACGAAACCGACGGCCGTGGGCGGGGACGTCCACTGCTGCGAGTCGCCGCTGTGGCCGAGCCCTCCCACCCAGCCCAGCCCGAGGCCGGTGGCGAGCGAGACGACCAGCAGCGTGCCGAGCACCGACGCGGCCAGTTGACCGCCGTCGCGCAGCAGCGCCCGCCAGGTGTAGCGGCCGAGCACGGCGGCCAGCGCCGCGAACGGCAGCGCCACCACCGCGACCGCCTTCACCGCCACGGCCAGGCCCAGCAGCACCCCGGCCACCAGCAGCGCGCGCGGTCTGCCCGGCAGGCGGACCAGCACCAGCAGGCCGAGCAGGAGCAGCCCGAGCGCGAGCGCGTCGTTGTGCGCGCCCGCCACCAGGTGGATGCCGACCAGCGGGCAGGCGAGCACGAGCCAGGCGGCGCGCCGGGTGGGCACCCCGGCGGCGCGGGCCAGGCCGGGCAGGCAGAGCGCGGCCAGCAGCACCCCGGCCACCGCGACCAGCCGCAGTGCCACGATCGTCCCGATCAGGCCGCCACCGGCGAGGACGGCGAGCCCGGCCAGCAGGACGAAGAACGGCCCGTACGGCGCCGGGGTGTCCCGCCAGATCGGTGACACCGAGTCGGTCCACGGGCAGCCGGCCGCGGCGACGCCCACCCGGTACGGGCTGAGGCCCTGCGTCCAGGTCCAGCCCTGGCAGGCGTACGAGTAGACGTCGCGGCTGCCGATCGGCGGCGCGGCGAGCAGCGGCAGCGACCAGAGCCCGGCGGTCAGGTACGCCCACCGGCCGGACGGGGCGCCCCACCGCAGCGACCACCAGGCGCCCACCAGCAGCAGTGTCCCGGCCAGCCAGCAGCCGAGCGTGACCGGCCCGTGCGGCGCGTGCCAGATCGCGGCGAGCGTGCCGCGCGGGGGCGTGCCGGGCAGCGCGCCGCCGAGCCAGCCGGCGACGGTGAGCAGCACGGCCCCGGCGAGACCGGTGTAGCGGGCGAGACCGGCGGCGATCGGCCGGACGGGTCCGTCGGGCTCGCTCACCGGCACACTCCTCAGTCCACGGGAACCGGCTGCCGACCCTTGCGAGCCGACCGTACCAACCACACGACCAGCCCGATCACGAACAGGGTCATCAGCGGCGCACCGGGCATCTTGGAGTACCGGGCCAGCCCGGTGCCGTCGGCCAGCACCAGGAACGACGACACCACCGTGACGATCGAGAACCAGAGCGTGCGGTGCGCGGTGGCGGCGAGCACCGCCAGCGGCCACAACCAGTACCAGGGGTGGAACAACGGGGAGAGCGCGACGGTGGCGGTCAGCGCCAGCCCGGCGTGCCAGAACGGCTCACCGCGACGGAACGAGCGGAACCACAGCCAGATCAGCACGGCGACCAGCACGACCATGCCGATCGCCCGGGTCACCGGCAACGCGTCCACGTGCACGCCGAACGGCGCCAGCAGGTAGCCGACGGTCTGCCCCACCGCCGTCGGCGGCGAGGTCCACGCCACCACCAGCCCGCCCTGTTCCAGCCCGCTGACGAACCCCAGCCCCAGGCCGGAGGCGACGGTCACCGCGGCGAGCGCCGCGAGCGAGCCGCCGACCACCCACCCGCCGTCGCGCACGAGTGTCCTGATCCGGTACGCCCCGGCGATCGCGGCCAGCGCGGCGAACGGCATCACGACCAGCGCGGTGACCTTCACGGCGGCGGCGAGGCCGAGCAGCGCCCCACCGGCGAGCAGCGGTCCGGGCCGGCCCGGACGGGCCGCCACGACCGCCAGCCCGGCGACCAGTAAGCCGATCATCAGCGCGTCGTTGTGCGCGCCGGAGACCAGGTGCACGGGCACCAGCGGGCTCGCCAGCGCCAGCCAGAGCGCCCGCCGCGGCGGCACCCCGCAGCGGCGGGCCAGCACCGGCAGCGCCCACGCGGTGAGCGCCACCCCGGCGACGGCGAGCACCCGGAACAGCGCGACGGCGGCGAGCAGCGAACCGGTGGCCTCCACCACCGCGCCCGCGAGCAGCACGAACAGCGGCCCGTACGGCGCCGGGGTGTCGCGCCAGATGTAGGAGATGGTGTCCAGCCAGGGGCAGGGCAGCGCCGACACGCCCTGCTCGTACGGGTTGATCCCGGCCGAGAAGCTGGCGCCCTGGCAGGCGTACGCGTACACGTCGCGGCTGCCCAGCGGCGGCGCGACCAGCATCGGCAGCAGCCAGAGCGCGACGGTGACCAGCACCCAGCGGGCCGACGGCACCCGGTCCCGCAGCGACCACCAGGCCCACGCCAGCAGCGCGGTGCCGACCAGCCACAACCCGATGATCAGCGGCCCGTTCGGGCCCTGCCAGATGCTGACCGGGGTGGGACGCAACTCGCCGTCGGGCAGGGCGCCGCCGAGGTACGCGGCCACGGCGAGCAGCACCGAACCCGCCAGGCCGATCCAGCGCGAGAGGTGGTGAGGCACGTCCGACATGCTGCCAGTACGGTGGTTCGCGATCAGGAGGTGGGCATGCGGGGCGGTCGGGTGGTGGCGGTCTCCGCCGTGTCGGCGCTCGTCCTCGCCGTGCTCCACCTCACCCTGCCGGCGACCGGCTCGGACCTGTCCGCGCAGGTCGCCCGCGCCGGCTTCTTCGCCGAGCACGGGGCCGCCCTGGTCGACCTGCGCTGGTACGGCGGCGTGCACCCGTGGGGCTACAGCCTCGTCTCGCCGCCGCTGATGGCACTGCTCGGGGTACGCCTCACCGGCGCGCTCGCCCTGCTCGCCTCCGCCACCGCGTTCGCCGCACTGCTGGTGCGGACCCGGGTGCCCCGCCCGCTGCTGGGCAGCCTGGTCGGCGTGGTCACGATCGCCGGCAACCTGGTGTCCGGCCGGGTCACGTACGCCCTCGGTGTCGCGTTCGGCCTGGCCGCGCTGCTCGCGCTCACCGTCCCCGCGCGCCGTACCCGCCTCGCCGCCGGTGCTGCCGCCGGTGTCGCTGCCGCGCCGGTCGGGCCCGGCGCTCCCGGTGGCGGCCGGATCGTCTGGGCGGCCGTCGCCGCCGCTGCCGCGCTGCTCGCCTCGGCGGCCAGCCCGGTGGCCGGGCTGTTCGTCGGGCTCGCCGGCGTCGCGCTGCTGCTGACCCGCCGGTACGCCGACGGACTGCTGCTCGCCCTACCGGCCGCCGCGCCGCTCGCCGTGACCGGGCTGCTGTTCGGCGAGGGCGGCTGGATGAACATCAGCACGGCCGACACCGTGCACGCCGTGGTGACGAGCCTGGTGGTGGCGGCGCTCGTGGCGTACCGGCCGGTGCGGGTGGGGGCGCTGCTGTCCGCGGCCGGGGTGCTCGCGTCGGCGCTGCTGCACACGCCCGTCGGGCTGAACGCCACCCGTCTGGTGGTGATGTTCGCGCTGCCGGTGCTGGCCGCCGCCGCGACGCTTCCCGCCCCGCTCACCGATCGGCTCCGCGCCGCCGGTCGGCGCTCCCGGATCGTCGGCGCGGTCGGGCTGGCCGCTCTGCTGGCGGTGGTCTGCTGGTGGCAGCCGCCGGTGGTCACCGCCGACCTGCGCAGCGCCGACGACCCGACGGCCGACCCGGCGTACTTCGCCCCGCTGCGGGCGGAACTGGCCCGCCGCGGCCTGACCGGGCGGGTGGAGGTGCCGCCGACCCGCAACTACTGGGAGGCGGCCCACATGGGCGACGTGCCGCTGGCCCGGGGCTGGCTGCGGCAGGCCGACATCGACCGCAATCCGCTGTTCTTCACCACCGTGCCCGGCGCGGACGGCACCGGCATCCCGCTGACCCCGATCACCTACCGGGACTGGCTGGCCGACAACGCGGTGCAGTACGTGGCGGTGCCCGACGCCGAGTTCTCCTGGGTGGGGTCGTCGGAGGCGAAGCTGGTGGAGGCGGGCCAGCCGTACCTGACCGAGGTCTGGTCGGACCGGCACTGGAAGCTGTACGCGGTAGCCGAGCCCACCCCGATCGTCGGCGCACCGGGTGAGCTGGTCCGCCAGGACGGCGCCTCGATCACCTTCCGCGCACCCGCCGCCGGCCCGATCCCGATCCAGGTCCGCCACACCCGCTGGCTCACCGCGAACGGCGCCACAGTCACCCCGAACGGCAAGTGGACAACGGTGACGGTCCCCCGACCCGGCACCTACACCCTCGCCAGCTGATCCACCGTCCCCTCCCCCGGTCCCGGTCCCGGTCCCGCCGAGATCTTGGTAGGAAACGGCCCCTACGAGGGCCATTTCCTACCAAGATCTCCACGCCATTCCGGTGCGTGGAACTCATATCTCACCCTCCGGGATGGGCATTCAGGGGCGCGGCGTGAGCGCGGCGATCTTGCGCTTTCTGCCCCGGCAAATCGGGCCTATCCGGCCTGCGCGGGCCCGCAACTGCAAGATCGCCGCGCGGGGCGGCGTGCGGGGGCGCGGAGGGCGGGGTGGGAGGGCGCGGCGGAAGGGGAGGGGCTAGAGGGGGGACTCCAGGATTCGCTGGACGACTGTGCGGGAGTGGCGGCCGGTGCGCAGGTACTCGTCGAGGAACTCGCCCTGATCCTCGCGCCCCAGCAGCCGCACCACCCCGGCCAGCTCCACGCCGTGCCGGGGCAACTGGTCCCCGGCCCGGCCGCGCACCAGCATCAGCGCGTCCCGCACCTCGGCGGCGAGCGTCCAGCCGGCCGCCAGCTCGGCGGCGTCGGACGGGTCGAGCAGCCCGGCGTCACGGGCGGCGGCGAGGGCGTCGAGCGTACGGGTGCCGCGCAGGGCGGGCACCTGACCGGCGTACCGGAGCTGGAGCAACTGCACCGCCCACTCGACGTCGGCGAGACCGCCCCGGCCCAGCTTGGTGTGGGTCGCCGGGTCGGCGCCGCGGGGCAGCCGCTCGGTCTCCACCCGCGCCTTGATCCGGCGAATCTCGACCACCTGCTCGCGGCTCAGCCCTTCGGCCGGATAGCGCACCGGCTCGATCATGGCCTCGAACTCGGCGCCCAGGTCGGCGTCGCCGCAGACGTACCGTGCCCGCAGCAGCGCCTGCGCCTCCCACACCCGGGACCAGCGCGCGTAGTACTGGGCGTACGCGGCGAGGCTGCGCACCAGCGGGCCCTGCCGGCCCTCGGGGCGCAGGTCGGCGTCGACGCCGAGCGGCGGGTCGGGGGCGGGCGCGGACAGCAGCCGGCGCAGCTCCTCGGCGATGGCCTGCGCGGCGGTGCTCGCCGCGCTCTCCTCCACCCCGGGCGGCGGGTCGTAGACGAACAGCACGTCGGCGTCGGAGAGGTAGTTCGACTCGTACCCGCCGAGCCGGCCCATCCCGATCACCGCGAAGCGCAGGCCGGGCGGCCCGGGGTGGACGGTACGGGCGGCGCGCAGCGCGGCGGCCAGCGTGGCGTCGGCGACGTGCGACAACGCCGTGCCGACCGCGGTCACGTCCACCACCGTGGGCCGGCGTTCCCCGCCGCCGACCGGGCGCGGGGTGAGCGGTGCGAGCGAACCGGCGTGGCTGAGCACGTCGGCGGCGGCGATCCGGACCAGCTCCCGGCGGCGCAGCGCGCGGACCGCCCGGATCGCCTCGACCGGGTCGTCGTGGCGGGCGGCAGCGGCGGCGAAGCCCTCGACGAGCGTCTCCCGTGGGCGCGGGGTCAGCTCGCTGTCCTCGGCGAGCAGCCGCAGCGCCTCCGGTTCGCGGGCCAGCATGTCGGCCGCGTACCGGGACGAGGACAGCACCCGGGCCAGCCGGCGCGCGACCGGGCCGGAGTCGCGCAGCAGGCGCAGGTACCAGGGGGTGCTGCCGAGCTTGTCGGAGACCTGCCGGTAGTTGAGCAGGCCGCGGTCCGGCTCGGGGGCGTCGGCGAACTCGTCGAGCAGCACCGGCAGCAGCGTGCGCTGGATGGCGGCGGTACGGCTGACCCCGCCGGTGAGCGCCTGGAGGTGCCGCAGGGCGCCGGCCGGGTCGGCGAAGCCGAGCACCTCCAGCCGGTGCCGGGCCGCCTCGGGCGTGAGGCGCAGCCCCTCGGCCGGCACCCGGGCCACGGATTCCAGCAGCGGCCGGTAGAGCAGTTTGGCGTGCAGCCGGCGTACCTCGGTGGCGTGGGTGACCCACTCGGCGCGGAACTCCTCGACGGCGCTGCGGCCCGGCGTGGCCACGTAGCCGAGCGCGGCGGCGAGCCAGCGCAGCGCGGCCGGTTCGGTCGGCACGGTGTGGGTGCGGCGCAGCGCCTGGAGCTGGAGCCGGTGCTCGACGGCGCGCAGGAACCGGTAGCCGCGCAGCAGCGCCTCCCCGTCGGCGCGGCCCACGTAGCCGCCGGCGACGAGCGCGCGCAGCGCCGGTACGGTGCCGGGCACCCGCAACGACTCGTCGCCCCGGCCGTGCACGAGCTGGAGGAGCTGGACGGCGAACTCGATGTCGCGCAGGCCGCCCGGACCGCGCTTGATCTCGCGTTCCAGCTCCTTCGGCGGCACGTTGTCGAGGATCTTGCGGCGCATGGACCGGACGTCCTCGACCGCCTCGGGGCGTTCGGCGGCGGTCCACACGAGCGGGGCGAGCGCGTCGATCCACTCCTTGGCCAGCTCCAGGTCGCCGGCCGCCGGGCGGGCCTTGAGCAGCGCCTGGAACTCCCAGGTGCGGGCCCAGCGCTTGTAGTAGGCGAGGTGGCTGGCGAGCGTGCGCACCAGCGGCCCCCGGTTGCCCTCCGGTCGCAGCGCCGCGTCGACCGGCCAGGCGACCAGCCCGCAGATCTGGATCAGCCGGGTGGCGATCTGGGTCGCGGCGGGCAGGTCGTCGTCGGTGGCGGAGACGAAGATGACGTCGACGTCGGAGACGTAGTTCAGCTCGTCGCCGCCGCACTTGCCCATCGCCACCACTGCCAGCCGGGGGCGCGGCGTGCCGTCGGGCAGCTCGTCGGCGGCGATGTCGTAGGCGGCGGCCAGCGTCGCGTCGGCCAGCCCGGACAGCGCCGCCATGGTCTGCTCCAGGCCGCGCCCGCCGGTCAGGTCGGCCGCCGCGATCCGCAGCAGCGCGAGCCGGTACGCCTGCCGCAGCAGCGGGACCGCACCGGTGACTGTGGTGAGCCGGGCGGCGACGCTCAGGTCGAGCCGGCCGTCCGCGGTGGGGGCGAGCCCGTCCGGCTCGGTCGCCAGCACCGCCCACTGCCCGGGGTTGGCGACCAGGTGGTCGCCGAGCGCGGAGGAGGCGCCGAGCACCGCGATCAGCCGGCGGCGCAGCCCGGGGTCGGCGGCCAGGGCGTCGCGTACGGCCACCTCGTCGCCGGAGCGGCGCTCGGACTCGACCAGCCGGTGCAGCTGACGGAGGGCCAGGTCCGGGTCGGCGGCGCGGGACAGCGCACTGAGCAGCTCGGCGGCGCGTTCGTCGGCCGGTTCCTGGGTGTCGGGCCGCCACAGGGCGAGCCCGTCCGGGCCGAGCAGGTCGGCGGCGCGGGTGGCGCCGTCGCCCTCGGCGAATCCGTAGCGGGCCAGGCGCCCGCGGGCCGGCCGGGTCACTGTCAGGCCCCGAGCAGCGGCAGGCTACGGCGCGGGTTGTCGTCGCCGAGGTCGCCGAGCGCGAGCGCGGCGAACCGGATCGCGAACGGCTGCCACGCCTCCTCGACGTCGGCCATCACCCGGTCGCAGGCGGCCACCACCAGTTCCGGGTCGTAACCCAGCTCGGCCAGCACGGCCGAGTCGCGGGACCATTCGGCGATCATCGCGGTGTCGCACTCGATGTGGAACTGCAGGCCCCAGGCCCGGTCACCGAGGCGGAACGCCTGGTGGGGGTAGCGGGTGGACGCGGCGAGCAGCGTCGCGCCGTGCGGCAGCTCGGTGATCTCGTCGGCGTGCCACTGGAGCACGTCGGGCATCAGCGGCACGTACCGGAACAGGGGGTCGTCCTCGGCGGCGTCGCGCCGGCCCACGAGCGCCGGCCCGACCTCCGGGCCGGACGGGCTGCGCTCGACCCGGCCGGCGTGCGCGGTGGCCAGCAGTTGCGCGCCGAGGCAGACGGCGAGCGTGGGCACCCGCCCACGGACCGCCTTGCGCAGCAGCCCTTCGAGCGCCGGGAACCAGGGCGCGCCGGGGCCGCCGTCGGACAGCGGGTATGCCTGCTGGTCGCCGCCGAGCACCACGAGCGCGGCGTATCCCTCCAGGTCGGCGGGGAGCGCGTCACCCGCGTGCGGACGCAGCACGCGCAGCTCAAGGCCCCCTTCGGTGAGCCACTCCCCCAGGCGGCGGAGGTCGTCGGTCGGGTCGTTCTCGATCACCAGCGCGGTCGCCACGACGTCGAGGCTAACCGGTGCGGCCGACAGGGCACGGCCCGGCAGGCCCTAGGCTCCGATCGTGCCTGACGACTGCCTGCGCCCACCGGCCCTGCGTCCCGGCGACGCGGTGATGCTGGTGTCCCCGTCCGGGCCGACCCGTCCCGAGCGGGTGGCCCGCGGCATCGAACTGCTCACCGGGTGGGGGCTGCGGCCGGTGCCCGCGCCGAACGCGTACGCCAGGCGGGGTTACCTGGCCGGCGACGACGCGCTGCGGGCCGCGGACCTGAACGCGGCGTTCGCCGACCCGGAGATCCGCGGGGTGATCTGCACCCGGGGCGGCTACGGCGCGCAGCGGGTGGTCGACCTGATCGACATGGCGGCGGTACGCCGGGATCCGAAGGTGGTGGCCGGGTTCTCCGACATCACCGCGCTGCAGTTCGCGCTGTGGCGGGGCGCCCGGCTGGCCGGTGTGCACGGGCCGGGCGCCGCCTGGCGGGACGAGCGCACGCCGATCCGCTCGGCGGAGTCGCTGCACGCCGCGCTGACCAGCACCGAGCCGGTGACGGTGGCGGCGGTGGAGGCGGAGGAGACGTACCCGGTGCGGGTGCCCGGGCGGGCCGAGGGCCGGCTGCTCGGCGGCAACCTGTGCCTGATCACCGCGTCGATCGGCACCCCGGACATGCCCGACCTGACCGGGGCGATCCTGCTGGTCGAGGAGGTGCAGGAGCCGCCGTACAAGATCGACCGGATGCTCACCCACCTGCGCCGCTGCGGCGCGCTGGACGGGATCGCCGGGGTGGCGGTCGGCCAGTTCACCGAGTGCGCGGACGGCTGGGACACCACAGTCGTGGACGTGCTCACCGACCGCTTGGGCGACCTCGGTGTGCCGGTACTCGGCGGCCTGCCCGTCGGCCACGGCCCGGGCCAGCTCACCGTCCCGGTGAACACCCCCGCCACCCTGGACGCCACCACCGGCACCCTGACGGTCACGTCCGCCGTCCGCTGACCCCCACCCCCCCCGGCCCTGGTCCCGGCCGGCCCCGCCCGTCGATCATGAAGTTGGCGGCGGTTTGGAGATCCACAACTGCCGCCAACTTCATGATCGACGCGGCGGGGGCGGGGCTGCGGCGGGGTGGGCGGCGTGATCAGTGCGGCGGGGGTGGCGATCAGGGGGTGAGGTGGGCCACGGCGCCGATTTCCAGGGCCGCCCAGACCGTGCCGTCGGGCGTGGCCGTCAGGCCGTGGGGTTCCGAGGCGGGCGTCGGCAGGGCGTGGGCGGTGACGTGGCCGTCGGGGTCGACGTGGCCGATGCGGTTGGCGCCCCACTCGGTGAACCAGCAGCCGCCGGCCGGGTCGGCGACGATCGCGTGGGGGCGCGCCGCCCGGTCCGGCAACGGGATCTCGTCGATCCGCCCGTCCGGCGTGATCCGGCCGATCTGCCCGGCGACGATCTCGACGAACCAGAGCGCGCCGTCGCCGCCCCGGGTGATGCCGACCGGTCCGGCCGCCTCGGTGGGCAGCGGATGCACCGTCACCGAGCCGTCCAGGCCGACCCGGGCGATCGCGTTCGCCTGGTTGAGCGTGAGCCAGAGCGCGTCGTCCGGCCCGGCCGCCAGCATCGACGGGAAGCCCTTCTCGACCGGCAGCGGGAAGGACGTGACCTCGCCGTCGACGCTCACCCGGCCGACCGTGTCGTCGCTCATGCCGGCGTACCAGAGCGCGCCGTCCGCGCCCACCGCCAGCCCGCACGGGCCGCAGCCGGGCGGCAGCGCCACCGAGCCGGTCTCGCCGTCGACAGTGATCCGGCCGAGCCGGTCGTCGCCGGAGCGGGTGTACCAGAGCGCACCGTCGGGGCCGCCGACGATGATCAGCGGACGGCTGCCGGGCGGGTCGTCGCGGTAGGTCCGTACCTCGCCGTCGAGGCCGAGCCGGGCGACGCCGCCGGAGCCGGCCAGTGTCAGCCAGAGCGCGCCGTCGGGCCCGGCCGTGATCGAGTACGGCCCGGAGCCCGGCCCGGTGAGCGGGATCTCGCGGATGGCGGGCTGTGTCATCGAGTGGCCTTTCGTCGGGTTTCACCCAGCCTTGCGGGCGTTCCCACGCCTCGGCAACACGAATAAAAAGGGCTTTCCGGGCGGGATTGCCAGCTCGCTGACAGGTTCGCCACGGGTTGCCCTCAGTTCCGGCGACCACTGTCGGTGACGTCATCGCACCACCACCGAACAGGAGAATCGCATGATCCGCACGATGTCGAAGAAGCACCTGCTGGCCGGCCTGGCCGCCGCCGGTGTGCTCGGCGTCGGGATCGCCGCCCCGACGGTGGCGCTCGCCGACGACAAGAGCCCGAACCCGTCTTCGAGCGCCAGCAGCACCACCGACCAGGGTGACGACCGCCGCCAGAAGCACGCCGACCGGCAGGCCGAGTTCGCCGAGGCGCTCGCCGAGGAGCTGGGCGTCTCGACCGACAAGGTCACCGCGGCGCTGGAGAAGCTGCACGAGCAGCGCCAGGGCGACCGCCCGGAGCGGCCGGAGCGGCCGTCGGCCGAGGACCGGCAGGCCGCGCTGAAGGAGCGGCTGGACCAGGCCGTCACCGACGGCAAGCTGACCCAGGAGCAGGCCGACGCGGTGCTCAAGGCCGCCGAGGCGGGTGTGTTCCCGGGCCCGGGCAAGGGCGGCCACGACGGCCGGCCCGGCCACCACGCCAAGGGCGGCGACAAGGCCGGTCCGGAGGGCAAGGCCGACAAGGGCGCCGAGGCCGAGCAGGAGGGCCAGGGCGGCAAGTGACGTGGTGGCCCCGCCGCCCCTCACCGGCCGTTCCCTCCTCCTGGCCGGAGCCGAGCGGGGCCACCCCCGGTGGCGGTGCCCGAACGGGCACCGCCACCGAGCCCTTCCCGGTGCGGTCCTCGCAGTCCCGGCAACGACCGCACCCGACACACCGTCAGCCCTCGGCGGGCGGGGTGAAGACGCCGAGCAGGTTGCCCGACGGGTCGCGCAGCGTGGCGCGGACCAGGCCGGTCGGCGTGGTCACCGGCGCCGTCAGAACGGTGCCGCCGGTCGCCTCCGCCCGGCGGCAGGTCTCCGCGACGTCCGCCACCTCGGCGTAGAAGATCGCGTAGTTGCCGGTGTCGGTGTCCCGGATCGCGCCGCCGATCCCCCGCTCACCGCCGGCGGTCGTCTGCCGGTACGACCCACGCGGGCCACCCTGCTCGTCGAAACTCCAGCCGAACAGCTCGGAGTAGAACCGCTGCGCCTCGTCCGGGCGGTCGGAGCCGATCTCGAACCAGGTCACGGGCGTGCTGGACATGCTTCCTCCTCGTTCGCGCCGGCGGTCGGCCGGCGTCGTCAGGATTCAGCCTCGTATCGGGCCACGACAGCGTCCTGTCGGTGTTTCCACCCGGATCAGACCAGGGTGAGCGGGCGGACCCGGTCGACCGGCACGTCGAGGTCACCGGGACGCAGCTCCCGGGTCACCGGCTCGGCCAGCGGGTGCACCGACACGATCCGGTCCGTGCGGAAACAGCGCAGACCGTCGCGCAGACGGCACCAGGCGACCAGGTACCAGTGCACCGAGTTGCCCAGGTAGGCCAGCGGCTCCACGTCGCGCGCCGAAGCCGTGCCGCCGCGGTCGGCGTACCGCAGGCGCAGCACCCGCCCGGCGGCGACCGCGTCGGCGACGGCGGCCGGGACGGGCGTGCCCGGCCCGTCGCCGACCAGGTGCACCCGGCCGGCGAGCCGGTGCGCCTCGGCCACCGCCGCCGGCGGCATCACCGCGACCAGCTTGCGCAGCGCGGCGCCGGCCGCCGGGGCGAACGGGGAACCGCCGAGCCGGTGCAGCGCGACGGCCATCGCCACCGCCTCGGCCGGGGTCAGGTTGACCGGCGGCAACGTGCGCGCCCGGTCGACCACGTAGCCGCCGGTGCGGCCCGGCTCGGCCCAGATCGGCACCCCGGCGCCCTGCAACGCGGAGATGTCGCGCTCGACGGTGCGGGTGCTGACCTCGAAGCGGCGGGCCAGCCAGCTCGCGCTGCGCGGGCGTGGCGAGACCGCCCGCAGCTCCTCGACCAGGGCGTAGAGGCGGTCGGTGCGGTTCACCCCCGGACGCTAACCCGGGGGTACGACACCCTTCAGGCGATGCAGGCGCAGACGATCAGCGCGGCGCCGAAGTGGGTGGCGGCGCTGACCCGGGCGGCCGGGTGCGGCTCGTCGGCGGCGATGACGTCGCCCAGCTTGCCCGGGGTGAGCAGGTCCAGCACCAGAAAGGCCAGCGCCATCACCAGCAGGCCGACCAGTCCGAACACCACTGTGGACGCGAGCCCCTTGGTGAACGAGCTGTAGCTGGTCAGCACGGCGGTGAAGACGATGCCGGCGATGCCGAGCTGGTTGGCGGCGAGCAGCAGCGCGGCGTTGCCGTTGCGGCGTACCCAGATCAGCTCCCGCAGCTTGCCCGGGGTGAGCAGGTCGACGAGCAGGAATCCGGCGGCCATCAGGGCGACCCCGACGATCCCGAACACGATGCTCTGCCACGCCCCGTCGAGCAGATCTCCCAGCACCAACGCCTCCCCGGCTCACGCCGCCCGGCGGAGGTGCCGGGGCGGTGCCGCAGACGATAGCGGCACCGCGCCAGCGTGATCTAGAGCGACAGGTAGCGCTGCCGCTCGTACGGGGTGACCTCGCGGCGGTACTGCTCCCACTCGGAGCGCTTGTTGCGCAGGAAGAAGTCGAAGACGTGCTCGCCGAGCACCTCGGCGACCAGCTCGGAACCGGCCATCACGTCGATCGCCTCGGCCAGGTTCTCCGGCAGCGCCTCGTACCCCATGGCGCGGCGCTCGGCGCTGCTCAGCGACCAGACGTCGTCCTCGGCGCCCGGCGGCAGCTCGTACCCCTCCTCGATGCCCTTGAGGCCGGCGCCGAGCATCACCGCGAACGCCAGGTAGGGGTTGGTCGCGGAGTCCAGCGAGCGGACCTCGACCCGGGCCGAGTTCGGCTTGCCGTACGCGGGCACCCGGACCAGCGCGGACCGGTTCAGGTGACCCCAGCAGACGTACGCCGGGCTCTCGGTGATCCGGTCCGGCAGCGCCTGCGGGAACAGCCGCTTGTACGAGTTGACCCACTGGTTGGTGACGGCGGTGTACTCGCGGGCGTGGGTGAGCAGCCCGGCGATGAACGACTTGGCGACCTTGGACAGCTTCATCGGGTCGCCGGCGTCGTGGAACGCGTTGCGCTCCCCCTCGAACAGCGACAGGTGGGTGTGCATGCCGTTGCCGGGCTGGTCGGTGAACGGCTTCGGCATGAAGCTGGCCTGCACGCCGGTGGAGAGCGCCACCTCCTTGACCACGTGCCGGAACGTCATGATGTTGTCGGCGGTGGTGAGCGCGTCGGCGTAGCGCAGGTCGATCTCCTGCTGGCCGGGGGCGACCTCGTGGTGGCTGTACTCCACCGAGATGCCGATCCGCTCCAGCGCCAGCACGGCCTGGCGGCGGAAGTCCCGCGCCACGGCGTGCGTGGTGTGCTCGAAGTAGCCGCCGGTGTCCACCGGGATCGGCACCGAGCCGTCCTGCGGGCCGTTCTCCAGCAGGAAGAACTCGATCTCCGGGTGGGTGTAGAAGGTGAAGCCCTTGTCGGCGGCCCGGGAGAGCATCCGGCGCAGCACGTGCCGCGGGTCGGCCCAGGACGGGCTGCCGTCGGGCAGCGAGATGTCGCAGAACATCCGGGCGCTCTCGCCGCTGACCCCGCCCTCGAACGGGAAGACCTGGAACGTGGTCGGGTCCGGCATCGCCACCATGTCCGACTCGAAGACCCGGGCGAAGCCCTCGATCGCGGAGCCGTCGAAACCGATGCCCTCGTCGAAGGCCGCCTCCAGTTCCGCGGGGGCCACCGAGACGCTCTTGAGCGTGCCGAGCACATCGGTGAACCACAGCCGGACGAAACGGATGTCCCGCTCTTCCAGCGTACGGAGGACGAACTCCTGCTGACGGTCCACTTCCACCCCTCGTGACACGTACGTCCGCACCGGTCGGGCCGGCCCGGCCTGACCGCCCAGTCTCCACCGGGCTCGTTACGCCGACGTTACGCCCTCCCCGGCCGGCCGTCCCGCCGTGTCCACCGGGCTGGGACACGCGGGGCCGCGGTACCCGTCTGCCGCAACCGGTCGGATTCGGCCGGGACGCCTGGGGGAAGATGAGGACATGCCCACCCTGCGTCTCGCCCTGTGCCAGGTCAACCCGACGGTAGGCGACCTCGCCGGCAACGCCGGCCTGGTCCGCGCGTGGACCCGTCAGGCCGCCGACGCCGGCGCCCAGCTCGTCCTGTTCCCCGAGCTGATGCTCACCGGCTACCCGGTCGAGGACCTGGTGTTCCGCCGCTCGTTCGTCGCCGCGTCCCGCGCCGCGCTGCACCGGCTCGCCGCCGACCTGGCCGCCGACGGCCTCGGTGACCTGCCGGTCCTGGTCGGCTACCTGGACGCGGACGGCCCTCCGCAGGTCAGCTCCGACGCGGAGCCGGGCAGGGGCGCCCGCAACGCGGCGGCGGTGCTGCACCGGGGCGAGGTGGTGGCCACCTACTTCAAGCACCACCTGCCCAACTACGGCGTCTTCGACGAGGACCGCTACTTCGTCCCCGGCGACACGCTCACCGTGGTGCGCGTGGGCGGGGTCGACGTGGCGCTGACCATCTGCGAGGACCTGTGGCAGGCCGGCGGCCCGTTCGCGGTGGCCCGGGAGGCCGGCGTCGGGCTGGTGCTGAGCATCAACGGCTCGCCGTACGAGCTGAACAAGGACGACGTGCGGCTGCCGCTGGTGCGCCGGCGCGCCGCCGAGGCCGGGGCCGCCATCGCGTACGTGAACATGGTCGGCGGCCAGGACGAGCTGGTCTACGACGGCGACTCGATGATCGTCGCCGCGGACGGCGAACTGCTGACCCGGGCGCCGCAGTTCGTCGAGCACCTGCTGGTGCACGACCTGGAGCTGCCGGCGGCGGCCGGGGCGCCGGGCGAGGCCGGCGCGCTGACCGACGGGATGCGCGTGGTCCGCCACGACATCCCGGCGATCCCGGCCGCACCGGCCGGCGCGGTGGCCGACGGCGGAATCATCGAGCCGGTCGCCGACGAGGCCGAGGTGTGGCACGCGCTGGTGCTGGGCCTGCGCGACTACGTCGACAAGAACCGTTTCCCCTCCGTGGTGCTCGGCCTGTCCGGCGGCATCGACTCGGCGGTGGCGGCGGCCATCGCGGTGGACGCGGTCGGCCCGGAACGGGTGGTCGGTGTCTCGATGCCCAGCCAGCACTCCTCGGAGCACTCCCGCACCGACGCCGAGGACCTGGCGAAGCGGACCGGCCTGGACTACCGGGTCGAGCCGATCCAGCCGATGGTGGACACGTTCCTGGCGAACATGTCGCTGTCCGGGGTGGCGGTGGAGAACCTCCAGGCCCGGGTACGCGGCGTGATCCTCATGGCGCTGTCGAACCAGGAGGGCCACCTGGTGCTCACCACCGGCAACAAGAGCGAGCTGGCGGTGGGTTACTCGACGCTCTACGGCGACTCGGTGGGCGGCTACAACCCGGTCAAGGACGTGTGGAAGACGCTCGTGTGGCGGCTGGCGAAGTGGCGCAACGCCGACGCGGTACGGCGCCGGCAGACGCCGCCGATCCCGGAGAACTCGATCGGCAAGCCGCCGTCGGCCGAGCTGAGCCCGGGCCAGCTCGACAGCGACACGCTGCCCGACTACGACGTGCTCGACCCGATCCTGATCGGCTACGTCGACGGCGACCTGGGCCGGGACGGCCTGGTCGAGTCCGGCCACGACCCGGCGGTGGTGGACAAGGTGCTGCGGATGGTGGATACCGCCGAGTACAAGCGACGGCAGTCGGCGCCCGGCACCAAGATCTCCATGAAGGCGTTCGGGCGGGACCGGCGGCTGCCGATCACCAACCGGTGGCGCGAGGACGGCTGACAGCTCCCCCGGCCGGGGAGTGACATCCTCCACTCCGACCTGCCCGCGGCCCGCCGCCCGGTGCGACGATCGCGGGGAACCCGGGGACCGCGTGCGCGGCCTCGAGGAAGGAGATTGTCATGGTGGAGTCCACCCCGGCCGAGGTGACCGCGCTCTACGGCGGGCCGGCCACCCGGCGGGTACGCACCCGCGACCTGATCGCCGCCAAGGAGCGCGGCGAGCGGTGGGCGATGCTGACCTCGTACGACCAGTACACGGCCTCGATCTTCGACCGGGCGGGGATCCCGGTGCTGCTGGTCGGCGACTCGGCGGCGAACAACGTCTTCGGCTACGAGACCACGCTGCCGGTGACCGCCGAGGAGCTGCTTCCGCTGGTGCGTGCCGTGGTGCGGGCCACGAAGCACTCGCTGATCGTCGGCGACCTGCCGTTCGGCTCGTACGAGGAGGGGCCGGCGCAGGCGCTGCGCACCGCGGTGCGGTTCATGAAGGAGGGCGGCTGCCACGCGGTGAAGCTGGAGGGCGGGCGGCGCTGCGCCGCCCAGATCGAGGCGATCACCGGCGCCGGCATCCCGGTGATGGCGCACATCGGCTTCACCCCGCAGAGCGAGCACACGCTCGGCGGCTACCGGGTGCAGGGCCGGGGCGAGGCGGCCGAGGAGGTGCTCGCCGACGCGCGGGCGGTGGCCGAGGCGGGCGCGTTCGCGGTGGTGCTGGAGATGGTGCCGGGCGAGGTGGCCAAGCGGGTCACCGCCGAGCTGACCATTCCCACCGTCGGCATCGGGGCCGGCCCGGACACCGACGGTCAGGTGCTGGTCTGGCAGGACATGGCCGGGCTGCGTACCGGCCGGGCGCCGCGCTTCGTCAAGCGCTACGCCGACCTGGCCGGCGCGCTCACCGACGCCACCCGCCGGTTCGCCGACGAGGTGCGCGGCGGCGAGTTCCCGGCGGCCGAGCACACGTTCTGACGCGGGTACGGCGGGAGCCGGCGCCGGCCCGCTCCCGCCGCGCCCATCAGAGGTCGGTGACCCGGATGCCGGCGTGCGCCTTGTAGCGCTTGTTGATCGCGATCAGGTTCGCGGTGAACGCCTCGATCTGGTGGGCGTTGCGCAGCCGCCCGGCGTAGATGCCCCGCATGCCGGGGATCCGCGCGGCCAGCGCGCCGACCACACCCACCAGTTCCCGGTCCTCGGTGCAGATCAGCACGTCCAGGTCGATCCGGTCGATCTCGGGGTCGGCCAGCAGCGGCGCGCTGACGTGGTTGAACGCGGCGCACACGCGGGACTCGGGCAGCAGCGCGGCGGCCTGCTGCACGGCGCTGCCCTCGGCGACGTCGAGCGCGTACGGGCCCTGCTTGTCGAAGCCGAGCGGGTTGACGCAGTCCACCACGATCTTGCCGGCCAGCGGTCCGGCGAGCGCGGCGACGGTGGCCGCGTGCCCGTCCCACGGCACCGCCACGATCACCACGTCGCTGCGCCGCGCGACGTCCTCGTTGTCGCCGCCGGAGACGACGGCGCCCTCCGGTACGTGCGGCAGGGCGGCGATCTCGGCGGCGGCCCGGGTGGCCCGCTCCGCGGTGCGGGAGCCGATCAGCACGGCCTGCCCGGCGCGGGCGAACCGGTAGGCGAGACCCCGTCCCTGGTCGCCGGTGCCACCGATGATGCCGACGGTCAGCCCGGAGACGTCGGGCAGCGTGGTCGCGTCGTAAGCCATGGGCTCATCCTCGCAAAGCGGGGGCGGGTGCGGTGCATCCCGATGCTGTGACAATGGCCGCGCTGGTCACGCCCGTTCGAAGGCGACCCGGCGCTGGGCCGGGTCGGCGACGGTGAGGCGTACCCGGACGCGTTCGCCCAGCGGCAGCTCGCCGGTGCAGCGGGCGCGCACCGGCGGCTCGTCGAGCGCGATGGTGCCGCCGGGCGGGCGGCCGGGGCGGCCGTTGCCCGCCGGGCGCGGTTCGTCCACGTCGAGCACCGCCGCCTCGAACGTCTCCCCCACCCGGTGCGCGAGCAGCACCGCCTCGGCCAGTTCCACAGCACCCCGGGTGGCCGCGCCCGCGGTCCGGTCGGTCACGGCCATCACCTCGGGCAGCTTCGGCAGCGCGGCCCGGACCTGCTCGGGCACCTCCCGGCCCTCGTGCAGCGCCAGGCAGACCTCGGTGGCGTAACGGTCGGCCAGCCGGCGCAGCGGCGCCGTGACGTGCGCGTACGCGGCCGCCACCCCGCCGTGCCCGGGCTGCTCGGGCACCTCGCCGTCGAAGGCGGTGTACGCGGCGCCGCGCATCAGCTCGGCGGCCTGGTCGACGAAGGCGGCCACCCGGGGGTGGGAGGTGTCCAGCCCGTCGAGCACCCGACCCACCGGTGTGCCGTCCGGCCAGGGCACGCCGAGCGGACCGGCGGCGAGCCGCAGCCGCTCGACCGCCTCCGGGCGGGGTCGGGGCATGGTGCGCAGCAGCCCGATCCGGCCGGCCAGCATGATGTCGGCCGCGGCCATCCCGGTCAGCAGCGAGATCTGCGCGTTGTGCTCCTCCATCGGGCCGGGGCCGCGCAGCACCAGCCGCCAGCCGTCGCCGTCGGGCTCGACGTCCTGCTCGGGCAGCGGCAGGTTGATCGCGCCCCGGCTCAGTCCCCGGGCGGTGAGCAGCGCCCCGATCTCGGGCAGCAGGGCGATCGGCTCGGGCAGGCGGCCGGCGTCGGCGTCGCGCTGCACGCCGCCGTAGTCGAGCTTGGCCCGGCTGCGCACCAGCGCCCGCTCCAGCGTGACCGCGACGGTGCCGCCGTCGGCGTCCAGGTCGACGGTCCAGAGCACGGCGGCCCGGTCGGCGTCGGGCAGCAGACTGGCCGCTCCCTCGCTGAGCGTGTGCGGGTGCAACGGCACGTTGCCGTCGGGCAGGTAGACCGTCTGCCCCCGGCGCCACGTCTCGGCCTCCAGGTCACCGCCGAGGCGTACGTGGGTCAGGACGTCCGCGATCGCGTACCGGACGCGGTAGCCGCCGCCGGGACGGCGGGTGAGGTGCATGGCCTGGTCGAGGTCGCGCGAGGTCGCCGGGTCGACGGTGACGAACGGGATGTCGGTCCGGTCGGCGACCGCCGGCGGCGGCGCGGCGGCGGCCGTGTCGGCTTCGCGCTGCGCCGCGGCCGGGAAGCTCTCGGGCAGTCCCAGCTCGCGGCGCAGCGCGCCGAAGTCGATACGGGGCGCCAGTACGCGTCGGATCACCACGCGGTCAATCCTGACAGCGCCCCGCACGTTCCGCTCCCCGGGAGGGAGCGGTGTCCGCGGCGTCAGGCGCGGCGGGCCGGCGCCTTACGTGCGGTGGTGCTCTTCGCGGCGGTGCTCTTGCGGGCCGGCGCCTTCTTCGCGGCGGTGGTCTTCTTCGCCGTGGTGGTGGTCTTGCGCGCGGTCGTGGTCTTGCGCGCGGGCGCCTTCTTCGCCGCCGCCTTGCGCGCCGTGGGACGCGTCGAGGCGGTGGTCTTCTTCGCCGGCGCCTTCTTCGCCGCCGTGGTCTTCTTGGCGGCGGTGGTCTTCGTCGCCGCCGAGGTGACCTTCCGCGCGCCGGTGGTCTTCTTGGCCGCCGTCGTCTTCTTCGCCGCCGTCGTCTTGCGGGCCGGCGCCTTCTTCGCGGTGGCGGTGGTCCGGGCCGTCGTGGTCTTCCGGGCCGCTGTGGTCTTCTTCGCCGCCGCCGTCTTCTTGGCCGCCGTGGTCTTCTTCGCGGCTGTCTTCTTCGCCGTGGTCTTCTTGGCCGGCGCGCTCTTGGCGGTGGCCCGGCCGGCCGGCGCCGTCCGGCCCGCGGTCTTCTTCGCCGCCGTCCTGCTGGTGGTGGCCTTGGTGGCGGGCGCCTTGCGAGCCGCCGACACGACCTTCCTGGCGGCTGCCTTCTTGGCCACCGCCTTCTTCGCCGGTGTCCGTCCGGCGCCGGCGCCCGAGGCGTTCGGCGACGCCTTGGTGACCGTCGTCGTCCTGCCCGCGGCGGTCCTCTTCGCGGTCGTCCGTTTCGCGGCCGGGCGGGTGGCCTGCTGTGCTTCGGCCATCTCGGTTCCCTTTCCTGGGGACGTGCTCCCGCCCTCGCGGGAGCACGGATCACCTCGACGCGGGCCCTCCCGCGCCGTCTAGCGGCCCTCCCCGGCCCAACGGGCGTCCTCGGCGTCCCACGCGTCGTTCCGCTCCCGCACCGTCTGCAGGGCGTTGTCCGCGTCGGCGGCTGAGGCGTACGGTCCGAGAACGTGCTTGGCGGGGCACACGTCGGCATCGGTCTCGACCCGGTGGTGTCGCGTGCACCAGTAGTAGTGCCCACCACTTCCGTCGTCGCTCATGCGATCACTGTGCACCGGGAACCGCCCGGCCGCCACCGGAACGGCACAAATAGTCACGTCCTTCTCCACATTAGACCTGGTCGGGGCGGTTGCGGCGGGGAACGGCGGAAGACCCGGAGATGCCCGTCCTCGTCCGAACGGCCGGTACCGGCGCGGGTGGGAACCGTGGAACGCCAGCTCACCGTCCGGGAGGACACCTCGCTGTTCGCCACCCACCCGCCGACCGGCCTGCGGCACCGGATGCTCGGCGCGCGGCCGTGGCAGGACCCGGCGGTGACGCTCACCGAGGAGCGGGCCGCGCGGATCGACGCCGAGCTGGCCGGGCACTACGAGCGGGCCGGGCGGGCGCTGAGCTGGAACGCCTGACGGTCAGGCGGGGGCCGGGACGGGCTCCGGACCGGGTACGGCGGCAGGCGCCGGCCGGGCCGCCGCGATCGCGTACGCCAGGGCGTAGGGCGTGCTGGCCAGGTGGAACATCGGCTCGACGAGCACCCGGTCGGTGATGAGGAACCGTTCCCACTCCGTCGGCCGGGGCAGCCCGAGCGACGAGTCGGTCCAGCAGGTGAACAGCCAGAGCGGCGCGGAGATCCGGTCCACCGAGTCCGGCGGCAGGCCGTCCGCCACGGGCGCGGTGGCCGGGATCGAGGTGACCACCGCGAGCACCACGGCAGCGTCGGCCGCCACCAGCGCGCCGAGCAGCCCGGCCAGCCACGCGGCCCGGACCCGGCCCCGGCGCGCCAGCGCCCCGGCGGCCCAGAGCGCCGCCGTCAGCAGCGCCAGCCAGAGCAGCAGCCCCGGCACCGGCTCCCAGACCCGGCTCTCGCCCCGGGCGGCGAACAGCGCCAGCGTGGCGGTCACCGTCGCGGCGATCGGCAGCACCACGCCGAGCGCGGTGGGCAGCGCCCCCACGCGTACGGTCCGGCGCGCGGCCCGGCCGACGACGATCGCGAGCACCACGCCGAGCAGCGCGGTGAGCGCCGACCAGGTCGGCAGCTGCGCGGCAGCGGCCCACGGCACGCGCATCTCCAGCCACCCGTGGGTCAGGCCCATCACCGCTGCCGCGAGCGCGAGGACCGCGACGCAGGCCGGCGGCGCGAGCAGCAGCACCCCTGCGGTACGCCCCAGCCGCCGCGCCCCGGCCCGCCCGGTCAGTGGCGTGGCCGCCCGGCGCGCCGCCAGGCTCGCGGCGAACCGGACCATCCCCCACCGCTGCCCGGTGCGGGCCAGCTCGTGCAGCTCGGCCGCCCACTCGCGGGCCAGGCCGGCACGCAGTTCCGCCGGCCACCGGCGCACCGCGACCCGCAGCAGCAGCGCCGCCACCCGCCGGGTCACCACGCCGGCGCCCCGGCCGGGTCCGCGCCGGCACGTTCGACGGGTACGAGGGCACGCAGCTCGGCCAGTGCCAGCCGGGCCGACCGGATGCCCTCGCCGGTGAGGCGGTAGTAGCGGCGGGCCGGGCGGCCGGCGGCGACCGGGTCGACGTCCTCCCAGTCGGCGGCGAGCCAGCCGGCATCCTGGAGACGGTGCAGCACCGGGTAGAGCGTCCCGCTGGGCAGGCCGGTGAGTCGCATCAGGTCGAGGCCGTAGCGCGGCGCCTCGGGCTCGGTGAGCAGCGCCGAGAGCACCTTCGCCACCGGAACGGTCAGTCGCACATGCGTACTCTATCGGAACTCTACATAGGGTGGGAGCACCGTCGTAGCAGGACAGACGGTGATCGGCAATGGGACGGCGCGGTCCCTTTGCCGGGACCGGTGGCCGGTCCGGCGGGGACCGCTCAGGTGGATCACCAGCGGCCCGGATGCAGGCCGGGACTCCATATGCGAGCCTCGACGGACCTGATCCGCTGCCCGCCCGCTCCGGCGGGCAGCGGCCCGAGCTGGGGAGAGAAATCGTGGGCAACCTTGACATCGCGCTGAAGAACGCGATGAACATCGACGGCGCGATCGGGGCCGCGCTCGTCGACTACACCAGTGGCATGACACTCGGCGTCGCCGGGGGCACCGGCGAGATCGACCTGACGGTCGCCGCCGCCGGCAACACCGACGTCGTACGCGCCAAGCTGCGCACCATCGAGATGCTCAAGCTCGACGACGAGATCGAGGACATCCTGATCACGCTCGGCAGCCAGTACCACCTGATCCGCCCGCTGAGCAACCGCACCGGCAAGGGCCTGTTCCTCTACCTGATGGTCAGCAAGAGCCGGGCCAACCTCGCGATGGCGCGGCACCAACTGCGCACGATCGAGGAGAGCCTGGAACTGTGAGCCGGGTGGACGACCTCCCCCGCCGTACGCGCGCCCACACCGGCACCCTGCCGCCACCGCGGGCGCTCCCACAGTCGCTGGCCGGAAACCCGGCGCTGCCCTATCCGGCCATCGCCCAGGAGCTTTCCGCGCTGCGGTTGCAGATCCCCGGCGTGCACGGATGCGTCCTCGGCGGCGTCGACGGCCTGCTCGTCACGCACAACCTGCAGAACGGCGCCGACCCGGACGACCTGGCCGCGCTCGCCGCCACCATGTACGGGCTCGGCCGCCAGGTCGGGTCGCGCTTGGGACAGGGCGACTTCCAGCAGTCCACGGTGCGCAACGCGGGCGGCTACCTCAGCGTGTACGCCGTCAACGGGCAGGCGCTGCTCGCCGTGATCGGCACGGACAGCATCAACGTGGCGCGGCTGCACCTGCACGCCCCGACCACGGCGGCCCGGCTCGCCGAACTGCTCGACGGGGTCAGCCCGGCCACGTCCTGACGTACGCCGGTCGTCCCGGTCCCACCCGTCCGGACCGGAGGCGGCCGGCGTACCCCCGGGTTCTGTGGCGCGGCGGTCGCGCGCCTTGTGCGGTGGCCGCCCGGCGCGGTCGCGCGCTCGGCGCGGCGGTCGCCTGGTGCGGTGGGTCAGACGCCGAAGCGGCCGGCCCACGCGGTCACGTCGGCGACAGTGGCGTTGCCGCCGCAGACCACCAGGCCCAGCCGGACGTCATCCCCCACCCGCTCGATCACCCGGCGGGCGGCGGGCAGCAGGCACCCGGCGGCCGGTTCGGCCCACACCTTGGCGTGCTCGGCCAGCTCCAGTGTGCCCCGCACCGCCTCGGCGTCGGAGACCACGAGAACGTCGCTGACCAGCGCCGTCACATGGTCGTAGGTGAGCTGCGAGACGCTCGGCGCGCTGAGCGTGGTGACGATCGACGACAGCGGCACCTCGACCGGGCCGCCCTTCGCGATCGCCTGCGACATCGCCTGCGCGCCCTCGGTCTCCACGCCCCAGACGCGTACCCCCGGCCGCCGCGCCCGCAGCGCCGCCGCCACGCCCGAGATCAGCGCGCCCCCGCCGATGCTGACCAGCACGTCGGTCAGCTCACCGGCGTCGTCGGCGAACTCCAGCCCGACAGTCCCCTGCCCGGCGAGCACAATCGGGTCGTCGAACGGGTGCAGCAGCGTCACACCCTCGTCCCGCAGCCGGTTCATCAGCGCGAACGCGCCGGTCATGTCCTCGGTCAGCCGCACGTCCGCCCCGGCCGCACGCGCCACCTCGACCGCACGGGCGGGTGCGCTGCTGGGCATCACCACTGTCGCCGCCACCCCGAGGGCGCCCGCCATCACCGCGACCGCGATGCCGTGGTTGCCGCCGCTGACCGCTACCACCCCGGCCGCCCGCTCCGCGTCGTCCAGCGCGAGCAGCTTCGCCGCCGCACCCCGGGCCTTGAACGATCCGGTACGTTGCAGCAACTCCAGCTTGGCGGTGACCGGCACGCCGAGCAGCTCGGTCAGTCCCGGGCTGGGCACGGTCGGGGTGTGCACGACGACGTCGGCGATCCGGTCGACGGCCGCCTGGATGTCCGCAAGCTCGATCACCACCGCAGCGTGCCACACCAGCCCGCACACCCCGCGCCGTCCCCGCCGCCCACGCGCCGCCCGCGCTCGTCGATCTTGGAGTTGTGGCGCCCAGAAGGCCCCATCCGCGAAGTTCGAGAGGTGCCACAACTCCAAGATCGATGACTGGAGTTGGGGCGGCCGTTCGATCGCGGTCACGATCGGGTGGCGGCCACCTCGGCGTCGCTGCGGAGGATGCAGAACTCGTTGCCCTCCGGGTCGGCGAGCACCACCCAGCCGGTGCCGTCGGAGTTGCGCCGGTCGGCCACCACTGCCGCGCCCAGCCCAATCAGCCGGGCCAGTTCCTCGTCGCGCGTTCCCTCGACCGGGCGCAGGTCGAGGTGGATACGGTTCTTGACCTGCTTCGCGTCCGGCACCTCGATGAACAGCAGGCGGTGCCGCCCGTCCCGCGAGTAGATCATGCACTCCTCGTGGCCCGGCTCGTTCGGGTCGTCCGGGTCCTCGCGGTAGTCGAGGACGGACGCCCACCAGCGGGAGAGGGTGTAGGCGTCGGCACAGTCCACGGTGGTGTGGGACACGTAGGAGGTCATCACCGGATCATCGCAAGGTCTGGCGGGAGATGTTCCACCGCGCCGAGGGCGCGGTCCTCCTGATCCTGCGACCGAGGTCCGCAGAACTGTTCTGGGAGGGCATGCGGGAGGTGGCAGCCGGTGCGGCCCGGCACCAGGACGACGACCTGGTACCGGGCAATCGTCAAGATCGGTCACGGACGAGCCGACCTGCACGCCGGACTCCGTACCGTGGCAGTCATGTCACGCGGTCTGCCTCTCCTCCTGCTCGACGTCGACGGGGTTCTCAACCCGTTCGGGACGGACCAGTGTCCATCCGGCTACGAAGAGTTCGACTTCTTCCCGGACGAGGAGCCGGTACGACTGTGCCGCGCTCACGCGGCGTGGCTTCGGGATCTCGGTGACCGGTTCGACATGGTCTGGGCGACCGGGTGGGGCGACGAGGCGAACCAATTCCTCGCGCCGGTGCTGCAGCTTCCAGAGCTACCCGTAATCGGCTTTCCTCCGATCCCGTTCGAACCACGGGAGAAGGTGCCTGCCATCGCCAGCTTTGTCGGCTCACGGCCTGCGGTGTGGATCGACGACGCGTTGACGCCGGAGGCGCATGCCTGGGCCGAGGGGCGCAAGGCAGCGACGCTGCTGGTCGACGTCGACCCCGCAGAGGGGCTGACACTAGCTGTAGTCCGCCGGGCGCTTTCGTGGGCTGAGGACTTGCTTGGCGGCGAGCGGAGTTGGTGACAGCAGCATTTGAGCATGTCGATTGAGCGAGGCAGCGCCATGCGGGCCGCCCGCGACCCTGGCCGAGAAACGACAGCCGGAGGCGGGGCGGCCGAGGCGGTCATCTTCATACCTCAAGTTGAATCGGCAAGAAATGCTGCGAATGTTCGATCCGGCGGTACTGTCCGATATCACGACCGACCACGGCAGCGAGAGCGACGTGAGCAGCGACGTGAGCAGCGACGTAACGACAGCGCTGTGGCGCCCCATCAGACAGCAGGAACTCCGCCTCGTCCGCGAGGCAGGCGGGCGCAGGTGGCCGGCGCTCCGGCCAGACCAAACCCACTTCTTCCCGATGCTCGAAGAGGACTTCGCGATCAGGGCTGCGCAGAACTGGAACGTGTTCGGACCCGTGCGCTACGTGGCCCGCTTCCACGTCGAGACAGGTTTCCTAGGCCGCTACTCGACACGGTCCTTCGGCGGATCCGCCGCTCCGATGCTGTGGGTTGCAGCCGAGGAACTCGACGAGTTCAACGCGCACATCGTCGGTTCGATCGAGGTCGTCCACGAGTTCCGATAGGGAAGACGGCCGTCGGATGATCCCGACGACGTGCGGCCAGTTGGGCTGGACGCCGCGCGGAGGCAAGCCGAAGTTGACCAACGACGACCGTTGACGCCTGGACATAGAACCAGCTCCGGCACTCACTCGTCCCACCTCATCCACGAATGGGACCACCAAGACCACTACGGAAGCCAGCGGCTCGGCCAGGTCGCGGGTCAGGGCTTCCGGTGCGGCGCCAGTCCAACCCCGGGACTGCTCGGTGGAACGTCGTGGGTGTCTCCTGAGCGTTATGGCACCCGTGGCGTTCCAGTCGGCGTGGATGACGTCGGTGGGTGGAGCGCTATAGGTGTCTCCCGAGGGTTATGGCACCCGTGGCGTTCCAGTCGGCGTGCGTGACGTCGGTGGGTGGAGCGGGATGGCTGTCTTCTGAGCGTTGTGGCACCCGTGGTGTTCCGGCGGGCTTGCCACCGGATCACCGGGTCGCGGCACCAGTTCCACCGCCAGGACGTGCCCGGCCCTCCCCCACAGCCGCCAGCCCCCACTCCGGAACCATCGACCGGCGGCCCCTCAGACGCCCACGGCGGCACAACCAGCCCGACCCGAGAAGAGGTCAACTAAGTCGGCGCTCAGGGCGTCGGACGCCGCCCAATGTTGGCATGAACGACCGTCGACGCCCGAACATAGAACCAGCTCAGAGCCTTGATCAGGTCTCTGAGCTGGTGGGCGACGGACGAGTCGACCTGTACGCCGGATTGTGATCACCGCATCCCCGTTGACCAGGGGCGGAGCGTGGCGAAGGCCGCCGTAGGCCGTCGCCAGGCCGTCTCGGCGCTCAGGCCCTTTATCTCGCCCGGGCACGCCGCCGATCGCGGTGACTCGCCCTCAACAAAATCGCCGCCATTGCCGCACCTCCCGCCATGCCAGCAAGGAGAGGAACGGCCGGCCCGGTCGGGGGCGCGGGACGGTCGGGGCGAGGCCTGTCGGACGTACGGTTCGGTGCAGTAGAGGGCGAAAGAAGCCTGCTGGCCCGCGCCTGCTCAAGCTCCTCCGTCAAGATCGCCATGAACCGCCTATCGCGACGGCTCGGGCGCTTGATCCAACCCGGCCCTACTTCAGCCCAGTATCGCTGGGATACATCGCTGCGGAAAAATCCCTTGGCGGTGCCACGAAGAGTCTCATCATCGATCTCGCCGACCCTCCAGAGCACCAGCCAATGAGTGGTCAGCAAATTACAGAAGCTACGGAGCCCGTACCCTTCTTCGGCACCGTCTTCTCCCCAGCTGCGAGAATAGACAGGGTTCTCTAGGGTGAACCGCACAAGCTCGAAATGCCGTTGCGATATGTTGTAGAGCAGCGACGAGCGGTGATCTCTGTACTGAAGGATCAGGGACGCCGCAATGCCACAGAGAGCCGCTGCGGACAGGATCGCCGAGACACCCCCATACGCCTGCCCAACATCGCTGAGCTCGCCCCAGTCGTCGCTCAAGCGAAGCAGAACCTGCATCAGCAACGGCGACAGCAGGACGGCCACGACGAGGCCCAACGCGACACCAGCGATGATCAACCACTTCGATGACCAACGATACATACCTGACAAGTAGCAAACCGTCGCAAGACTCACCTTGGCGCCCTCCGGACCCCGACTAGGTGAAGAGCTCGTCGATCGCGCGCCGCGTGCGCTCCTCACTCGCAGGCATCAGGTGGGTGTAGACCCGGAGTGTGAAGCCCGGGTCGGAGTGCCCGAGGTACGAGGCGAGCGCCTTGATGCTCTCCCCCGCGTCGAGCAGTGCCGAGGCGTAGAAGTGGCGCAACGCGTGCATCCCGGTCGCCCGGGTCGGGACGATGCCGGCCGCTTCCACGGCTGGACGCCAACTCTTCCCGTCGAAGGTGGCCCGCTTGATCGCACCTCGCCGGGTGGTGGTGAAGATCAGTGGCACGGTCACCCGCTCGTCGCTGAACGGGTCCTCCCACGGCAGAGTGATCGAGAGCGGGTCGTACTTCTTGGTGTGCTCCTTGAGCGACCGCGCCACCGAGTCGGGGAGCGGCACCCGGCGATCCCGGTCGTTCTTGGGCAGGCCGAAGACCAAGCGCGAGCGGACGACCTTGACTTGCCGAACGACGTGGACCCAGCCCGAGTCGAAGTCGACATCATCGACGCCGAGCCCAAAGATCTCTCCCTGCCGCAGCCCGCAGCCGGCGCCCAGGTCGACCATCGGGCGGTACCGCTCAGCGAGACCGCCGCGGATTGCCGAAACCTCGTCGGCCCGCCACGGGACGACGCGACGTTGCACAGGCCGGGGCGGTTTGACCGAGGCCGCCGAGCACGGGTTCTTGGCAATGCGCTCGTCGTCGACGGCCGCACCGAGGATGGTCCGCAGGTGGGCGAAGACGACGGCGCGAGTCGCCGGAGCCAGCTTGCCGACCATCGCGGCGTCCCACTCTCGTACGTGACCCGGCTTGATCGACGCCAGTTGCCGAGAGCCGAAGAACGGCACCAGGTGCTTCCGTACCCGAAACTCCGTGCTCTCCCGCGTTGACTCGTCGAAGGAGCGCGTCCGCAACCAACTCTCGGCGTACTCGGCGAAGGTGATCCGGCCGGCGGACGGGTCGACGTACGAGCCCCGGAGCTTGTCCGTCTCGGTGGAGACGAGGAAGGCGTCAGCTTCACGCTTGGCCCGGTCCGGGAAGGACTGGCTACGTTCGCGGCCGTCCGGGCCGATGTACCGGACTCGGTAGCGCATCCCCTTACCGAACAGGTCCGACTTGACCCGCTCCTTCCGGCCGCCGGGGTGCCGGATCACCTTGTACCAACGGTCTTCTACGTGTCCCATCAGGCTGCCGCCTGCTCACGAACCCACGCCCGGACCGCTTCCGGCTCGTACCGCAGGTGCCGGCCGACCCGAGCCGCCGGCGGACCGTACTTGACCTTGCGCCAGCGGTACAGCGTCTCGGTCGGCACCCGCAGGTACGCTGCCACATCCCGGATGGTCCAGAGTTCATCGTTCGCCACCGTCACAGTCCCTCCCCCGTAGTGCCGTCTGCTCGCGTCGTTGATTCGTCCGCCGGCGACTGGGCGGCCCGGTCCTTGGCGGCTAGCAGTTCGGACCGCCAGCGGGCGCGCTCGCTGATCGAGCGCATGAGCCGGTAGGCCATCGGCCCCACGTCCGGGTCATCGGGCCGGGCAAGCTCCCAGGCGTGACGCACCCGTTCGGCGGTGTCGCCCTGGTCATCGACGAGCTGCCCGACGGTGGCGGTGTCGGTGGTGACGCCGAGCAGTGCGCGAACCCAGGCCCGGACGTCGTGCTTGTGGTCGGCGAGAGTCTTGCCGGACCAGTCGCGCGAGATGAGGATGCGCCGGCCGCCGATGCCGAGGGTGTCCCGCTGATGGACCTTGCCCTTGCACCGGCCGGGCTTGAGCTTGGCGTGCGCCTTCTTCGGCTGGACGCCGTAGAGCAGCCAGTTCGCGCAGCGATCAGTGCACGGGGTGATCCGGAGTTCCTGCCAGAGCCGGTCGAGGTGAGCGCGTTGCCGATCAGTGACGATCTTGTGGCAGTCGCCGGTGTGCTTGGTGATGTACTTCGTGACGTACCGGATGGTCCGTTCGGCGTCCTCGGTGCCGGGCATGACGCCGCGGGCGTCGACCTGGGTGCCGAAGCGGACGACGTGCACCGGTTCGGCGTCGGGGTCCTCGTCGATGGCGTCGAGGGCTTCCGTCCAGGTGGTCAGCAACTTCCGGGTGTCGGGGTCGACCCACGCCGCCGCCTGCTCGTCCCAGACGGGGAGCCGATCGAGGGTGTACCGCTGGACGTCAACCGACGGCCACCACACCTGGTGATAGGTGGCCGCCGCCACGGTGCGGAGGACGTCCCGGGGGATGGTGCCTCGGATGGCGAAGTGAGCGTGTGGGGCGAGTCGGCGTTGCGGCTCGACGCAGCCGGCGTACTGGACGTTCCAGCCCTCGCAGCGGCGCAGGTTCTGCCAGAACCGGTCGAGGAGCCGGGGGAAGTGCACGGCGTCCCAGGCGGCGCGGCGGTAGTCGTACCGGCCTGGGTTGACCGGGGTGCCGTCGGGGCGGACCGGGCCGTACGAGTCGAGGGTGAGCGTGAGCCACATCGACGGCCGGTAGGTGGCACCGTCCGGAGCGGTGTAGGTCTTGCCGACGGTGCGCCGCTCGACCTTGCGCCGGGGCAGTTCTGGGGCATCCTGGCGCCGGCGGGTGGAGCGCTTGCGCCGGCGGCCGGGCTCCTCGTCCTGATCCTCGTCGACGCCCGCGTGGGGTGGGCCGACGCGCCCCCGCAGGCCCTCCGCCGCGATGGCCTCTTCCACCTCCCGGATCGCCTCGTCGAGGTCGGTCACCTGGTCCCACTGGGCGGCGCGGACCGCTTCGTCGCGGGAGAACTCCAGGTGCGCCCGGAAGAGGATCAGGGACTTTTGCGCCTCGGTCGCGGGTTCCGGGCCGGGTAGGGGTTCGTCGTCGCGGTGCCAGCCCTCGCGGATCTGGGCCTGACGCAGCCGGCGGTTCTTCTTCGCGCACGGCGGGCACTTGTCCTCGCGGGTCGCGCCGCATGGCAAGTCGATGACCTCGGTCAGGCCGGTGTCCAGGTCGGTGCGGCGCATCGCAAGGGGGCGGACGCAGACGCCGTACTCGATCGCGATCTGCTTGAGCACGTCGACCGCGCGGGGCAGCGCCATGCGGGCCGCCCGCGACCCCGGACGAGGAGCAACCGGGGTCGGGGCGGCGGGGGCGAGGCCGGGCAGGGTCGGTGCGGTCATCGGATGATCCCCACGACCTGCGGCCGGTTGGGCTGGCCGACGCCGAGCGGAGGCAGCACCGCGGCCGATGCCGGCGGCATCACCGGAGCCGGCGGGATGGGTTCGACCTGCTGCGGCTCGTCGTACCAGTCGGCTTGCGGCTGCTCTGGCTCAGGGGCCGGCGGTACGGCCGGTGCGCTGGACAGGACGACCTTGACCAGGGCGAGGAAGGCCAGCGACGGCACGGCGGCGACGATCCAGCCCCACACGGACGGTTCGGCTTCCGCGACCTGGGCGGCGAGGGACAGCAGGGCGAACGCGACCAGGAGCACGCCGACCATGCCGACCGGGCGGCCGACGCGACGTCGGGCGCGGATCTCCAGCCCGAGGTAGATAGCCATCAGCTCGACGGCCACGGCGTTGGCCCAGCCGATCCAGTCGGGCTGCCCGTGGGCGACGGTCAGGTCGTGGACGTGGGTGAAGGCGGCGGCGCCGGCCATGATGCCGACGGTGAGCAGGATCAGCAGCCGGGCGGCCGGCTCGGCGCGCATCATCGGCGGCCCCCGTGATCGCGGATGGTCAGGGTGATGTGGATGCGCTGCCCGTGCAGGTCGCGGCGGCGGTCGACGAAGTGCGCCAGGCCGTGCAGGGCGGCGGCGAGCCGGTCCGGGGAGTCGTTCAGCTCGATGTGCAGCGGCTTGATGCGGTGGGTGCCGAGGAAGAAGCGCTTGAGGGACATCGGTTACCTCCGGGCCGGGGCGACGCGGGTACGGATGTGCTCGGGCGGTTCGCCGAGGGAGGCGACCGCTTCGGAGAGGCAGCGCCACAGCGCCCACGCCTCGTCGGGGGTCAGGTGCATGCGGCGCCGGCCGGCGCCGACGGCGAGATAGACCGGGTACGGGTCGGGCCGTTCCGTGTCGACGCGGACGGACACGGCGGTGCTGCTCGCGCCATCCGGGTTCGGGGCGCGCAGCCGGTAGAAGGCGGGAGCGGTCACCGCGGCTCTCCCCCGTCGGCGTCGCGGTCGAGGAAGGTCAGCAGCGAGTCGGGCAGCAGCGGCCCGCGACGCGGCCGAGGCAGCGACGGCCGGGCCGGTTCGTCGGCGGTCTCTCGGCGCACCTGGGCGAGGATGTCCGCCGCGTCGGCCGGGGCTGGGTACTCAGTGGCTAGTTCGCGGATGTGGTCGTCGGAGAGGTACGAGAACCGCACCCGGGCCGGCTCCGGGATGCCGTCGAGGATCACGTACCCGACGCCCTTGGCCCACCGGGGCATCTGGTCAGCCAGGGCGCCCCGGTTGCGGGCACCGTCGCCCAACACCAGGTCGACCTGAGCGGCCTCGGTCAGGCCGAGCGCGATACGGGTCGGGAACAGGTCCCGGAACGGCAGCACCTCCTTGCGGGGGTCCTGCAACGCGGCCACCACCAGGACGCCGACGCCGGCCCCCTGCGACAGCAGCAGCCCCAGTGAGGACGCGATGCGCTTGCGCAGGTCGACATCCTGGAGGTACGCGGTCAGCGCCGCCATCTCGTCGATGACGACCACGACCAGGGGGTCGGCCTCGGTCGGGGTGTGCACCCGCACCGCGCCGGCCAACCGGGTCTGCCGCTCCCGCATCACCGTCACGGCCTCGTCGAGCAGGTCCGCCATGGCCTCGAAGGACTTGCAGGCGAACCGGGCGAACAACGGCCGACCCATGGCGAACTCCATCCCACCCTTGGGATCGATCACCCACAGCCGCACCAGCCCGGAGGTGATCCCACCGGCGAGGGCCCGCACCAGCGACCACAGCACCGAGCCCTTGCCGGAGCGGGTGGCACCCCCGATCAGCACGTGGGTGGCGAGCAGGTGCAGGCACCAGTGCCGCAGATCCTCGCGCCGGGCCAGCGGCAGCGCGGTGAAGTCCGGCACCGACGGCACGTCGAACGGCTTCACCACGGTCCGCAGCGCATCAGTGCGGACCACCACTAGGTAGACCAGCGAGGGCCGGTCCCGGTACCGAAGCCGGTCCACCCAACCGAGCACCAGCGCCCAATAGCCGGCACGGACCGGCGGCTCCCCCGGGCGCTCGGAGTAGACCCGGGCGTGCCGGCGGCCGAACGCGTACGCCAGGTTCGCGGTGACTCGTTGGAACTCCTCCGGCGTCTGGCCCCGCACCATGCGGATGGTCAGCACGTCGAGCGCCTGATCCGAGCGCACCCGCAGCAACTGCGGCAGAACAACCCGATGGTCATACGTGCGGGTCAGTCCGCACAGCGTCATGGCCTCCCGCCACGCCCGCCGGTAGACGAAGACCTGACGGATGCGACCCAGCACCGGGCCGGCGCACCAGGCCCACCAGGACGCCTCGTGCTTCCACCGCCACACCGCCGACACGAAGCCCGCCAGGACCAGCGGCACGATCAGCCCCGAGCGACCGAACTCCCGATACAGCAGCACCGCGGCCACCACCAGGCCGACGGTGACCGGGTGGCGAAGGCACCACCACAGACCGCGCCACAGCCACCGCAGCACCAAGCCCAGCGCGATCAGCCAGACCGGCAGTTCCAGCCGACGCGGTCGGATCACCATCAGGTCCCCGGCCGTGGTCATCACGACCTCACCACGCGGCCGGCGGATCATCGCGCACCCCGCACGACCGCCACCAGCACCCACCCGAGGGCAGGCATACCCTTGGTCATGTCACTACCTCTCTCGCCAGAGCAGGGGGAAGAGACAGAGGGCGGGGCTGCCGTCCGCCAAGACCTGACAGCCCCGCCCCCACCTGATGCGGCTACGCCGCCGCCTTCTTGGTCACGCCCGCCGGCGCCCGCAGCCCGGTCGCACGCAGCGAGTACGCCATCCGGCCGTTGTTGCTCACGTACGGCGTGACCGTCATCCCGTCGAACTCCACCGCCTCGAACGGCGCACCCGTCGGCGGCACCGGCTGGTAGTCGGCAGAGATCTTCACCGTCGTCTCCCGCGACCGCTTCCCCAGTTCGGGATCGAGGTCCATCACCCGGACCTGCCACACCCGCTGGCCGGTCACCTTGTCCTTCGCCGGGCTGCGCCGGCCGGTCTTCTCGTCGTAGTCCTCGACCTCACCCATCGACTCGGGCACCAACGCGCACCCCGCCGGGAACACGTCCTCGAACCGCACGGCGAACCGGGTTCCGCCTCGCAGAGCCATCGCTCAACCTCCAGGTTGTTAACTTGTCTGCCAAGTTGTGGTCCAAGGTAGACGGCACTTGGCAGACAAGTCAACAAGTTCCTCAGCTCAGCCCCGAGCCGCTGCGGCCGAAGCAAGCCACCGAGCCGCGCGACGCAGAAACTAGACCAATCTATTAATAGACTCCGGATGCCAATTACTGCACCCTGAAAGCAGCACCTCAAAATCTTTGGCAAAAACAATCCATCTATTCTTGACAAATTGACAGAAGCCGTGATAGGTGCTACGTTTCTTGCAGCTCAAGAGCCGGTGGCAAACGAGCCGAATGTTGCCAATTTTTAACCCTTAAGAAAGGTAGAGACAGTTTGTTTAGATTCAATTTCAAGTCAGACTTCTCGATGAGAGTTTCCAGAAGCGACTTGGCGTGGGCGGCTGCCATGGCGCTGGTGGTTCTGCGAATTCACCTGCTCCTGTAGCTCGACAACGGTTAGGGGGTTGCTGCTCGCCAGCAACCCCCGCCGGGCCGCCCCCCTGCCAGGTGTCGGAGCCCTCTCTGGTGGGTAACGGCGAGCGATGGGAACCAGCGAAGACAGATCAGTCGATCAGGAGCACTGCAGGCCGACAGGAGTTGACAACAAGACCGTTGAGGCACTTGGTGAGCTGAGCAAGGCGTTGGAAACGGTTCACCGGGTTCGTGGACACCTTTACTCGGCCCATCAATTGGTCGGTGGAGCAGATCTAACCCTCGACACAGTGGTCGGGCTGATGCGCGAGGCAGGCCATGACGAGGTGGCCGACCGCGTGGAACGCGAACTGCTGGGGCGGAACCTGATCCCCGGACGTTGGACCTTCCAGATTATGGAGGAGTTCGATGACGGCTACTACGCCGCGTTCCGGGAGATCGAGCGCGATGCCCGAGAGAAGCTAGCTGGCGGCCGGCGGCACATCTACGAGGCCGAGATGAAGCAGCGGCGCCGTACCCATGGCATGCCCGGGCATGAAGCTACGCCGGCGGAGGCGTGAGCGGCAGCCCGTTGGGCAGCATCGAGGTCAGGGCTTCGGCTCTGGCCTCGATGATTTTCATGCGTCCCTGGTACTCGGTGGGTTCCCGGTGCGCGGCTTGGCTGGTCACCTGGCCGGGCCACTTCCGGTACAGCAGGCCGTATTCGCGGGTGAAGTAGCCGTCGCTGACCGCGTTGGCGGCGAGGAGGAGGCCGGTGTCCTCGGAGGCGGGCAACGCCATCCAGCCGCCCAGGGCGAAGACGAGGTCGCGCCGCAGGCAGAGCGTTGCCGGGTGCACAGACGCCCGGTAGCCGTTGGCCTGCCAGAAGGACAAGACGGAGCCGCGGGCGACGAGGCCGCCGGCCGGGTCCTTATCCCAGCCGGCGGTAGACCCGTCGGGAAGCAAATCGAGTACTCGCGAGGTGGTCCAGCCGATCTGCGGGTGCACGTCGAACGCGGCGATGTCCCGGGCGAGCGCTCCGGGCGTTAGCTGGTCGTCGGCGTCCAGGACCTTGATGAGGTCCCCGGAGACTCGCGACAGCGCCAGGGTACGAGCGACGCCAGGCCCACCCGATCGACCGGTGCCGAGGCTGATTCGGGGGTCGTCGGGCAGCGCGTCGACCAGGGCGCCGCTCTGGCCGTCCTCCTGGACCAGCCACTGCCAGTCCCACCCGTCGGGCATATCCTGCTTGGCCAACGAGGCGTAGGCGCCAGCGAGGTGCTCGATGCTGGGCGCGTGGACGGGCGTGATGACCGAGACGATCTGCGTCAAGTTTTCCACCGCTGGAGTTTGTGGGAGTAGACAAGCTCGGTCCGGTCCCCGGGCATCACCACATCCGCGACCTCGACGACGCGGCCCTTGGTGTCGATCGAGGTCTTGCGGACGGTGAGCACCGAGACACCCGGGTCGATGTCCAACAGCTCGGCCTCGTCCGGCGACGGCGGGCGGGCACGGATCACGTCGTCGATCCGGTCCACCTCGACGCCGAGGGTGTGAAGCTGATGCTGAGTCCCGCCCGGCCACGGCTCCTTGCCAGCGTCGAGCAGGTCTGGGTTAGCGCCCACCAGGTCGTAAGGCAGGTACGAGTACGACATGGTCAGCGGCGCGTTCTCGTGCCGGGAGGACGTCCAGTAGACCCGGCGCAGCAGCGGCGTACCCGGCTCGACCCGAAGGGCCGCCGCCATATCCTCATCCGCTTCCACGCGGGTGTACTCGGCGTGGAACTTGAGGTCGTCGACCGTCAGGCCGGTGTCGTGTTCGATGGCCCCGGTCTTCAACCGCTCGGCCTCGTCGAGCAGGACCCGATCCTTCTCCCACTGGTACCGCTCGGCGTTGCGCCGGCGTACGCGCTGGCGGGGCGCCCGCACGTAGGTGCCGCGCCCCTGCTCTGCGCGGACCAGGCCCCATTCACGGAGCTGCCGGATGGCGTTGCGCACGCTGGTGCGGGACAGGCCCGACGTGTCGGCCAACTCGGTCTCGCTCGGCATCAGCGTGCCGGGGGCCAGTTCGCCGCGCGTGATCTTCGCCCGCAACTCTTCCGCGAGTTGCAGGTAGCGAGGGCGCCAGTCCCGGGCTTGCACACCGGCCACCGTACCCCCTAGACGTTCCAACGTCTGCCAGGTGGTCCCGCCGGCGGGCCGCTCAGGTATCGGAGCGATGGCCGCCGGCGGTCTCTTCGTCTGCTGCTTGGGTGCAGGTATGCGCCTGGCAAGTCGAGGGTCAGTGGCGCTCATCGTGTCCCTCCACCGGTTGTCCCTTGGTCATCATCATTAGCCGGGCGTAGGCCAGCTCGTAGATGAGCCGATCCAACTGCGCCAGGGAGAACAAGACGGTCTGAGTGGCGCCGCTACGGGTGGCATCAAGCTTCACCGCCAGGCCGCGCCGCTCGAAGCGGTCGAGCAGCAGTTGGGTACTAATCCAGCCCGAGTCCTCCCGCCCGACGGTGGCGAGGAAGCCCCGGTGCATCGGATCGTTCGGCCCGCAGCCCCGACACCACTTCGGACATGCGCTCGACGACTCGTCGGGCTCGACCTCGGTTGCGTGTTCAGTCATCGTCACTCCCGGCACTGCCGGCCTGCGCCACCAGAGCGCCAAGTCGCTCGACCAACTGGGCCGCCTGACTCACCGACAACTCCGCCCAGCCGTTCCCTGCCCTCGACGTGGCGTGCACAGCGATCATGGGCGACCGGGCCTCCGCACCGATGAGGTACGTGACGACCATGCCGCTCCCCCGGGTCTCGCCGACGCGGAGCATCTCGCCGCGGTGCCGGCGGGCCATGTGCGTCATCACGGGCGGCACCAGGTGACCGCAGCGGGCCGGGTCGCACCAGTCCGGGTGCGAGACAGTGACGGTCGGTTTGCCGGTACGGGTCACCGCGGCCACCGCCCACCGTTGCCCCGGTAGGTCTGGGCCAGCGTCATCAACGGCGCGTAAGGCAAGGTGGGCACCTCTCGGGTCGGTCCGACCGACCACCAGGGCGTAGGCGGGATGACTGCCGAGCGGGGAACTGGAATGCGGCCAGCGGTCGCCGCCGGCGGGCGCTTCGGGCGCCACCGCAAGGAGAACCATCCGCGCCGACGATGAGATCCAGACATCGCACCTCCACGGGTAGACGGGAGCCGGTGGCCAGCCACGGGGGAATGCAGCCGGCCACCGGCCCGGATGAGGGCGCGGCGCACCGTCCGACACAGACGGGTCGGGTATCGCCGAGCCAACTTCCGCGCGGCTACCGCAACCGGTCCGACAGGACGCCGCGCATCAGGTGCGGCCAGGGCCGGCGTGACACCACCCCGGATACGAACCGTCACTCCGGCCGCACCAAAAAAACGTATCTACAAGTGGACGAGTTGTCTAGACGTCGAAACGGGTCGTTTGGTTGGCACTTGGTAAGACAAGTGCCAGGTACGGTGAGCAGGTGCCCACCCCGCACTACGGCAAGCCCCGCTACCGCCTGATCGCCGACAAGATCAGGGAACGCATCGAAAGCGGCGACATCCCGCCCGGCTCTCTCTTGCCGGCCGAGAGCGCCCTCACCGCCGAGTTTCGGGCAGCCCGCGGCACAATTCGTCAGGCCATAGCCCTACTGCGCGAGGCAGGCTTGGTGACCACCGAACACGGCCGCGGCACCTACGCACACGCGCGCCGGCACCCGAGAGGGCAGGATCAGGCTGCCGAGCCTGAGACACGCCAGCGCCAGCGCCAGCGCCAAGTGGCCGCTGACCGCGAGCTTGCTGCCCTGTTCGCTGTCGAGGTAGGCACAACGCTCATCGAAGATGAAGAGATCGTATGGACGGATGGCACCGTCGGAGAAGTTGTCAGGATCTACCGGCTACTCGGACTGGGTAGCAGCAGCTAGGCCGCCACGCCCCCTGCCGATTCTCGCTACCTCAGGTCGTCCTTGCTGACGCAAGACACCGCCGGCCGGGTACCACCGAGCGACCAGCCAATGTTACAGACGGTAAGGGTCTTGCCACACGCCAAACAGATGCCTAGTGTGCTGGTACATCTCCTCAGGGACCGCTAGAGCTGAAGCCTGGCGCACACAGTTACAGGGAGCAGGCGTGACAGCCAACCCATTCGAGGCCACTGCTTCCGCACTTGGGTATGCGTATCAGTTCTGCTACTCCCTAGCTCGTGCCCTCGAACTCTTCAAGGAAGGCCCGGATTGGCAGGTTGCTATTGAGTCGGCAGACGATGTAGAGGAGTTGGTTGCCTCCGGCCGTGATCTGACTCAATTGAAGCAACGGGCTCCTGGAACGAGACTTACCGACGCGAGCGTCGACCTCTGGAAGACGCTCCGCATCTGGTCTAAAGGAATAAGAGCGGGAGCATTCGATCCTGCAACAACACGCCTCTTCCTCGTCACAACCGCCGAGGTAGCCGACGGCTCAGCAGCCAGCTTCCTTCTATCCGGACATTCCCGTGATACGCAGCGTGCGCTTTCACTCCTTCGGGCGACGGCCGAGAAATCGCGAAATGAAACCAACCTCAAAGCTTATAGCGACTTTACTCTACTTACACCCGAAGAAGGACTCACATTATGTGGCCTAATCGAGGTCGTCCCAGATTCTCCTAACATCTTCGACATTAAGAAGAAAATTGAAGAGACTGCCGCGTTGGTCGTGCGGCGCAACCACGTTAAAGGCTTCACTGAACGGCTCCACGGCTGGTGGTTCGAGCGCTGCCTGGATGTCCTTGGCCGACCCGGGACGATGATCTTAGGTGCAGACTTTGACGAATTCTACAACCGACTGCGAGATGGATTTCGTCCCGACCAATTACACATTGATCCTGACATCCTTGACCTCGACGCAGAGGTGACCGACTTCGAAGACCGCGTCTTCGTGCGGCAGTTAGAGCTGGCAAGAATCCATTCGCGCCGGATAGCATTAGCTATCCGGGAATACTTACGAGCCTCGACACAACGCTCGCGGTGGGTCCGAGATCAGGCCATGGTGGTCGGAGAACTTAATGCATATGACCGCCGAATGCACGGGGAATGGGAAATTCATTTCCTCCGCATGTTAGATGACCTTGGCGACGCATGCAGCGACGAAGAGAAGATCTCGGCTGCTAGGGCATTGTACGCATGGGTAGAGACCGGAATGCATCCGGCCGTCCGACTGGGATGCAACGAGCCCTTCGTCGCAAGAGGAACGCTGCATCACCTAGCGGACCAAAAGCACGTTGGATGGCATCCCGACTTCGAGCAACTGATTGAGGTTGCCCGAAGGGCGGCCACAGAATAATGACGAGCGATACCCAACCTAACGAATTCGGGATTTCCTACACGACCTTCGAAGAGGAGGCTCTCTTTAATCCGGCATTCATCGCATTGCTTTACGCACGTGTAGTTCAGGGCTGGCAACAAGAGGGTCACGGGGAAGAAGGCGCCCCTGCACACCTCTCATCGCTCGCAGTAACGATGGCCTTACACAGTCCGACTCGACTATTGGCGCCGAAAACCATCCGCACCAGTTTCGTTGATTGGGTTCAACAGAATCCCGACATCAACGCATTTTTCCCGCGGGCCGCACTTGGACTTACCCCGCTCGTGAAAGATGGCCTTATCTTCGCTCTTGTGAACGATGTTTGCCGCTGGACGAG
This sequence comes from Micromonospora sp. CPCC 205554, assembly GCF_036902745.1. Taxonomy (NCBI): domain Bacteria; kingdom Bacillati; phylum Actinomycetota; class Actinomycetes; order Micromonosporales; family Micromonosporaceae; genus Micromonospora; species Micromonospora sp. CPCC 205554. Next base: position 82,551 of record NZ_JBAKHP010000009.1, on the reverse strand, counting down.
TCCTGCAAGCATCATGCTTGGTCAGAGACTGAGCAAGACGATCCGAGGCGACACGCCTGACTTTCTTTCGTGCCAACGGGGGGCTGTCTTTTTCGGGAGATGGCTTTCTCGCAGTGGACGCCCCTCATCCATTTTCGCCCTGCTTGGAGTTCGGCCGTGACTTTTCAAATCTCCGCCATCTATCTCTTCGGAGTTAACCAGCGTGTGCGGGAGATTGGATTCGAGACAGGGGCGATCAACATCATCACTGGCCGGTCCCAGCGGGGCAAAAGTTCCATCATCAATATCATCGACTACTGCCTGGCCAGCAACTCTTTCACTGTGCCAGCTGGAATCATTAGGCAGGTGGTTCGAGGATACGGTCTGCGTCTAGTAGGCCGCGATGGAGAGGCCTTGCTAGTCCGCCCGGCACCGGAGCCTGGCAGATCCACGTCCGGTCGGTTTCATGTGAGCTTCGGCCAACTGCCCGCAGGTGCCCCAGATTACGACTCCTTAGACTTCAACTCCACGATTAGCGGTGCGCGCGACTTTCTGAATAGGTTTAGCGGCATCGAGGAAAACCTAAATGTTCCGGTGACGGGAACCAGGGACCCGCTCGCAGCAACTATCCGCCACGCCCTATTTTTCGTTTTCCAAGCCCAGGATGAAATTGCTAGCCGGAATGTTCTTTTCCACTCTCAAGCGGATGAGTTCCGACCCCAAGCGATCCGTGACTCGCTACCATACTTTCTCGGGGCGCAGGACCACGAGTTCGTCTACAAGCGAAACCGGCTGAACGAGCTTCGCCGCGAGTTGCGTTCCATAGACCGGAAGTTGGACGAGCGTAATGCTATCCAAATGGCCTCCGGCCAGGCGCGTGCGCTACTTCGCGAGGCTATCCAAGTCGGGCTTATAGACGATCAACCAAGCATCACAGCTCAAGAGGAAGTGGTTTCGCTTCTTCGCAGCGTCGTCGATGACCCGCGGGAACCTCAGGGCGATCAGCGAGACACCGATACGTATGACGAGCTGGCCGCTGACAGAGAACGCTTGCGTGCACGCTTCAGCTGGCTTCGATCAGAAATCTTTAGTCTTCGGCAAGCTCAGCTTGAACGCAGAGAGTATTCCGCAGAAATCTCTGAGCAGCGGGCACGGCTGCAATCGATCGGGTTGCTCAACGTATCGCAGGACGAAGAAGCACGAATCTGCCCCTTGTGTGACTCCCCACTTAGCCGACCGGTGGCTGGTGCTGATGAGTTGCGGCAAACTCTAACCCGCATCAATAGTGAAATTGTAGCTGTTCAAGCTGCGGAGCCCGAGCTCTCGATCTTAGAACGCCGCTATCAGGATGAGCTACAGTCACTCCGCGAGCAACTGCGGACCAACCAAGAGCAGCTAGATGAAATATCAGCATCCCGGCGCCAACTGGCGGCAGCCCGAGATGACGCGGTGAGAGCTGCGGTGGTCCAAGGCAGGATCGGACTCTATTTAGATAGCCAGGCTTTCGTTGCCCTGCCGGAAGTGCCTGGCGGCCGTCGGGCAGGCCTTATAGAAGAGATTGCGCGGCTCGAAGACGACCTTGATGCATCGAACATGCAAGACCGGCTTGAGAGCATCCTTTCGCGAGTCAGCCAGTCGCTAGAGGCCAAAGCGAGATCTATCGGACTTGAGCACTCTTCCAACCCCCTTCGTCTTGACGTACGGCGGCTTACGCTAGTATCAGACACTTCTGACGGCCCCATCACCTTGGCGCAAATCGGTAGTGGTGAGAACTGGCTTGGATATCACGTCTGCCTCTTTGCAGCCCTGCATCAGTGGTTCGTCGAACAGAGCCGGCCCGTCCCACGCTTTCTGATTCTAGATCAGCCCTCACAGGTGTATTTTCCCCCAGACGTTGCACCTGATGATACGGAACTGCGCGACGACGATCGCGAATCACTAGGGCGGATTCTAGAGATCGTGCTGCGTTTGGTAGAGGATCTGGCACCCGAATTGCAAGTCTTCATCATGGACCACGCAGACCTGGATGAAGAGTGGTTCCAAAAAGCGGTTACTCAGCGATGGCGGGGGGTAGGTGAGGAGGATGCGCTTATCCCCTCGTCATGGCTGTCCGATCCGGATTCTGGCAGTACGGGCGACACGTAAGAGCTGCTTACTCTGAGCGTTCGGCGATCCGGCTCACACGCCACGGCATAGTTCCGTCCGGAGGGCTAATGGCTTGGCAACCAGCCGTGCTGTTGCCGATTTCTTCTTTTCTGTATCAAGGCACCGCGCTCCGCGCGGTGCGGGGCGGCAAGCCCGGCCGGCGGCAAGCCGCCCCGGCCGCCTACGGCGCCGGGGCGGTGAGCCGCCGACAGCCGCCGGGACACCGCCCCACGGTGGGATCTCAGCTCAGCGCGAGTTCGTCCGGTAAGCGCTCGTAAAGCGCGGCAACGGCATGCTCCAGGCAGTAGCCGAGGCTGTGGCCGTCGACCCTGATCGACGCTCCATCGAGCCGTTGTCCCGAGATCACCTACGTCCAGGGCTTGCGCTCCCGCTCCCCGTCAACCTTGACCAGCCCGACCAGGCCCATCTCCCCCAGATGCTCCAACAGCTCCGACACGCACTCATCCCACCTCATCCTGGAATGGGATCACCGAGGCCGCTACGGAAGCCAGCGGGTCGGCCTGGTCGTGCGTCGGGGCTTCCGGCTGCCGCGCCAGTCCAACCCCGGGACTGGCTTGCCACCGGGTCGCCGGGTTGCGGCACCATCTCCACCGCCAGGACGTGCCCGGCCCTCCCCCGCAGCCGCCGGCTCGACTCCCGGAACCATCGAGTGCCGGTCGACCGAGAGATGGCCGCGACGACACAGCGACCGGACCCAGGACGAGGTCAACTAACCCAGCACTCAGGCCGTCTCCAGGCCGTCTCAGGCCGTGGTCAGGCCGTCAAACACCACCCAACGATGACCAAGGTCAACCAAAGGCACCAGATACACGACCAGCTCAGAGCCTTGATCAGGTCTCTGAGCTGGTGGGCGACGGACGAGTCGACCTGTACGCCGGATTCTGTGACCGATGCGCCCGCAGGCGCACCGGCGGCGGCCATCCATCTCGGCCTGCCGTTGCCGGCAGGCTCCAGCGGCCTACCCGCAGACATCGGGCGGGCAGCCCTCAAGCGTCTGCGCGGGTCGTCATCTTGCGGTGACGGCCCTTTCTTGGCCTTGCTCCGGGTGGGGTTTACCGAGCCACCCCGGTCACCCGGGGTGCTGGTGGGCTCTTACCCCACCGTTTCACCCTTACCGTCCCGTTACGGGTCGGCGGTCTGTTTTCTGTGGCACTGTCCCGCGGGTCACCCCGGGTTGCCGTTAGCAACCACCCTGCCCTGTGGAGTCCGGACGTTCCTCGGCGACGGGCCGGAGCCCGTCGACGCGACCGCCCGGTCGACTCGTCCGTCGCGCCCTCATCCTAACGACGCACCCGCCGCGCCCATTTCCACCCCGGCCACCGGGGCTCGCCCGCCACTTCGGGGAGGTGGAGGCATCGACCGGCCCTCGATACAGCCACTTCCCCGAGCTGGCGGAACCGACCAGCCCACCCACCTGCCCGCCCGGCCACTACCCGGCCGGGAACCCGGACCGACTAGCCTCGGGGGACCATGGATCTCTCCGACGCCGCGCTCCTGATCGCCGCCGGTCTCGCCGCGGGCACTGTGAACGCGGTGGCCGGTGGCGGCTCGCTGATCACCTTCCCGGCGATGATCGCCACCGGCCTGCCGCCGGTGGCGGCGAACGTCTCGAACTCGGTGTCGGTCTTCCCGGGGTACGTGGCGAGCGTGGCGGGCAGCCGGGTGGACCTGCCGCGCGGGCGGGAGCTGTGGTCGCTGCTGCCCACGGCCGTGCTCGGCACGATCGCCGGGTGCGCGCTGCTGCTGGCCACCCCGGCTCGGGCGTTCGAGCTGGTGGTGCCGTTCCTCGTGCTGGGCGCGACCGCCGTACTGGCGTTCCAGGGGCCGCTGCGCCGCCTGGTCGGTCATCCGGAGCGGTTGGGCGCGCGCCGCCGTACCGTCACGGTGCAGGCCATGGTCGCGGTCGGCACGGTGTACGGCGGCTACTTCGGTGCGGCCCTCGGGGTGATGCTCGTGGCCGGGCTGGCGCTGGTGCTGGACGCGACGCTGGCCCGGGTGTCGGCGGTGAAGAACCTGCTCTCCGCAGTGGTGGGCCTGACCACGCTGGTGGTGTTCGCCCTGTTCGGCCCGGTGAACTGGGCGGCCGTCGCGGTGGTCGCGCCGGCCACCCTGTTCGGCGGGTACGCGGGCGCGCGGCTGGCCCGCCGGCTTCCGCAGGTGGTGCTGAAGACGGTGATCGTGGTGTTCGGCACCGCCATCGGCTTCTACCTGCTGTGGCGGGCGCTGACCTGACGCCGACAGGCCAGGGCCAGAGCCAGGGCTGATCAGTACGCCTCCCCCACCGGCTCCTCCGGTGCGTGTTCGGCGCGGCGGGCAGCCCGGTTCCAGATGACCCGTTCGCCGTAGCCGGCCGCCATCAGGTGACCGAACGCGAGGTAGGCGAGCACACCGGCGGCGAGCACCCCGAAGCCGACCCAGAACGGCAGCGCCAGGCTGTGCTCGGCGAGCTTGCCGGAGATGATCGGCGCGGGCGCGGCGGCGCCCCAGCGGACCAGGTTGAACGCGCCGGTGGCGACGCGCCGGTCGGCGGAGCCGAGCCCGAGCGCCAGGTCGGTCAGGTTGGCGTTCGCCAGGCCCATGAACAGGCCGGCCACGACCAGGACGACGAGCGACATGGCGGTGCCGGTGGAGGTGGCGAACAGGACCATGCAGACCAGCAGGCCGAGCAGCGCGACGCCGACGGTCTGCACCGCGCCGATGCGGTGGGCGAGCCGGTGCCCGATCAGCAGGATGCCGGCGGCCAGGCCGAGGCCCCAGCCGGTGAACGCCAGGCCCAGCGGGATGACGTCGAGGCGCAGGAACAGCGGCGTGTAGCCGAGCACGACGAAGAAGACGAAGTTGTATGCGGCGGTGACCACGCACAGCGTCACGAACGCGGGCTTGCGGTAGGTGGCAAAGATCTGGCCGAGACGTACCGGTGGTTGCTTGTGGGCGGGTTCGCGCAGCTTGCGCGCGGCGACGCCGAGCGCCAGCACCATGAACACGCCGCAGACGAAGAACGGCAGCCGCCAGCTCACCTCGCCGAGCAGGCCGCCGATCAGCGGGCCGACGGCGAAGCCGAGCCCGAGCGCGGTCTCGAACAGGCCGACCACCCACTCGCGGTCGTGGGCCAGGTTGACCAGGACCACCATGGCGGTGGCGAAGAACATCGCGTTGCCCAGGCCCCAGACGCCGCGCAGCACGGAGAGCTGCACGATGTCGTTGCTGAACGAGGCTCCGATCGCGGCCAGGCCGACGACGGAGACGCCGGTGACGAGCACCGGCTTGAACCCGAACCGCCCGCTGGCGAGCGTCGCCGGGATCATGCCGACGGCCATGACCGCGATGTACGCGGTGAAGAGCAGCTCGACCTGCCAGGCGGTGACGCCGATGGCCTCGCCGATGGCGGGCAGGATCGGGTCGACCACGGCGATGCCGGCGATGGCGAGGAACGCCACGAGCGTGGTGGCGTAGATGGCACTGCGGTTGGGCTCGGATCGGCGATCCACTCCGCAACCTCCCATATAGCTGTATCGTACAGGTATTTTTCTTGTATCATACAGCTATGAGCGAGGACGTCCACGCCGCCGAGGTCACCCTGGGCCGGATCGAAACGGAGGTCGCGCTGCTGATGCGCCTGGGCGAGGCCACCCGCCGGGGCACCGGCACGATGGAGCACCGGCTGCTCGACCGCGCCGCGTACGTGATCCTGCGGCACCTCGACGCCGCCGGCCCGCAGAACGTCTCGGCGCTGGCCGCACGGCTGAACCTGGACGGCTCCACTGTCACCCGGCAGGTCTCCGCGCTCCAGCGCGACGGGCTGATCTCCCGTACCCCCGACCCGGCCGACGGGCGCGGCACGGTGATCTCCGCGACGGCGGCCGGGCTCCAGCGGATGGCCGCCGTCCGGGCGGCCCGCACCCGGCTGTACGGCGACATCCTCGCCGCCTGGCCCGAGGCGGACCGGGAGACGCTGGCGGACATGTTGCACCGCCTCAACGAGGCGCTCGACGCGCGCAACCGCCGCCGCTGAGGCGCGTTGCGGGCCCCCGCCCGGCGGACGGGGGCCCGCCTCCCCTACGCCACCGGCTCGCGCGCGGAGTCCGCGTCGCGGTCGGCGCCGGGCGTGACGCGCGGGTCGCCCTCGTCGGCGAAGTAGTCGTCGGGCGCGGTGCCGTCCGGCCCGTCGGCCACCTTCGCGGCGCGCAGCACCAGCGTGAGCAACGCGGCCACCACCAGGTTCACCAGCACCGCCACGATGCCCACGTAGATGGTCTTCGGCGTGTCGAAGCCGAACTTCTCCAGCGGGAACGCCGACCCGGCGAAGTGCTTCTTCCCGGTCGCCGGGTTGCCGATCTGGTAGAGCATCCACATGCCCAGGCCCATGCCGGCCGCCCAGCCGGCGATCAGCGCGCCCCTGTGGAACCAGCGGGTGTAGAGGCCCAGCGCCACCGCCGGCAGCGTCTGGAGGATGATCACGCCGCCGATGAGCTGGAGGTCGATGGAGAACTGCGGGTCGAGGAAGACGATGCAGGCCACCGCGCCGACCTTCACCACCAGCGAGGTGATCTTCGAGACGTTCGCCTCCTGCGCCGGGGTGGCGTCCCGCTTCAGGTACTCCTTGTAGATGTTGCGGGTGAACAGGTTCGCCGCCGCGATCGACATGATCGCCGCCGGCACCAGCGCGCCGATGCCGATGGCCGCGTACGCGACCCCGGCGAACCAGTCCGGGAACTGCTGGTCGAACAGCAGCGGCACCACAGTGTTGCCGTCGGTCGTGCCCTCCTTCGCACCGGGCAGCGGCTTCACGTTCGCCGCGATGGCCATGTAACCGAGCAGCGCGATCAACCCCAGCAGCAGGCTGTACGCGGGCAGCGCGGACATGTTCCGCTTGATCACGTCGCGGTTCCGGCTGGCCAGCACGCCGGTGATGCTGTGCGGGTAGAGGAACAGTGCCAGTGCCGAGCCGAACGCCAGCGTCACGTACTGGATCTGGTTGTTCTGGTTCAGCAGGATGCCGTCGCCGGGCGCTGGTGACGCCTGGAACTTCGCGTCGGCGGCGTCGAAGATGGCGCCCCAGCCGCCGAGCTTGTACGGCAGCCAGATCACCGCGACCAGGATCACGATGTAGATCAGCGAGTCCTTGACGAACGCGATCAGCGCCGGGGCGCGCAGCCCGGACTGGTAGGTGTACGCGGCCAGGATCGCGAACGCGATGATGATCGGCAGGTGCCGGGCCAGCGCGCTGTCGCCGGTGACGCCCATGGTCTTGAGCACCGCCTCGATGCCGACCAGTTGCAGCGCGATGTACGGCATGGTGGCGACGATGCCGGTGATCGCGACCAGCAGCGCCAGGATCGGCGAGCCGAACCGGTTGCGCACGAAGTCGGCAGGGGTGACGAACCCGTGCCGGTGCGAGACCGACCAGAGCCGGCACAGCACCAGGAACACCAGCGGGTAGATGACGATCGTGTACGGCACCGCGAAGAAGCCCGCCGCGCCGGCCCCGAAGATCAGCGCCGGCACCGCCACGAACGTGTACGCGGTGTAGAGGTCACCGCCGACCAGGAACCAGGTGATCCAGCCGCCGAAGCTGCGACCGCCCAGTCCCCACTCGTCCAGGTGGGCCATGTCCCTCGGTCTGCGCCACCGGGCCGCCACGAAACCCATGGCGCTGACCAGAAGGAACAGCAGCGTGAAGACGATGATCTCGGTGAGGTGGTCCCGCCACATCACTGTGCCCCCTTCGTTCGCGACTGCGGGGCTCGCAGGCCCGGCTCACTCCTCGCGCTCACCGGCCACCCCGCTTCTTGGTCATCTGGTAGACCAGCGTGGTGGTGCCGACGCCGAGCAGGATCCAGGCCAGTTGCAGCCAGTAGAAGCGCGGGAAGCCGAACAGCCGGGGCGAGTCGGCGTTGAACAGTGCCGGGATCAGCGGCACCACGATCGGGATGAAGAGCAACCAGTTCCAGGGACTCTTGTCCTTCGCCCTGGATCGCGCCGTGTCGAGCGCCTCCGGTTCCGGTGCGGCCATGTGACACCCCTCCGGGCATTCGTAGCGGGCCATGTGACGGCCGGAGGCTACGACCCTGTGACGGGGGTCACGTCCGATCGGAGGATGCCGATGCGCCGAACGGCCGCCGGCATGCGCCGAGCGGCCGTCAGACGTCCGTGAGGTGCGAGGTGTCGTTGACCGAGCGGACCGCGACGCCGCCGTCCGGGTACAGGTCCAGCACCGAGATGCCCGCCGTGTCCAGGTAGAGCCGGTGCAGGAACGCGTCGCCTGCGGCGAGCGCGTCGCGCAGCACCAGCTTGATCGGCGAGACGTGGGAGACCACCACGAGCGTCTCCCCCGGGTACGCCGACCGCAGCCGGTCGACCGCCCGCCCGGTCCGCTCGGCGACTGTCACGAACGACTCGCCCTTCGGCGGCGCGACCCGGGTGGAGGCGAGCCAGGCGTCCAGCTCGGCCGCCCAGCCCTCACGTACCTCGGCGAACGTGTGCCCCTCCCAGACCCCGAAGTCGCACTCGATCAGGTCGTCGTCGGTGCGTACCGGCGGGTTGCCGACCTGCGCGGCGACCGCCTCGGCGGTGGCCGTACATCGGGACAACGGGGAACTGACCACGGCGGCGACGGACGGCGCCAGCGCGGCCACCCGGGCGGCGGTGGCCCGGGCCTGGGCCCGGCCGCGCTCGGTGAGCGGCACGTCGCCCCGGCCGGAGTAGCGCTTCTGCACGGTGCGTTCGGTCTCGCCGTGCCGCACCAGGATCAGCCGGGTGGCCTCCTCGGTCGGGCGCGGCTCCCAGGAGGCGGGCGTGGTGGCCGGGTCGGTGCCGGTGGCCCGGACCACCGTCGCCTCCCGCGCCGCGGCCTTCCCGGCGCCCGCCGGGGCGGCACCCGATGCGGCGGCGTCCATCGCCGCGTTGGCCAGGGCGTCGGCGTGGCGGTTGCGCTCCCGGGGCACCCAGGTGAACCGTACGGCGGTGAAGCGGCTGACCAGCCCGGCCGCCTGGGCGGCGAGCGGACGCAGCCCGGGGTGCTTGATCTGCCAGCGGCCGCACATCTGCTCGACCACCAGCTTGGAGTCCATCCGCGCCTCGACCTCGGCCGCGCCCAGCTCGGCGGCGGCCTCCAGCCCGGCGATCAGGCCCCGGTACTCGGCCACGTTGTTCGTCGCCGTACCGATCGACTCCGACCGTTCGGCCAGCACCTCGCCGGTCTCCGGATCCCGGACCACAGCACCGTAGCCGGCCGGGCCGGGGTTGCCCCGGGAGCCGCCGTCGGCCTCGATCACGACCGCGCGCACCGCCACGGCGGCTACAGTCCCGACTCGTTCGTCCGGACCATGATCCGCCGGCACTCCTCGCAGCGGACCACGTCGTCCGGGTCGGCCTTGCGGATGCGGGCCAGGTCGGCGCCGGACATCTCCAGCCGGCAGCCGCCGCAGCGGCCACCGGTGAGCAGCGCGGCGCCCATGCCGGTGTCCTCGCGGATCTTGTCGTAGAGGCCGACCAGGTCGGCCGGGAGGTCACCGGCGAGCGGCTGGCGGGCCGTGCGCTTGAACTCCTCCTCCCTGGTGATCTCCGCCAGGGTCTCGTCGCGGCGCTGCTCGGTCGCGGCGCGCCGCTCGCGGGCCTCGGCGATCCGGCTCTCGACACCGTCGAGCACGCCCTGCGCGGTCTCCCGCTGCTCCATCAGCTCCAGCTCGGCGTCCTCCAGGTCGCTCTGCCGGCGGTTCAGCGAGACCAGCTCGTGCTGGATCGCCTCCAGCTCCCGGGCCGGGCCGCTGCCCGAGGCCAGCCGGGCCTCGTCCTTGCTCTTGCGCGCCCGCACCTGGTCGACGTCCTTCTCGATCCGGGCGATGTCCCGGTCCAGGTCGTCGACTGCCACCTGGGCGCGGACCCGCTCGTCCTCCAGCGCGGACAGCTCGCGCGCCAGGGCCTCCAGCTCGGCGCGCTCCGGCAGGCTGCGGCGGCGGTGCGCGAGCTGCGCCAGCGCGGTGTCGATCGCCTGGAGGTCGAGCAGGCGGCGCTGCACCTTCGGGTCAGCCTTCACGTCGGGGCTCCTTGTCGTCCGGCCGGGGCGCGGCGGCGTGCACGGTCCACGGGTCGGTGTCCAGGTCGGACACCACGGTCTCGACGTCCAGCTCGGCGGCCAGGTAGGCGGCCAGGTCGTCCAGCCAGGGTCGCTCCGTCGCCCAGTGGGCGGCGTCCAGCAGCGCCGGGCCGCCGGCGGCGAGGTGTTCCCCGGCCGGATGGTGGCGCAGGTCCGCGGTGAGGAACGCGTCCACCCCGGCCGCGGTCGCCTCGGCGAGGAAGCCGTCCCCCGAGCCGCCGCTGACGGCGAGGGTACGAACCATACGCCCGGGATCCCCCGCGGCGCGAACTCCCCAGGCGGTGACCGGGAGCACGGCGGCGGCCAGCCGGGTCAGCTCGGCGAGCGTCATCGGGGTGGGCAGCTCACCGATGCGGCCGATGCCCCGGCCGGGCCCGGCGGCGGGCGAGCCGGGGCGGGGCGGGTGCAGCGGGCGCAGCCCGGTCAGCCCGAACCGGGCGGCGAGCGCGTCGGACACCCCCGGGTCGGCCACGTCGGCGTTGGTGTGCGCCACGTGCAGCGCGACGTCCGCCTTGATCAACCGGTGCACGATCCGGCCCTTGTACGTGGTGGCGGCCACCGAGGAGACGCCGCGCAACAGCAGCGGATGGTGCGCGACGATCATGTCCGCGCCGGCGTCGAGCGCCTCGTCCACGGTCTCCGGGACCACGTCCACCACGCAGGCGACCCGGCGCACCGGGTGGCCGGGCTCGCCCAGCACCAGGCCGACGCGGTCCCACTCCTCGGCCCAGGCCGGCGGGTAGCGACGGTCCAGGGCGGCCACGACGTCGGCGACGGTTGTGCTCACGGGCGGCCAGCTTACCGGCGTCCGGGCCGGTACACGCCGACCGCCGCCGGGCGCGGCCCCCGGCGTCCGCCGGGGGCCGTGGCCATCGCGGGTCAGCCGACCGGGGCGACCGGCCGGTCCGCGCCGCGCAGGGCGGCCAGGCCGGCGTCCCAGGGGAAGGCGTCCGCGCGCCGCTCCCCCGTGCCGGGCGGGTGCAGGCGTACGACGTGATCGCCGAAGACCACCCGGACGCCCCACTGCCCCAGCCGGTCGAGGCTGGCCCGGAACGCCGGGTGCGCGGCCATCGCCTCGTTCGTGTACGGCACGGCAGCGATCGGCACCCCCATTCCCTGCGCCTCGACCAGCAGGCCGAGCGCCAGGGTGTCGGTGATGCCGACCGCCCACTTGTTGATCGTGTTGACGGTGGCCGGGCACACCAGCAGGGCGTCGGCCGGGGGCAGCACGTCCGGGTCACCCGGGTTCTTGTAGTGCGTACGGACCGGATGGCCCGTCTGCCGGGCCAGCTCCGTCCGGTCGACGAACTTCGCGCCGTCCGGCGTGGTGACCACGCAGACCGTCCAGCCCTCCCGCTGGGCGAGGTCGACCAGCCGGCCGACGTGACGGGCCAGCGGCGAACCGCAGGCGATGACGTAGAGCACCCGCCGGTGCCCGTTGGCGGTCTCCGGACCGCTCATACTCCGACTCCCATGTGCTCAGCCAACTCCGCGATCGGCGGAGGCGGCGCACCACGTGTGCGACGGAGAATCTCGGACATCAGTTCGTGCGCTATCGGCCGGCACCGGATCTCGGAGGGCGCGAGCCGGTCGCCGCGCAGCAGCATGTCCCCGGCGTTGGCGACGTCACCGATCTGGGAGTAGCCCCGGGCCAGGTCGAGCAGGTGGTGCGCGCGCCGCTCCGGCAGCAGCGCGTTGAACGCGGGCTCGGCCAGCCGCATGTGGGTCTCCACCGCCCGGCCGCCGTCGCCCAGCTCGACCGCCGCCGCCGCGCGGTGCAACTCCAGGTTGGTCGGGCCGAACGAGGTCCAGTAGTGGTTGTGGTCGCCGCCGAGCAGCTTGGCCGCCTCGTCGGCGCCGGCGAGCAGGTCGTCAACGGTCGCCGAGTCGCCGATCCGGGCGGCGGCCATCGCGCCCTGGAGCAGCAGCATGCCGTACACGGAGAGCCGTTCCGGCTTGACGTCGTTGTCGCCGCCGGGCGCGAGCCGGCCCGCGATGCGGACGTTCAGCTCCAGCGCCGGGCGGGGGCGGCCCATCGCGACGAGCGCGTTGCACACCCTGGTGGTGGCGATGCCGGCCAGCAGCGGGTCGTCGGCCCGCTGGGCCACCGCCATCGACCGGTCGGCGGCGAGCCAGGCGAGGTCGCACTCGCCGAGCTTGCGCAGCACGGAGGAGGCGATCTGGTAGACCTGCCCGAGCAGGTGGGCGGCCTCGCGTACCTGGTCGTCGGCGGCGTAGCCGGCGTCCGCCGCCTGGGCGTCGCGCAGCAGCTTGGGCAGCGCGCGGGTGAGCATGCCGTACCGGCCGTACTGGTAGGTGAGCCAGGCGTGGTTCACGGCCTTGCGCATGTCGGCCAGCGGCGGGGGGTAGGGCGCCGCGTCGAAGTAGGCGCTCATCGAGTCGTACCGCTCCAGGGCGGTGCGGATCTCCTCGACCTCGACCTGGTCGATGCAGTTGAGCGCGTCGGTACGCCGTTCCGGGTCCTTGCCGTGCAGCAACTGCACGTCGATCTGGAGGATGTCGGCGATCTCGTAGAGCACGGAGAACTTGTCCAGCCGGCGGACGCCGCGCTCCACCTTGTCCACCCAGCTCTTCGACTTGCCGAGCCGGTCGGCGAAGACCTGCTGCGACATCTTGCGGCGACTCCGCCAGTACGCCACCCGCCGGCCTATGGGCAGTTCGTCCATTCCCGCTCCCTCCCCCTCACGGCGCCGGCCGGTCCCCCCACGTCCCTCAGGCTCGCGCCGATCGCACAGGTTGTGCGTCCACCGTCCAGCCAGTTCTCGTAGTTTTCGTGCAAGTTGCACCGACCGTTAGTCACCTAAACGAGCGTGGGTTACGGCAGTGACGGCTTTCGACGTGTGGCTTGTGGACGGTTTCGGTCTGTGGACGGTCCGGCTTGCGGACGGTCTGCTCGTGGGCGGTCCGCTTGTGGACGGTCCGGCGGGACCAGAGGGGGACGACAGACATGTGGAGGAACGTCGGACCGCGCGTCGCTCACCTGTCGCCGCTGGAACGGGTCCGGCTGCGCCGGATCGCGATGCGGTACGCGCTGCACGGCTGGCCGGTCACCCCCGGCGCCTGCCTGGCCAACAGCCGGTTCGTCTGCGGCCGGGCCGGCTGTCCCACGGTGGGCTGCCACCCGGCGCTGGAGGACTGGGAACACGCCGCCAGCGCCGACCCGGCCCGGGTGGCCACCTGGTGGCGCAGCCGCCCGCACGGCATCCTGCTGCCCACCGGCCGCGCCTTCGACGTCCTGGAGGTCGCCGCCCACCTGGGCCGGCAGGTCCTGGACGCGGTCGCCACCCATCCGGCCGGTTTCGGCGTACGCGGGCCGGCGCTGGTCACCCCGACCGGCCGCTGGATGTTCCTGGTCCGCCCCGGCGACCCGCTGCGACCCGAGCTGGAGCACTGCTTCCACGTGGTACGCCACGGACCCGGCTCGTGGATCCCGGCCCCGCCGACCCGGCTGCCCGAGGGCACGGTGCGCTGGGTGGTCGCACCGGAGCAGGCCCGCTGGCAGCTACCCGACTCCTACCTGGTGCAGAACGCGCTGATCGCCGCGTTACGGGCGGCCGGGGTGACGCTCGGCGCCGACCTGTTCCCCGGCCATCTCCCGCTGCCCCGCCGGGGCCGCTGACCTCCCGACACCCGGCCGGTGGTGCCGGCGTAGCGCGTGCCCGACGCCGGGCGTCCTCCCTGGTCAAGGCGGGTCCGGTTACCCGGACGGGTGGCCGACAGCGACCTCCCCGGCACCGGACTCGTTGACCCTGGCGAAGGCGCGTGTGCGCCAGAGCGGGGGTTTGACCATGTCCAGGGACGACGCTGCCCGCCACACCGGCGGTACCGAGCCGGCGCGGCCCCGCCGCCGCGTGCACCCGTGGGCCTTCACCCGCCCCCTGGGCGTCCGCCCCGGCCGCCCCCGCCCCACGGGTTCCCGCCCCGCCATCCTCCACCGCCCCCTCCGCTGACCCCGCCTCTCCCCTCCCCGCCCTCCCCACCCCGCCCGTCCCCCGCTGTTGATCATGAAGTTGGCGGTGCGACACGCCGGGCGGCGGTGCCGCCAACTTCATGATCGACGGGGCAAGAGGCGGGGCGGAGGGCGAGGGGGGCGAGGGGCGGGTCAGGAAGGCGGGAGGGTGCGGGAGTGGTGCAGGTGGGCTTCCTCCGTCACCACGGCGTGCTGCCACGGGGACGGTAGGCGGTCCAGCCACGCCAGGCCGGGTTCGCCCATCGCCACCGCGGCCGTCGCGTACGCGTCCGCCACGCCCAGGTCCGGGCCCACCACCGTCACCGAACGCAGACCGGTCGCCGGTACGCCCCGGCGCGGGTCCAGCACGTGGTGGCCGCGCTCGTACACGCCCGAGGTGGCGACCGCGATGTCGGTGCCGGTCAGCACCAGGCAGGTCGCCGCCGCGTCCCAGGGATGACGCACCCCGATCCGCCACGGCTCCCCGGCCGCGTCGTGGCCGCGTACCCGCACGTCGCCGCCCGCGTTCACGCAGTGGTTCGGTGCGCCCGCGGCCACCAGCCGGTCCGAGGCGACCTGCGCCGCCCAGCCCTTCACGTAGCCGGACGGGTCGAGCCGGCCCGTCGCGTACGCGTCGAAGAACCCGTCGGTGGCGGTCCACAGGTCGGCGCAGGCGGCCAGCACGGCCCGCAGGTCGGCGGAGGCGTCGGCGGCCCGCAGCTCGCCCCGGTCCAGCCGGCACACCTCGCTGTCGTCCCGGTACGTGCTGAACCGCGCGTCCACCTCGCGCAGCCAGCCGAACGTGTCCTCGGCCAGCTCGTGCAGGGTCTCCGAGGGCAGGTCGTCGGCCAGGTCGAGGCTGATCGCCGTACCCATGATCTGTTCGACCCGGCGCAGGCCGGGCCGGGCGGACGGACCGGGACCGACGACGACGGCACCGGCACCGGCACCGGCGTGAGCCGGGACGGTCACGCCTTGTCCAGCGCGGCCTGCAACGACTGCTTGTACGCGGTGCTGGTGTAGGTGGCCCCGGACACGGTGCTCAGGTTGGCGCTCTGCCGGGCCACCACCTCACCGGAGGTGCCGCTGTAGCGGGCCTGCACGTCGTCGCTGCGCTGCCCGGACTGCCCGCCCAGCGGCAGTCCGATCCCTGTGGCGTCGACGATCCGGCTGCCGCTGAGCGTGATCCGGACCTGGAGCGAGCCGTACTCGTAGGTGACCGACGGCCCGGTCACCGTGCGGGTGGTGACCTTCGGCGCGCTGGTGGTGGTCCGCGGCGCGGCCGGTGTGGTGCGGGTGCGGGTGCCGCCGCGGCTGGCCGCGCTGCGGTCGGCGGACGGCTTCGGGGTGGGCTTCGACGAGGCGCGCGGCGACGGGGTGACGCCGCCGGGCGCGGAGCCGGTGGGCGACGGTGGCTCGGGCGCGGCCGAACCGCCGGGCACGACCGGGGCCAGCGCGGCCGGTACGTCCGGCGTGGCCTGCCCGGCGCCCGGCGCACCCTTGAGCACCACCAGCGCGGTGGTGCCGGCGGCCAGGCCGGTGATCGCGAGCAGCGCGCGACGCATGGGCGGTGCCTCTCCTACAGCTCGAACGCGGTCAGGTGGATCTGGCGGCGGGGCACGCCGGCCGCCCGCAGCGCGGCGACCGCCTCGTCGACGAGGCCGCCGGGGCCACACAGGTAGACGTCGCGGCGGGTCAGGTCGGGCACGAGCCGGCGCAGGCCCTCGGGGTTCATCACCTGGCGGGGGCCGGGATCGTCGCGGCGTCCGACGACGTACCAGACGGAGGTCTGCCGGGCCTGCGCGAGCCAGTCCAGCTCCTGGTGCAGCAGGACGTCGGCGGGGGTACGCGCCCGGTAGATCAGCGCCGCGCCGGGCGGCAGTTCCTCCAGCATCGCCCGCAGCGGCGCGATGCCGCTGCCCCCGGCGATGAGCAGCGCCCGTTCCCGGGTGCGGTGCGCGGCGGTGAACGTGCCGGAGGGGCCCTGCGCCCAGACCCGGGTGCCGGGCGTGAGGTCGCGCAGCTCGGCGGTGTACCCGCCGACCACCTTCACGGTGATCCGCAGCCAGCGGTCGTTGGCGGCGGCGGAGACGGAGAACGGGTGCGACTGCCACCAGCAGCCGGGGTTGAGGAAGCGCCAGCGGAAGAACTGCCCGCCGAGCAGGTCGATCTGGTTGAGCCGCTGCCCGGTCAGGTAGACCGAGACGGTGTCCGGGCTCTCCGCCACCACGTCGGCGACGCGCAGCCGGTGCCGCAGGTTGAACGCCAGCGGCGCGAGCACCCGGCCCCACACCAGCGCGGCCACGACCAGCAGGTACGCGGCGATCCAGCCGGTACGCACCGGGCCGGGCTCGTAGAGCTGCGCGCCGTTGCTGAACTGGTGCGCGTACCCGAGCAGCAGCGTGAGGTAGCTGGCGGCGTGCAGCAGGTGCCACAGCTCGTACGGCAGACGGCGGCGCACGGCCCGTACCGCGGTGAACGCGACAGCGACCAGGATGCCCGCGGCGACGAACGCGGAGACCATGTCCTCGTAGTCGGTCAGCAGCGCGCCGACCTCGCCGAGCACCGTCTTGCGTTCCTGGCGGGAGTAGCCGACCACCAGCAGCGACATGTGCGCGAGCACCGTCACGAGCAGCGTCGCGCCGAGGTCCCGGTGCAGCCGGGAGATCCGTTCGCCGCCGAGCGCGCGTTCCAGCACGCCGAGCCGGCTCATCATCAGCACCTGCACCAGCAGCAGGTAGCCGGCGATCAGCCCGGTGATCCGGCCGCCCGCGGTGAGCAGGTCGGCGGTGTCCGTGAGCGATCCGGCCGGGGTGTCCAGCCACCACGGCAGGACCGCCGCGACCAGGCCCAGCCAGAAGACGGCGGCGAGGGCACGCCGGCCGCCGGGTCCGCGGCGCGGACGACCCGGGGGTACGGGGGCAGCCGGACGGCCGCCGTACGGGGCGGGATGCCCGGTACGGCGGCCGGCGGCGCGGGTGTCCTGGTACGTCACGCGTAGATCTTGACCGGGGTGAACTTCTGCCGGGGGAAGACCTTGTCCACCTGGGCGGTGGTCAGGCCGAAGCGGCCCTGCGCGACGGATCCGTAGACGTTGAACATGTTGTTGTATTCCGGCACGTCGCCGCTGTCCAGCTTGTCCAGTCCGTTCCAGGTGCCGAGCAGCGAGTTCGCGAGCTTGCGGCCGGACAGCACGGTGACCACGCCGCCGTGCCCGTGGTCGGTGCCGCCGCCGTTGGAGCCGACCCGGCGGCCGAACTCGCTGGACACCATGATGGTCACGTCCGCCGACCGGTCGCCCAGGTCGGTGAAGAACGCGGCCATGGCGTTGGCGAGTTCGTTGAGCCGCCGCCAGAGCTGTCCGCCCTCGCGGGTGCCCTGGTTCTCGTGGGTGTCGTAGCCGCCCATGCCGACGGTGGCCACCCGCACGTTCGCGCCGCCCTTGATGAGCTGGGCGAGCTGCTTGAACGCGTTCCCGACGCCCTGGTACTCGACGCCCTCGGCGGCGGCGTACGGCTTGGCGGCGAGCTTCTGGGCGGTGGCGAGCGCGCCCATGCCCTCGATGACCGCCTCCTCGACCGGGTGGTTGATGCCGGTGAACAGGCCGCGGATCGCCTTCTCGGTGGCCGCGCGGTACTTGTCGTCGCCGTTGAGCCGCAGGTCGCCGACGCTGTTGAGGGAGATCGCGCCGTTCACGCCGACGAGCGAGCGGGGCAGTGTGCTGCCGATGCCGACGCTGCGGAACGCGGTGCCCTTGCCGAGCGAGTCGACCAGGCTGTCCAGCCAGCCCCGGCCGCCGGTCTCACCGGGCAGGCCGCCCAGGTTGCAGGCGTCGGCGGCCTGGAAGTGGCTGCGGGACAGCCGCGGGTCGGACACGGCCGGCACGAAGCCGAGCTGACCGGCCTTGAGCCACTTCTCCAGCGGCGCGAACGCGCTGGTGAGCTTGAAGCCGCGGGCCAGCGCCAGCGAGTCCTCACCGAGCAGCAGGTCGGGGCGGGCCTTGGCGAGCACCGGGTCGTTCGCCGGTGCGACCAGGCTCAGCCCGTCCAGCCCGCCGTAGAGGAAGACGTGGATCAGCGTGCCGGTCTTGGTCGCGGCGAACGACGCCGACGTGGTGACGAACTGCGCGGTCGCGAGCGCGGTCGCGGTCGCGGCGGCGCCGGCCACGAAGGTACGCCGGGTGACGCCCCGGCCGTCCTGCTGCGCCTCCTCGACCTCCTCCAGCCGGCGGTACCGGTCGGCCTCGGCCGCGTTCTCGGCCGCGACGATGTCCGCCTCCGCGCGCAGCAGCGCCTCGGCCGGGTTGTCGGCCAGCCGCCGCAGGTCGGGGCATTCGGGGTGCAGGGGGTACGGGTTCACGGTCATCTCCATCGAATGCCTCACCGGAGGTGGTGCTGGGGGGACGCGAGGATCGTCCGCGCGACAGCGGCGATGGCCCCGTTGAAGGTGGCGTCGACCTTGGCGCTCTCGGACACACCGGCCACGGCGAGCACCAGCTTCTTCTCCTTGGCGCTGAGCTTCTGCTGCACCAGCCGCTGGGCCAGCGCGTCCACGTACGCCCCGGCGGTGGCCGGCGGCTTCGCCACCAGCTTCTCCGGCTTGACGAAGGTGAACTGCTTGCGGTAGCCGGCGATCAGGTCGCCCGCCTCGTTCCAGCCGTCGATCATGGTGCCGGCCGAGGTCCAGGCCAGGTAGACGTCGGCGTAGCCGTCCGGGGTGGGCTTGCCCATCGGGTACTGGCCGAGTTCGCGCATCTTGTCCTGGATCTGCCGCAGCCCCTGCGCGTACGGGGTGCGCCGGTTGTCGCCGGAGAAGCCGGGGGCCGCGTCCGGCGAGACGCCGAGCGCCCGGTACGTGGCGACCAGGTACTCCATCGGACGGCGTACCTTCTGGCCGATCGCGGCCCAGAACTCCGAGGAGCTGAACAGCGTCGCCAGCACCGGGCGGATCTGCCCCTTGTTGGTGGTGTACGCCTTGGCCAGCCGGTCCACCACGGACTTCGGCGGGGTGTCGGAGACGAACCGGGTGGCGAGGTTCTGTGCCACGTACCGCGCGGTCGACGGGTGCATCGCGATGTAGCGGATGTACGAGTCGATGACCTTGTCGGCGGCCACCGGGTCGTCGGAGTTGTTGGCGTGGCTGAACCCGAGGATCTTCACCTTGCCGAGGTAGTGCCGCTCGGCGAAGAACTTGTACTTGCCGTCGGCGACGCCGCGTCCGGTCTGGAGCAACGCGGCCTGGCGGACGTCCTTCTCGGTGTAGCCGCCGTCGACGCCGACCGAGTACAGCTCCAGGTTCTCCCGGGCCAGGTTCTCGTTGACCGCGTCCTTACGCGAGTCGACCTGGTTCAGGTAGAGCAGCAGCGCCGGGTGCTTGTTCGCGGCGACGAGCATCTCCGGGTAGCTGCCGAGCGCGTGCTTGCGGATGACGTCCCGGTCGAACGCGTTGCGGTAGTTCTCCCCGCCGTCGAAGTCGGCGGCGACGTGCAGGAAGTCGTTCCAGAAGTCGACCATCACCTCGAACAGCTGCCGGTCGGACCAGATCTGCCGGGCGATGGTGGCGTCCACCGTCTCCCGGGCCGGGTCGACGCCCTTCTCGTTGAGCTGCTCGCGCTGGTCGCGCAGCTGCGTCGGGCTGAGCTTCAGCGACTGCAGCTCGGCCAGCTTCAGCTCGGCCTTCGTCGGGGCGATCTTCTCCGGTTCGAGCTGCTGGCGCAGCCAGTCGTCGATGCCGAGCCGCTTGATGTCGGCCATCATCTTCGGCGTCGGACCGAAGGTGGTCCGGCTCAACAGGTGCCGGATCGGGTCCTTGGCGAGGACCGTCTTCACCGTCACCTTGGTCGCCGCGGCGGCCTCGGCCGGGCTGCCGTAGAGCCGGCCACCGGACGGCGCGTTGCGCTTGAGCGCCTCACCGGCCCGGGAGCCCATGTAGCTCTCGTTCTGCTCGGTGTAGGTCCGTACCGTGCTGGGCTGCTGCCCGCTGGGCCGGGCCGCGTTGCCGTCGGTGGTGACCGTGCCGGTGGCGTCACCGGCCGGCGCGTCGCTGAACAGGCCGCGCACCTGCGGGGACATGGCCAGGGCGGCGCCACCGGCGACCACCACGGCGCCGCCGAGGGTGGCGAGCGCCCGGCGGCGGCCACGCTTCGGGGCCTCGTCGCCGTCGTCGTCCAGGTCGGGCAGTCCGCCGCCGGGCGGCGGGCCGTACCCGCCAACGGGCTGGGCGTAGCCGCCGGGCTGGGGGTAGCCGCCGAGGGCCGGCGCGGCGGGGGCGAAGCCGTTCGGCCCGACCCACTGCGGGCCCGGGGCGGGGTGACCGCCGGCGTACGGCGCGGCGTGCGGGTCGCGGTACCCGTCCGGATGGGGGTGCTGGTATCCGTCCCAGCCGCGGTCGTCCCGGGGTCGACGCGGTGGCACGTTCAGGTCGGCCATGTACCTATCCCGTTTTCTTCGAGCGCCGGCACGCCTGCCACCCGGGGGGTCGGGTGGCGCAGGGGCGGCGACGGTTGCCGGAGAGTTTGCCTACGGGAAAGTAACCATGCCGTCCCGGCCGCTCAAGGCGCGCCGATCGCGCTCGTGAGCGCACTTAAGACGGTGCTCATACCCGTCGGCGAGGGTCCGTCGCGACGGCGGGGCCGCGGCGGCCTCCGGAGCAGGGCCGACCCGGGCGGGCACGGCCCGGATGCGAGGTTTCGCACCCCGGCGACGCCGCCGGGCGCGTTCACCACCTCACCGAAACTTAAGGTACGGATAAGTGTGCGCTGAGGTCTGCGCGTGTGTGCGTCCGCGCCTGTCCGGTCCGGCGAAACAGCAGCAGCGACGGCGCGTGACCGGCCTCCGATCCGGGTATGCCGCCGAACCGCTGAAGCCGTGAGGGGAAGGCACCGCCATGCTCAGCCAAGAGGATCAGCGCAGGTTCGAACAGATCACCCGCCAACTGCGGGAGAGTGATCCGCGGTTCTTCGCCCGGTTGGACAACCGGATCAAGGGCCGCCGGGGCCGGTACATGATGCTGTTGACGATCGTGCTGTGGGCCTCGCTGCCGGCGATGACAGTGCTCGTCGGGCGGCTGGCCGGGGCGATCTGCGCGGTGGTGCTCGTCGCCAACGCCGCGGTGATGTGGCGCTTCCGCCGCCGGTTGCTGTAGCGGCGGGGACGTTCACCGTTCCCCGTCGTCGGCCTCGCTGGGGGGCGCGGCTTCGCCGCGACTGAACTCCCTGGGGGGCGCGGCTTCGCCGCGACTGAACTCCCGGTACGCCCGGCGCAGCCGTTCGGCCAGACCCGGCCCGCCGACCGCGGCCCCGGGTGGTCCGAGCTGGCGCAGCAGCAGCTCCGGGCCGGTGGCGAGCGTGGGCGGCCGATCCGGCAGCGCCACCGGCACCAGCCAGAACCGGTCCAGCTCGGCATCCGGCTCGACCGCCGGCAGCCCGGCCAGGGCGCGCGCCGCGCCGGCCACCGGCACGCCGTTCGTCGCGCCCGGCTCCGGTCCGGCGTCCACGGCCGACTCCGGCCCGGCATCCGGGCCGCCCGGGTGGGCGCCGCGCAGCGTACGCAGCCGGTCGAGCAGCTCGGCGCGGGACCGGCCACGCCAGTGCAGCAGGTGGAACGGGTCGGCGTCGAACGCCTCGGCGAGCAGGTAGAACGTGGCCGCCAGATGTTTGCACGGCACCGCGAAGTCGGGGCAGCCGCAGTTCTGGTCCAGCTCGTCGATCGCGGCCGGGAACAGCGGCGCGCCCGCCTCGGTGAACAGCTCCTCCAGTTCGGCCGGCAGGTCACCGGCGAGCAGCCGGGCGCTGAAGAAAGCCTGCCCGGCCAGCTCGGCCTCGATCCGCCGCCAGGTCTCCTCCGGGTACGCGGCCAGCCCGATCCGTACCGGGTAGGGCCGCGGCCGGGATCCCTGGACCTCGGCGGTGACCGTTCCAGGCGACACGTCCAGCCGGAGCACCTGCCCCCGGCGCGCGTACGCCCGGCCGCGGGTGAGCCGGGAGCCGAGCGCGAACGACTCCAGCACCTCCACGAAGCGCCGGGACCACCAGGACTGCCCGATCGCGCCCCTGGCGCTGCGCGCCCGCAGGCCGCCCTCGACGCGCAGCGGCGGACCGTAGTCGTCAAAACCGGGGCTCACTCGACCACCGCCCCGGACTCCAGCCGGAACAGGTCGCGCAGCGTGTCGGTGGACAGCTCGGTGACCCACTGCTCGCCGCTGCCCACCACCGACCGGGCCAGGCTGCGCTTGTCGGCGATCATCGCGGCCACCTTCTCCTCGACGGTGCCGGCGCAGACGAACTTGCGGACCTGGACCCGGCGGCGCTGTCCGATGCGGAACGCCCGGTCGGTGGCCTGGTCCTCGACGGCCGGGTTCCACCACCGGTCCACGTGCACCACGTGGTTGGCGGCGGTCAGGGTGAGCCCGGTGCCGCCGGCCTTGAGCGACAGGACGAACAGCGGCGGCCCCTGCGGCGACTGGAACCGGGTCACCATGGCGTCCCGTTCGGCCTTGCCGACGCCGCCGTGCAACAGCAGCACCTCCCGGCCGGTACGCGCCGACAGGTGCCCGCGCAGCATGCCGCCGAACTCGGCGTACTGGGTGAACAGCAGCGCCTTCTCCTCCGCCGCGAGCACCTCGTCGACGATCTCGTCGAGGCGTTCCAGCTTGCCGGACCGGCCGTCCAGCGTGGAGCCGTCGTGCAGGAGCTGGGCCGGGTGGTTGCAGACCTGCTTGAGCCGGGTCATGGTGGCCAGCACCAGCCCGCGCCGTTCGATCCCGTCGCTGGACTCGATCTTCGCCATCATGTCGTCGACCACTGCGCGGTAGAGGGCGGCCTGCTCGGCGGTGAGGTTGCAGACCACCTCCATCTCCAGCTTCTCCGGCAGGTCGGTGATGATCGTCGGGTCGGTCTTGAGGCGGCGCAGCACGAACGGGCCGGTGATCCGGCGCAGCCGCTCGGCCACCTCGGCGTCGCCGTGCCGCTCGATCGGTTCGGCGAAGCGCTTGCGGAACGTCGCGGCCGGTCCGAGCAGCCCCGGATTCGCGAACTGCATGATCGACCAGAGGTCGGCGAGCCGGTTCTCCACCGGCGTACCGGTGACCGCGACCCGGTGCCGCGCGGGCAGCGACCGGACGGCCTCGGCCTGCCGGGTCGCGGCGTTCTTGATCGCCTGCGCCTCGTCCACCACCACTCGGTGCCAGTCGACACCGGCCAGCTCGAACGCGTCGCGGGCGGCCACCGAGTACGTGGTGAGCACCAGGTCCGCCTCCTGCACGGCGGCGGCGAAGCCCTCGCCCCGGGCACGTTCGGCGCCGTGGTGCACGTGCACGCGCAGCCCGGGCGCGAACTTCGCCGCCTCCCGCTGCCAGTTGCCGACGAGCGACATCGGGCAGACCAGCAGTGTCGGCCCGGCCTCCGGCGGGTCACCGGCGAGCAGCGCGAGCAGTTGCACGGTCTTGCCCAGGCCCATGTCGTCGGCGAGGATCCCGCCGAGCCCGAGCGACTGGAGGAACGCCAGCCAGGCCAGCCCGCGCCGCTGGTACGGCCGCAGCGTCCCGGTGAAGCCCGGCGGCGGGTCGGCCGGGGTGAGCCGCCGCTCCGCCTCACCGGCGAGCAGTTCGCCCAGTGCCCCGTCGGCGACCACGTCCAGCACCGGCAGTTCACCGGCACCGTCGTCACCGGACAGTCCCATCCGGAGCAGGTCGGCCACCGTCAGCTCGCCGGAGGACCGCAGCAGCTTCAGCCCGGCCTCCAGCCGCTGCGGGTCCAGCTCGACCCACCGGCCGCGCAGCCGGACCAGCGGCGACTTCAGGTCGGCCAGCGACGCCAGTTCCTCGGCGGTCAGCGGCTGGTCACCGAGCGCCAGCTCCCAGCGGTAGTCGACGAGCGCGTCCAGCCCCAGCTTCCCGGCGGTGGTGGCCACCGCGCCCGGCGCGGTACGGCTGCGCGCCCGCAGCCGCGCCCCCAGCCGGGACGAGGACCGCCGCCACCACGACGGCAGCAGCACCCCGAAACCGGCCGCGTGCAGCACCGGCGCGCCCTCGCGCAGGAACCGGTGCGCGCCGTCGGCGTCCAGCTCCATGCCTTCGGGCACGGCGGTGCGCAGCGCGGCGTCCACCTCGGGCCACAGCCGGCTGGCCCGGCCCAGCTCCGCCAGGAGCGTCTCCTGTGGCTCCACGCCACGGGCGGCGAGCGCCGGCGCGGGTCGCTGCCAGATGTGCGCGGCGTCCACCACGAGCCCCGGCTCGTCGGCCGGGTGCAGGCCGAACTCGACCCGCCAGACGGCGTCCTCGACCAGTTCGGCGACCGGGTCGACGGTCGGCTCGACGAGGCGGAACGTGGCCCGTACCGCGCCGCCCGCGGCGTCGCGCTGCCACGCGTCCAGTTCCTCGCGCAGCGTGGCCAGCGCGGCCGGCTCGGCCGGGAAGGCGCGTGCCGGGCCGGTCAGCGCGGCCAGCCAGCGCGGCACCGCGCCGACCGGGCGCATCCCCCGGTGCAGCCGGGTGCCGGCGAGCGCCACCCGGGCGGCGGCGTCGACCAGTCCGTCCAGCGCCTCCGCGACCAGCTCACCGGCTCCGATGTCGTCGGCCCGCCCGGCCCACGCGTCGTCCGCCGGAACGCCCGCACCGCCGCTGTCCCGCCATTCCCGGGCGGCGCGGGCCGCCGGTGGCAACGCCAGCGCCAGGTCACGCGCCCAGGTCGCGTCGGTGCCGGTGAGCAGCGGCCGCCAGAGCGCCAACCCGGTCGCCACGTCGTCCGCGCCCACGACTCGCAACCGCCGCCCGGACCCCGCGGCGCCCGGGGCCGCACCCGCCACGCCCGAGCCGGCCGCTCCCGAGGCTGCCGGCGCCCGCCGCGCCGAGGTCCGCCCGCCGGTCGCGGCCGACCCGCCGTCGGGCACACCACGGGGGTACGCCTCCAGCGCGACCGGAAGCAGACGGCCGCGTACGACCAGATCGGCGGCGAAGTCGGCCAGCTCGCACAGGTGACGCAGGCTCGCCCCGACCGGGCCCGGCATCGGCGCGCGCAGCAGCGCGTACGCGTCGTCCGGGGCGTACGCCAGGGCGGGAGCCCGCCATCCGGCGCGGGTGACCGGGCCGCGGACCGGTTCCCCGACGGTGGCCCGGACCAGCTCCGGCGAGTCCAGCGGCGAGCCGGCCCGGGTCGGCAGGTCCAGCAGTACGGAGATCGGCTCGCCCGGCACGCCGAGCGCGGCGGCGAGCGTGGCGTGACCGGCGGCGAACGGGTGCGGACGTTCGCGCGGGACGCGGCCGGGACGGCGGGGCGCGCGGGCCGGAAGCGTGCTGTCCTCGGCCCACAGGGCGAGCCCGGCGCCGGGCAGCCACATCCCGTGGATGACCAGCACTGCTCCCCCTCGCCGACGCCGGGGCGCCGAAGACGGCGCCCGGGGAGTCAGAATAGGCCGCCGGGCGTCGCTATCGTCGGCGCCATGGTCGACCTTCTCGTGATCGGCGGGCTCGGCGTGGACGTCCGCGCCCGGGTACCCGCCCTGCCGCCGCCCGTCGCCGACTCGCTGCTGGTGCCGCCGATCGATCTGCGGATCGGCAACACCGGCGCCGGGGTGGCCCTGGCCGCGCACGCGCTCGGCCTGCGGGTGACGCTCGTCGACGTGCTGGGCGCCGACCCGGCCGGTGACGTGGTGCGGGCGGCGCTGGCGCGTACCTCGATCCGGACCACGCTCGCCGACGCGCCGGCCGGCACCCGCCGCTCGGTGAACCTGGTCGACCCGGCGGGGCGGCGGATGTCGCTGCACGACCCGCGTCCGTGGTCGGGGCCGGCGCCGTTCGGCGAGGCGGAGCTTGCCGCGCTCGTCGCCGAGGCGACCCACGTCCACCTTTCGATCATGGATTGGGCCCGGGACTCGCTGGCGGTGCTGCGCGCCGCCACGTCGGTCTCCACCGATCTGCACGACTGGGACGGCGAGAACGACTACCACCGCCCGTTCGCCCGGATCGCGGACCTGGTCTTCGTCAGCGACACGCGGCTCGGCGAGCGGGCCGCGGCGGAGGCGGCCCGGCTGGCGCCGCGCACGGTGCTGGTCACCGGCGGGGCGGCCGGCGCGACGCTGCACACCCCCGGCGCGCCGCCCGCGCACGTGCCCGCCGCCACCCCGCCCGGACCGGTGGTGGACACCAACGGCGCCGGGGACGCCTTCGCGGCCGGGGTGATCGCCGCCCGGCTGCGCGGCGCGGACGTCCTCGACGCGGCCCGGTACGCCGCGCGGGTGGCGGCCGCCGCCTGCACGTACGACGGGATGGAGTACCCGGACGGGCTGCTGCCCCGCGAGTGACCCCTCAGATCGAGCCGGTCTCGCCGTCGGTCAGCTCGCGCAGGATGTCGGCGTGCCCGGCGTGCCGGGCGGTCTCCTCGATCAGGTGCACCAGCACCCAGCGCAGCGACACCTCACCGAGCTGCGGGTGCGGCACCACGTGGCCGAGGTCGAACCGCGCGGCGACCCGGCGGGACCGGTCGCAGGCCGCCTCGTAAGCGGCGGCGAGCGCCTCGACCGTCTCGCCCGGGCGGAGCGTGAAGCTGGCGTCGGCGTCGGCCTGGGAGGTCACGTAGACGTCGCCCGGCTCGGGGGCGAACAGGCAGCGGAACCAGTTCCCCTCGACCAGGGTCAGGTGCTTGAGCAGCCCGGCGAGGGTGGTCAGCGATGGCACCAGACGCCGGGCGGCGTCGGCGTCGGTCAGGCCGCGCGCCTTGCGCAGCACGTTGGCACGGTGGAAGTCGAGGAACGCGTCGAGGATCGCCCGTTCGTCGCCCGTGCGGGCGAGGACCGGACCGAGTGCCGGATCGATCGTCGGGTGCGCCATCTCCGGACCCTAGTACGCGGTGTGCCCGGCCCGCTGCCCCGCGTGATCCCCTGCGCGGTCGGGCCGGCCGGGGCAGGATGGGCGCATGGCTTCCACGGTGCAGATCCCTCTGGTGGGCGGCGCGGCCGACGGCGAGACCGTCACCGTCGAGCTGGACGTCAACGGCCGCCCGCCACTGACCCACCACCACCTCGGGTCGAAGGGACTCGCGGAGGCGCAGATCTACGAGCTGGAGTCGGACGACCAGCCGGGCCGGGAGTGGGTCTACGCCTGGCGCGGCCCGGCGGTCTGACGGCCCGGCTCACACCGCCGGCGTCAGCGTGCGCGCCCGGATGCTGTCCAGCACGCTGCGGGTCACCTGTGAGGTGCCGCGCGCCTGCTCGCAGACCTCCGCGACCCGGCGCGCGGTCTCGTCGGCCCGGGCCGCCCGCTCGTCCCACAACCGGTCCACCTCGGCCAGCAACGGGCCCTCCACCTCCCGTTCCACGCCGCGCAGCGCCGGCACACCGAGCCGCTGGGCCAGGTCGAAGACCTTTCCGGCGTACGGCAGCGGCAGGAACGGCGTGCCCATCATGGCCGCGAAGATCAGGAAGTGCAGCCGCATGCCGACCGCGAGGTCGAAGTGGCGCATCAGCCCGAGGATCTGCGCCGGGCGGTAGTCGCCGTGCAGGATCCGGCCCCGGTCGGCGGCGGTCATGTGCGACAGCACGCCGTGCGAGTGCCGGATGTCGTCGCGTTCCATCGGCACGAACAGCACGTACGCGTCGATCCGGTGCACCAGGAAGTCACCGATCTGGGCGAGCAGGCGGTGGTAGCCGTCCACGTCGAGCCGTTCGGCGGCCCGGCCCGGTTCGCGCACGCTGAGCCCGACCAGCCGGGAGCCGGCCGGTACGCCCTCCTCGCGCAGCCACTGCTGGTGGAACTCCTCCGGTTCGAGCAGGAACGCCGGGTCGGCGGTGACGGTGATCGGGTTCACCAGTCCGGCCTCCTCCAGCACCATCCGCGACTCCTGGTCCCGGACCGTCACCTCGACGGCCTGCGCCAGCGTCTCGCGCACCATGCCGCTGTCCAGCGTGTCGGTGAGCGGGCCGACCCCGACCGCGTACGTGATCAGCGGCAGCCCTCGCTCCTGGGCGACCCGGACCACCCGCAGGTAGCGCCGGGCCTCCTTGTCGTAGAGGATCCCGCCGCCGCCGAGGATGAGCAGGTCGAGCTGGTTGAGCACCGGGGACGAGTCGACCCGGCTGACGCCCTCCCACGGCACCGCCTCGACCTCGGGGTGGGCCAGCGCGGTGTGCGCCGGGTTGCGGGAGAAGACGATGATCCGGGCGTTGGGCTCGTGGCGGCGCAGATCGTCCAGCAGGCCCGTGAGGATCGCCTCGTCGCCGAGGTTGCGACCGCCGTAGGAGCCGAGCACGCCGATGGTCAGTCCGGTGCGTTCCCTCATCCGTTGCTCCTTCCCAGGGGCGTCCGCGCCAGCGTTCCCGCTGGCCGCCCCGGGTTAACGCACGGCGAGGTGGCTCAGTCGGTGGCGTCGCCGACCAGACGGGAGACGAGGTCGGAGACCACCTGATCGGTGTCGAACCCGGCGTCGATCGAGGTGGTGAGCAGGTCGAGCAGGAGCCCGTCGACCGCGTAGTGCAGCAGTGCCACCTCGTACGCCCCGCCGGGCAGTCCGGCGGCGACGTGGTGGGCGACGTCGTCGGCGTACCCCCGGCGCAGCACGCCGCCGAGCGCGGCCCGCAGCTCCGGCCGGCGCGCGGCCTCCAGCCGCAGCTCGAACAGCGCCCGGGTGAGGCCCGGCTCGCGGGTGGTGCGCGCGACGATGTCGCGCAGGTAGTCGGTCATCAGCGCGAGTGACGGCTCGCGGCGGCCGAGGTCGGCCAGCACCGCCGGGTCGGGCGCGATCCGGTCGAAGATCCGTTCGGCCAGGCCGGCGAGCAGCGCCGCGCGGGACGGGAAGTAGTTCGAGGTGGTGCCGGTGGGCACGCCCGCCTCGGCGTCGACCGCCCGGTGGGTCAGCCCGCGCGCGCCCGCGTCGGCGAGCACCCGCAGCCCGGCGTCGGCGAGCAGGGTACGGCGTTCCGGATTCCTGGCCACCCGAACACACTAGCAACAACCACGACAGGTGTTGTACATTCATCGCCGAACCACGACAGCCGTCGTGGATCACCTCGGACATCGGAGCCGGTTTGCGCAAGCTCGTGTACTTCGTCGCCAGCACCCTCGACGGCTTCATCGCCGCGCCCGACGGGACGTTCGACTTCCTCCCGCTGACGCCCGACCTGGCGCCCCACCTGGTGGCCGAGTGGCCCCAGACGCTGCCCACGTTCGCCCACGCCCAGCTCGGCATCGACTCCCCGCCGAACGGCCGCTTCGACACCGTGCTGATGGGCCGCGGCAGCTACGAGCCGGGCCTGAAGCTCGGCGTCACCAGCCCGTACGCCCACCTGGAGCAGTACGTGTTCAGCCGCTCCCTGCCCCCGGCCGACTACCCGGACGTGCACGTCGTCGACGGTGACCCGGCGGCCCTCGTCCGCGACCTCAAGAACCGCCCCGGGCGCGACATCTGGCTCTGCGGCGGCGGGCAGCTCGCCGGTCAGCTCCTCGACGAGATCGACGAGATGGTGGTCAAGCTCAACCCGGTGGTCGTCGGCAGCGGCATCAAGCTCGTCGACAGCGGCTTCGACCCGCGACGGCTCACGCTCACCTCGGCGCGCCCGTTCGACGCCGGCGTGGTCGTCCTGCACTACACGCGCAACGGTTAACCCGGTTGCCCCGGACCGCGGGCGGCACGCACCGTGGAACCGTGACGAAGACTCGGCTGCACTGGCACGAACTGCCCGGGCACGTACGCGACGGCGTCGAGGGCGTCCTCGGCGACCGGGTGGTGGCGGCGCTGTCGCAGCCGGGCGGCTTCTCCCCCGGCACCGCCGACCGCGTCCGTACCGCCGGCGGTGGCCGGGCCTTCGTCAAGGCGGTCAGCCCGGCGCAGAACGACCGCAGTCCCGACCTGCACCGCGCCGAGGCCCGGATCGCCGCCGCCCTGCCGCCGGACGCGCCCGCGCCCCGGCTGCTCGGCGGCTACGACGACGGCCACTGGATCGCGCTCGTCTTCGCCGACGTCGAGGGCCGGCACCCGGCCACCCCGTGGCGGGCCGGCGAACTGGCCGCCGTGCTGTCCACGCTGGAGACGATGGCCGCCGCGCTCACCCCGGCGCCCGCCGCCGCGACCGTACCCACCGCCGCCGAACGGCTCGCCCACGACTTCGACGGGTGGCGACGCCTCGCCGCCGACCCACCGGCCGACCTCGACCCGTGGGTCCGGTCCCACCTGCCGGAGCTGTGCGCCGCCGCCGACCGGGGACTGGCCGCGCTCGACGGCGACACGCTCTGCCACGTCGACGTGCGCGCCGACAACCTGTTGCTCGGCGCGGACGGGTCGGTCACCGTCGTCGACTGGCCGTGGGCCTGTCGCGGGCCGGCCTGGCTGGACACGCTGCTCACCGTCGTCAACGTGCAGGTGTACGGCGGGCACGACCCCGACGCGCTGCTGGCCGCCCAGGCGCTGACCGCAGGTGTCGACGCGGCCGACCTGACCGGAGTGCTCGCCGGGTTCACCGGGTTCTTCCTCGACGGCGCCCGCCAGCCCCCACCACCCGGCATCCCGACCGTGCGCGCGTTCCAGCGCCTCCAGGGCGAGGCACTGCTCCCGTGGCTGACGCACCGCCTCACGCCCTGACCGCCCCCACCCCGCCCCGGCCCGCCCCGGCCCGCCCCGGCCCGCCCCGGCCCGCCCCGGCCCGCCCCGGCCCGGCCCGCCCCGGCGATCTTGCAGTTTCGGCCCCCGCGATGCCCCTTTGGCGCGCTTTATCAGGGCCGGAAGTGCAAGATCAACGCGCTCAGGAGGGCTGGACGCGCGGCGGTGCGCGGCGCGGGCTCAGCCGGGGGTGGGGACGCCCAGGGGGTCGGCGAACAAGGGTGAGAAGCCCAGTTCGGCGGCGCCGATCAAGGTCGCGTCGTAGCCGAGCGCGGACACGCGCAGGCGGGCCTTGTCGCGGGAGATGGGCAGCACGTTGGCGGCGATCCGGCTGCGGACGTGACCGGCGCAGACCGGGAAGACCTCGCTGAGCGTGCCTCCGAAGATCACCACGCCGGGGTTGAACAGGTTGATCACGTTCGCCACGCCGATGCCCAGCCAGTCACCGATGTGCCGCAGCGCGTCCTGCGCGGCCGGTTCCCCCTGAGCGGCGGCGGCGACCACCGCGCGTACCGCCTCGCGCCCCTTCTCCCGCGCCGGGCGGCCCGCGACGTCGAGCAGCGCCCGCTCGCCGACCTCGGCCTCCAGGCACCCGCGCGAGCCGCAACCACAGGGTCGCCCCTGGTACGGGTTCACGAGCATGTGCCCGACCTCGGAGGCGTACCCGCCGTCACCGTCGAGCAGCTCCCCGCCCACGATGATCCCGCCGCCGACACCCACGTCACCGTGCAGGTAGACGAGGTTCTGCACGCCGACGCCGGCGCCGCGCTGATGCTCGGCCAGCGCCCCGAGGTGTGCCTCGTTGCCGACCAGGACGGGCAGGCCCAGGTCCAGCCGCCCGGCCAGCTCGGTGCCGAACGCCTGGTCCACCCACCCCATGTCCGGTCCGAACCGGACCATCCCGTCGCCGGGCCGGATCATGCCGCAGTAGGAGGCGCCCACGCCCACGCACACCGACCCGGGTGGCGCCGCGTGGTGCAGGGCCCGCCCGAAGTCGGCGAGCACCGAGACCACGGAGTCGAGGTCGGCCCCGGCCCGTGGCCGTTCCGCCTCCAGCCGTGCCGACACCACACCGCCGAGCCCGACGCGGGCGGCCACCAGCCGGTCCACGGCTATGTCGAAGGCGAGGACGTAGACGGCGTCGGACGCGGGACGCACCACACGCGACGGACGCCCGGCCCGCCCGCTTCCACCGGCCGCCACCTCCCGGACCAGGCCGGCCGCCGCCAGTTCCGCCGTGAGTGCCATGACCGTGCTGCGGTTGACGCCCATCCACTCGGCCAGCTCGACGCGCGTGACCGGGCCGGTCAGGTGGACGCGCCGCAGCAGCGCGCCGAGGTTGAGCCGGCGGCTGTCCCCCTGCGCGTGCCGGTCCGCTGCCAGACCTTTCAGCATCGACCACTCCGTCGGATGGCGACTGGCTTGTGGCCCGAGGATAGTTCCCGCACATCGACGGGTGCCAGCGCCCGCTGGTGCACGCCGGCCGGGTCCGCGAGGCCGATCCGCCGTCGGGCCCCGGCGGCCGGGCGTGGTGCGGGCGGGCCCGATGGCGCTCGGTGGCCTGACGGCGTACCGGCGGCTGCGCCGCAGGCATCGGTGACGCCGGGGTGGAACGCCACGGGTGTCTCCCGGGCCGGGAGACACCCGTGGTGTTCCAGTCGTCGCGGGGTGACCGCTACTCGGCCTCGCGGACCGGGCTCTGCGGGACCACCATCACCGGCCGGTGGGCGCGGTGCAGCGTGGCCATGGCGACGCTGCCGAGCAGGATCTTGCGGACCGCCGTCCGGCCGCGCGAGCCGACCACGACCAAACTCGCCTTGCGCTCGGTGGCGACGGCGGAGAGCGCGTCGGCCACCGCGCGGCCGGGCGCGCCGCCGCCGGCGCGTACGCGCACCGTGGTCACCCCGTCGACCGTCTCCGGCGCGTCCTCCTCGTCGCCGTCCACGGCGGCCAGGACGATCTCCCGCTCCGGGAAGAGGCGGCGGGCGGCGGCGAGCGCGGCCTCGGACCCGGCCGAGGCGTCCCAGCCGACCACCACCGGTCCGGCGGCGAGCGCGTCGTACTCGTCGGTCAGCAGCGGGTGCGGCACGACGAGCACGGGACGCGGGCTGTAGTGCACGGCCATGTCGGAGACGCTGCCGAGCACCGCGCGGGCGCCGCCGAGGCCCCGCGAGCCGAGCAGCAGGACGTCGGCCTGCTTCTCGTCGGCCAGTTCGGCGAGGCGGAGACCCTCACCGCCGTAGCTGCGGCACACGAGCGGTTCGGCGTCCCAGCCGGCGGCCCGGCCCAGCATCACGCCGACGGACGTCATCCGGTCGGCCTCCCGGCCGCCCTCGCGCTCGATCGCCTCGACGAACACGTTGATGTTGCGGGTGCCGGTCCAGAGCCGCTTGCGCAGTTCCTCGCTGGCGAAGGGGGGCGTCCACAGATGCCCGATCCACGCGTGCGCGCCGGGGAACAGCAGCGCGCCCGCCTCGATGGCGGCGCTAGCGGCCGGAGAACCGTCGTAACCCACCACCACTTGCCTGCCGTGCTCGTCGCTCACCGCACCAAACCTCTCTCACCGACGACATCTCACAAGATCGTATCCGGGTCCGGACCGGGTCCGAGCCGGATCATCCGGCACGGAATCATCGGTACGCTGGGCGGATGAGCACCCCGGACCTGTCGTACCTACTCGACCACACCAGCCACGTGTTGCGTACCCGGGTGGCGGCGGCGCTCGCCGAGATCGGGCTGACCGCCCGGATGCACTGCGTGCTCGCGCACGCGCTGCCCGAGGAGCGTACGCAGATCCAGCTCGCCGAGATGGGCGACATGGACAAGACGACGATGGTCGTCACCGTGGACGCGCTGGAGCGGGCCGGGCTGGCCGAACGGCGTCCGGCGCGTACCGACCGGCGGGCTCGGATCATCGCGGTGACCGAGGAGGGTGCCCGGGTCGCCGCGCGCAGCCAGGAGATCGTCGACCGGGTGCACGCCGAGGCGCTGGCGAGCCTGCCGGACGACGAGCGGGAGGTCTTCCTGCGCGCGCTTCGGCGCCTGGCCGGCGGCCACCTGGCCACGCCGGTGCAGAGCCCGAAACCGGCACGCCGGGCTCGCCAATAATCCCTCAATAGATTGTCTGTAACGGAACTATCCGCTACGGTCCCTCCTGTCGCACCTCTCGACAGGAGGACACCATGTCCGCTCCCCGCTCCCGTCGGCTCGCCCTCGGCGTGCTCGCCACCGGCGCCCTGATGACCATCCTCGACGGCAGCATCGTCACCGTGGCGATGCCGGCCATCCAGCGCGACCTGCGCTTCTCCCCGGCCGGCCTGAGCTGGGTGGTCAACGCGTACCTGATCGCGTTCGGCAGCCTGCTCCTGCTCGCCGGCCGACTCGGCGACCTGGTCGGGCGCCGGGCGATGTTCCTCGGCGGCACCGCGCTGTTCACCGCCGCCTCCGTGCTGGCCGGGGTGGCGGCGAACGGCGCCACGCTCGTCGCGGCCCGCTTCCTCCAGGGCGTCGGCAGCGCGGCGGCCACAGCGGTGAGCCTCGGCATCCTGGTCACGCTGTTCCCCGACGCCGCCGAGCGGGCGCGGGCGTTCGCCGTGTTCGCCTTCACCGGCGCGGCCGGGGCGGCCATCGGCCAGGTCGCCGGCGGCCTGCTCACCGACGCGCTGGGCTGGCACTGGATCTTCCTGATCAACCTGCCGATCGGCCTGGCGACGATCGCGCTCGCGGTCCGTACGCTGCCCGCCGACCGGGGCCTGGGCCTGGCCGCCGGGGCCGACGTGGCGGGCGCGCTGCTGGTCACCGCCGGGCTGGTGCTGGGCATCTACACGGTGGTCACGATCGAGCGGTACGGGGCGACGTCGCCGCACACGCTCGGCCTGGGCACGCTCGCCGCCGCGCTCGTCGCCGGTTTCGTGGTCCGGCAGGCCACCGCGCGCCGCCCGCTCATGCCGTTGCGGCTCCTGCGCTCGCGCGGCGTCGCCGTGGCGAACCTGGTCCAGATCCTCACCGTGGCCGCGACGTTCGCGTTCCAGGTCCTCGTCACGCTCTACCTCCAGCAGGTGCTCGGCTACGACGCCACGCGCACCGGGCTGGCGCTGCTCCCGGCCGCTGTCGTCATCGGCACGGTGTCGCTCGGCGTCTCGGCCCGGCTCAACGCCCGCTTCGGCGAGCGGGCCGTGCTGATCGCCGGGCTCGTGCTGCTCGCCGCCATGTTCGCACTGCTGGCCCGGGTGCCGGTGGACGGCCGGTACCTGCGCGACGTGCTCCCGGTGATGCTGCTCGCCGGCGGGTTCGGGCTGGTGCTGCCGGCGCTCACCGCGCTCGGCATGTCCGCCGCCCGCGCCGAGGACGCCGGTCTCGCCTCCGGGCTGTTCAACACCACCCAGCAACTCGGCATGGCGTTCGGCGTCGCGGTGCTGTCCACGCTGGCCGCCGCCCGTACCGCGGACCGGGTCGCCCTCGGCGACGACCGGGCCACGGCGCTGACCAGCGGATTCCACCTGGCGTTCGCGGTCGGCGCGGGGCTCGTGGTGGTCGCCGTCGTGCTCGCGTACGCGCTGCTGCGCCCCCGCACGACGGAGCGCGCCGGCGCCCCGGCGCTCGTGGGGTGAGTCAGCCGGGGGCGCGGGCCGGACGGGTGAGGAACGGCAGCACCGCGAGCCGGGACGCGGGACGGCCGGCGCCGTCGCCGCCCGCGTCCCGCCGGCCGCCGCCGAGCAGGCCGAAGAACTCCGCCGCGTGGCTCACCGGGATCTCGTCCGCGTCGGCGAAGACCAGCAGCACCGGCATCGGCAGCGCGGCCACCTCGGCGGACCAGTCGTAGTCCCGCCGCAGCAGTTCCCCGCTGCGGGCCCAGAGCAGGGGCCAGTCCTGCGGGCGGGGCGCGACCCGCGCGTACCGCTCGTACGGCGGGGTGCCGCGCATGCGCTCGGCGGCCCGCTCGTCGTGGGCGGACATCGCGGCCAGCGTCTCCGGGTACCAGCCGCCCCGCCGGAACGGCGTGGAGACGAGCACCAGGCGGCGGACCAGATCGGGGTGCTGGATCGCGGTACGCAGGGCCACCGCGCCCCCGAGCGAGTAGCCGAGCACGTCGGCGTGCGGCAGCCCGAGGTGACGCAGCAGCCCGGCGACGTCGTCGGCCATCGACTCGTACCGCAGCGGCCGGTCCAGACCGCCGGTGCGGCCGTGGCCCCGCAGGTCGGCGGCGATCAGCCGGCGGCGCGCGGCCAGCGCCTGCCGGACCGGCGCGAACGTCTCCGTCGACCCGTATCCGCCGTGCAGCAGGACCAGCGGCTTGCCGGTGCCGTGCTCCTCGTACCAGATCCGCAGCCCGCCGACGCCCGCATAGGTCACCCGCCGATCGTCGCGCCCTCGGCGCCGCGGCGGGCGCGTTACCGGCGCGCCGGTCTCAGCGGGCCGTGCGAGGGCGGGCGCGCAGGTGGGCGCGTTCGCCCTGGCTGCCGAAGAGGCTGAGGAACTCCACCCCTTCGCTGTCGGCGCGGCCGAACCAGTGCGGCACGCGGGTGTCGAACTCGGCCGCCTCACCGGGTTCGAGCACCAGGTCGTGCTCGCCGAGCACGAGCCGCAGCCGTCCGTTGAGCACGTAGACCCACTCGTACCCCTCGTGGGTCTTCGGCTCGGGCTCGGACCGGCCGCCGGCCGGGATGATCAGCTTGTACGCCTGGATGCCGCCGGCCCGGCGGGTGAGCGGCAGCATGGTCATCCCGTACGCGGCGACCGGCCGCAGGTGGATGCGAGGGTCGCCGGTGGGCGGGGCGCCGACCAGCTCGTCGAGCGTCACGCCGTGTGCGCGGGCCAGCGGGAGCAGCAGCTCCAGCGTGGGCTTGCGTCCGCCGGACTCCAGCCGGGACAGGGTGCTCACCGAGATGCCGGTGGCGGCGGAGAGATCGGTGAGGGTGGTCTCCCGCTCGCGGCGCAGCGCGCGCAGCCGGGGGCCGACCGCGTCGAGGGCCTGGTCGAGGTCGTCGTCCATGCCTGTCAGTTTGCCACATCAGCAACAGAGTTTGCAGCTTTGCCGTCCTCGACCGCAGTCTGGTCGCGGAGGTGGTCACGATGACCGAGAACTACGAGGTAATGGTGGTCGGCGGCGGCGCGGCCGGGCTGAACGGCGCGCTGATGCTCGCCCGGGCACGCCGGTCGGTGCTGGTGGTGGACGGGGGTGAGCCCCGCAACGCGCCCGCCGACGGCGTGCACGCCCTGCTGGGGCACGACGGTCTGCCGCCGGCCGAGCTGCTGGCACGCGGCCGGGACGAGGTGCGCCGCTACGGCGGGCACCTGACCGAGGGCCGGGTCGAGACGGTGAACCGCGACGGCGACGGGTTCGAGGTGGCGCTCGCCGACGGCCGCCGGATCCGCGCCGGGCACGTGCTGGTCGCCACCGGCCTGGTCGACGAGCTGCCCGACGTGCCCGGCCTGCGCGAGCGCTGGGGACGGGACGTGGTGCACTGCCCGTACTGCCACGGCTGGGAGGTGCGCGAGCGGCCGATCGGGGTGATCGGCACCGGCCCGATGTCGGTGCACCAGACGCTGCTGTTCCGGCAGTGGAGCGACGACGTGGTCTACCTGCGGCACACCGCGCCGCCGCTCACCGACGAGCAGGCCGAGCAGCTCGCCGCGCGCGGCGTGCAGGTGGTCGAGGGTGAGATCGCGGCCGTCGAGACGGCCGGGGACCGGCTGACCGGGGTACGTCTGCGCGACGGCCGCACGGTCGGCCGCGAGGTGCTGACCGTCGCGCCCCGGATGGTGGCGCGCACCGGGTTCCTGGCCGGACTGGGCCTGCGCCCGCAACCGCACCCCAGCGGGATGGGCGAGTACCTGCCGGCCGACGAGTCGGGGCGGACCGATGTGCCCGGGGTGTGGGTCGCGGGCAACGTGACCGACCTGTCGGCGCAGGTCGGGGCTGCCGCGGCGGCCGGGGCCCGGACCGCGGCGATGATCAACGCGGACCTGGTGAACGAGGAGACCCGCCGGGCGGTCGAGGCACGGCGGAGGGTGGGTGACCACGAATCCCCTCTAACCTGACAATTCTTCCCTTAGGTTGGAGCGCAGAGGCGGCTGACACCGGGGGGGCGACGTGAAGGGCTATCCGGCGATCGAGGATCACGGGCTCATCGGCGACCTTCAGACCGCGGCGCTGGTGACCTGTGACGGGACGATGGACTGGTTCTGCGCGCCGCGCTTCGACTCGCCGAGCATCTTCGCCGCGCTGCTGGACAAGGACAAGGGCGGCTTCTTCCAGATCGCCCCGCACGAGGTCCGGTACGTCACCAAGCAGCTCTACCTGCCCGGCACACCGATCCTGATCACGCGGTTCATCAGCGCGGACGGCGTCGCCGAGGTGATGGACTTCATGCCGGTCACCGGCGAGCGGGTCACCGACTCGCACCGCATCGTGCGCATGGTCAACATGGTGCGCGGCAGCATGCGCTTCCGGGTGGAGTGCCGGCCCCGGTTCGACTACGCCCGGCAGAACCACGAGCTGGAGCGGCACCGCAACGGCTACCTGTTCCGCAGCCCGTCGGGGACGCTCACCTTCAACCCGATCGACCCGGTGCGGCAGCTCTGGGCCCAGACCGGCGAGATCCGCATGGAGGGCGGCGACCTCATCGCGTACGGCACGCTCAACGAGGGCGACACCGGCGGGGTGATCCTGGAGACCGGCAGTGAGGAACCCCGGATCATCCCGCCGGAAGAGGTCCAGGGCATGTTCGAGTGGACCCGGGACTACTGGCGGCGCTGGGTCGAACGCTCCCGCTACACCGGCCGCTGGCGGGAGATGGTCGAGCGCTCCGCCATCACGCTCAAACTCATGACGTACGCGCCGACCGGCGCGATGATCGCCGCCCCGACCGCCGCGCTGCCCGAGCTGGTCGGCGGCTCCCGCAACTGGGACTACCGCTACACCTGGGTACGCGACACCTCGTTCTCGGTGCACGCCCTGCTCGGCCTCGGGTTCACCGAGGAGGTCAGCCGGTACATGGACTGGCTGGACGAGCGCATCCGCGAAGCCGGCGACCACCAGGACCCGCTGAAGATCATGTACCGGGTGGACGGCTCCTCCGACCTGCACGAGGAGGTGCTCGACCACCTGGAGGGATATCGGGGCTCCCGCCCGGTACGAATCGGCAACGGTGCCGCCGACCAGCTCCAGCTCGACATCCACGGCGAGGCGCTGTACGCCATGCACCTCGCCGACGAGCAGGGCATCCGCGTGTCGCACCAGGTGTGGAAGAGCACCGTGCGCCTGGTCGACTGGCTCTGCCACAACTGGGACAAGCGCGACGCCGGGATCTGGGAGAGCCGGCACCACCCCCGCAACTACACGTTCGGCCGGGTGATGTCCTGGGTGGCGCTGGACCGGGCCATCCGGCTGGCCACCCGCACCGGCCGACCCGGGGACATGAGCTGCTGGACCGAGCAACGCAACCGGATCTACAACCAGGTCATGGCCCGCGGTTTCCACCGGGAACGCGGCAGCTTCGTGCAGGCGTACGACGAGAACGTGCTCGACGCCGCCCTGCTCTACATGCCGGCGGTCGGGTTCGTCACGCCCAGCGACCCGCTCTGGCTGTCCACGCTGGAGTCGATCGAGCGCGACCTGGTCTCGGACAGCCTGGTCCACCGGTACGATCCGCTGCACTCCCCCGACGGGCTGCCCGGCCACGAGGGCACGTTCAACATGTGCACGTTCTGGTACGTGGAGGCGCTGGCCCGCTCCGGCCGGCTGGACGACGCCCGGCTCACCCTGGAAAAGATGTTCACCTTCAGCAACCACCTTGGCCTCTACGCCGAGGAGATCGCCTCCACCGGTGAGCAGATCGGCAACTACCCGCAGGCGTTCAGCCACCTCGCCCTGATCAACTCGGCGCTGGCGGTCAACGACCTGCTCGACGCCGAGGCCCACGCCCGCCTCCGCCGGTAACTCCGGTGATCTCCCGTCCGGCTCCGGGTAGGGTTGGCCGCATGAGGTTCCACGCCGCCGTCATGAAGCCCTGGTCCCTCCGCTGACGGCGGCAGGGTGACCGGCTTCTTCTGACGTACCAGCTCTGCTCCGCCGTCCCGGCGTTCCCGCCGGGCGGTGTCCTCGCGCTGCCCGGCTCCACGACGAGCCGAAGAGCGGACTGTGAACAACCTCGACAACATCCCTTCATCCCCATTCACCTCGGGCGGCCTGCTGCCCGCCGGGCACCGGGCGCACGTCCGGGCCGACGGCGTCGGCGTCGTACGCGGCGGCCGGGTCGTGCTGTCCGACGTCGGCGTGACCGTCTCCGCCGGATCCCGCCTGGCGGTCGTCGGCGAGAACGGCCGCGGCAAGACCACCCTGCTCCACGTGTTGGCCGGCATCATCGCGCCCGACCAGGGCACCGTGGAACGGCTGGGCACGATCGGCGTCGCCCGGCAGCACCTGGAGGCGCGCAACGGCGAGACGGTGGGCACGCTCGTCCACGGGGCGATCCGGGAGTCCGAACGCGCGCTGCGGGCGCTGGACGCCGCCGCCGACGCGCTGGCCGAGGGCCGGGCGGGCGCGGACGACGCGTACGCCACAGCACTCGACGCGGCGACCCGGCTCGACGCCTGGGACGCGCAGCGTCGCGTCGACGTGGCACTGGCCGGTCTCGACGCCTGCCCGGACCGGGACCGCCCGCTGGCGACGCTGTCGGTCGGCCAGCGCTACCGGGTGCGGCTGGCGTGCCTGCTCGGGGCCCGGGTCGACCTGCTGATGCTGGACGAGCCCACGAACCACCTCGACGCGGACAGCCTGGCCTTCCTCACCGCGCGGCTGCGCGAGCATCCGGGCGGCGTGGTGCTGGTGACCCACGACCGCGCGCTGCTGCGGGACGTGGCCACGGAGTTCCTCGACCTCGACCCCAGCGCCGACGGCCGCCCGCGCCGCTACGCCGGGGACTACACCGCCTGGCAGGACGGGCGCAGCCGGGACTTCGCGCACTGGGTACGCGACCACGAGGCGCAGCAGGCCGAGCAGCAGCGCCTTGCCGACGCGGTACGGGAGGCGCAGGGCCGGCTCAGCACCGGCTGGCGTCCGGAGAAGGGCCACGGCAAGCACCAGCGCCAGTCCCGCGCCCCGGGGCTGGTCCAGGCGCTGCGACGCCGGCAGGAGGCGCTCGACGCGCACCGGATCACCGTCCCGGAGCCACCGCAGCCGCTGCGCTGGCCGCCGCTGGACACCCGGGCCGGACTGCCGATCCTGCGGTGCCACGACGTGACGGTGACCGGGCGCCTGCGTACCCCTGTCACGCTCACGCTCGACGGCGGGGACCGCCTGCTGGTGACCGGGCCCAACGGCGCGGGCAAGTCGACGTTGCTCTCCGTGCTGGCCGGCGACCTCGCGCCGTCGACCGGCGAGGTCCGTCACCCGTCCGGCGCGCGCGTGGCGTACCTCGGTCAGGAGGTGCCCGACTGGCCGTCCGGGATGCTCGCCCACGACCTGTACGAGCAGCACGTGGGCCGGCTGCGCTCCACCGGGCGCCTCGGCTCCGGCACGCCCCTGCCCCTGGGCGCGACGAACCTGCTCGACGCCGACGCCCGGCGTACCCCGGTCGGCCGGATGTCGCTGGGACAGCAACGGCGGCTGAACCTGGCGCTGCGCCTGGCCGAACGTCCCGACCTGCTGATCCTCGACGAACCCACGAACCATCTGTCCGCGCCACTGGTCGACGACCTCACCGCGGCCCTGCTGACGACCAGGGCCGCGGTGGTCGTCGCCACCCACGACCGGCAGATGCTCCACGACCTGGCGGCCTGGCCGGCACTGCCGCTCACCGCCCCGGCCCCGGACCGGCGGGTGACGGCGTTCGCGCCCCCGGCGACGCCGGGTCGTCCGGTCACGGAGGGTCATGCCCCTCCGGAAGAGTGATACTTCGAGCGGTATGCCTGAGAGTCATAAATATGCCTCTCAGGCATATCGACTTCTCGTCACCACGTCCTCACCGGGCCGGCGCTGCCCGCGCCACTGCCGGAGCGCGCCGGCCGGGTGCCCGGCTGGACCGGCTGGCTACTGTGGGATCCCGGGACAGTCGGCGAAGGAGCGGCGGGATGGCTGTCGACGGAGCGGACGCCGGGCACGTCGGCCGCCCCTCGCGCTACGAGGAGGCCGTCCTCGGCCTGCTGCGGGGCGACGGGGCGACCGTGCTGACAGCCGGCCTCTGGCTGCTCGTCACGTCCCTGTTCACCGGGCTGTTCCTGACCTTCGCCGGCTGGCAGGTGTGGGAGAACCGCATGCTGGAGACCAGGGGCCGGATCGCCGAGGCGCAGGTGGTGCGCGCCAACTACGAGGGGCGCGGCAAGTCCCTGAACGTCGTCTACGTGTCGGGACCGGTGGGCACGACGGCGATCCTGGAGAACCCGGCGCACCGGCCGGCCGCGGGCGACGTGATAGCGGTCCGCTACGACCCCCGGCACCCCACCCACCTGCGGGAAGCCGACGCGCCGATCTGGCGGTGGCCGGACTTCCTGGTGACCGTGCCGCCGGCGGTGGTGGGCTGCCTCGTCGTACCGGCCGAGTGGATGCGGTTCCGGCGGCGGCTGCGGGAGCGGCGCGGCTGAGCAGTCACCGCCCCCGCGGACCGGCCTCCCGGGTCCACCCGACGAAGCGGCGGTGCAGCGCGCCGGCAGGCGCCCACGGCATGTCCTCGGAGGCCTGCACGAGGTAGGCGCCGAGGTAGAGGGCCAGCGACACGGGCGCACCGGCGTACTCCGCGCGCAGCTCCCGTCTCCGCGTGGGACACGGCCAGGGCAGGTCGCAGCCACCGCAGCTCCAGACCGGCATGACCGGGCCGTGGGTGGTCACCGCGCACCCTCCAGGAACCGCGCGGTGACCGCCCGCGCCTGCCGGCTGGTCGCCCATTCCACCTGCCAGCAGGGGTACGGCGTGAGCCGCGCCCACCACACTCGGCAGCCGGCACACATGCCGTCGAGTCCTCGGACGTGTACCGCGAGGATCGTCTCCTCCGGCCCGCCGCCGCCGGGCCAACGTCAGCGCGGCAGCGGACAGGTACGCGTCGTACGAGACGCGGCGCTCGCGCTCGCGCGAGGCGTCGCCTGCCGGGAACCCGTGCGCGCCTCGCGCCTGGTCCAGTAAGCGCCGCCGGGCGATCTCCTGCTCCAGCGCCTGGAGGCGCTCGCCGAAGCCGGACACCGCCGACGACGCAAGGTACCGACCGACGAGCCGCCGCAGGAACGCAATGGTCACCGTCATCCGTCCGGCCCTCCGTGGTGGGGCACGGAGGACATCTGCTGATGTGCCTCGATCCGCGCCCGGTGGAGATCCAGCGTCACGCCGCGCGCGTCCACGATCCAGGAGGTGACCGTCCGCTAACCAGGTGTGCTGTCCGCTGTCGATCGGCGGCCCGGTGCGTATTCGACGCACAGGTCACGCAACATCGCGGCCTCCGGCACGCCCGACTGCTCCACCTTCGCGAGCAGTTCCGCGGCTCGCCACCAGTTCGACGGCACCACCCGCCCGGACGCCACCGCCTGGGCCCCGAGCGCAACCGCCTCATCCGGCTCACCGGCGGCGACCAGGGCAAGTCCGAGGTCGAGACGCGCCGACGCGGAACGGCGAGGGCGCGCTCCCCCGTCACCGTGTGGATCCAGATCGGCCAGTACCGCCCGCGCCACCTGCTCAGCACCCGGGTCACCGGCCCATGCCAACGTCGTGGCCATATAGGCGGCGGCCTTCGCGGGGTCGTAGCGGTAGTGATGCTCGGCCCGTTCCGGTAGGGGCAGATTCGCCGTCAACCGCTCCACCCGCTCCAGCGCCCGCCGGGTGGCGGCCACATCACCGAGGCGCGCCCACGCGCGAGCTTCCTGAGCGGTCGCCTGAATCCTGGCCGAGCTGCCTTTCGGCGCGACCCGCTGCGCTTGGTGAGAGAGATCGAGTGCCGTGCGGTAGTCACCTTGCGTCAACACGTCCCAGGCCCGGGTCTCCAGACACCACGCCTGGATCTCCGCATGCTCGGCGTGCTCGGCGAGCTCACGAGCAGCGCGCAGATGAGCAGCCGCCGCACTGCGCTGCCGCAGGTCGATGTGAAC
Source organism: Micromonospora sp. CPCC 205554 (assembly GCF_036902745.1). Lineage (NCBI taxonomy): Bacteria > Bacillati > Actinomycetota > Actinomycetes > Micromonosporales > Micromonosporaceae > Micromonospora > Micromonospora sp. CPCC 205554. The sequence continues at coordinate 38,688 of NZ_JBAKHP010000009.1, read as the reverse complement.
AGTCGCCCGCAGCACCGCCAACCAGCCACCGGCGACCAACAGCCGGCGCTGCTGAGCAAGCGTGACCCGACCGTCCAGCAGCCGCACCACATAGGCCAGATGCCGTCGGACCAGCGGCAACAGATCCGCCGGTGTCATGGTCGGATAGGCACTGGCGAGGTCGTCGACGCCCTGCTCGATCCGTTCGAGCACCTCACCGCTGACATCACTGGCGGCTACCCTCGCCCGCAACTCGCCCGCCTCGGCCGCATGGTCGATCGGCGCATCGACCAGACGAGCTAGCACACCTCCGGCGTCGAGAATCCGATCCAAGTGGCGCGCCGTGTCGACAGTCGGAGCCTTGAGCCCTGCTTCCATCTCGTGCAGGTGGCTCTTGCTCCGATGGGCGAGCTGCCCGAGGGACCGAAGCGACAGACCACGCCGCTCCCGAAACTCGCGCAGAGCTGCACCGAATCGCGGATCGACGGATGAAGCCACAGCCCAGCTCCAAGCTCAAGAGGCCAGGCGAACTCACCCGGCCGCCATTCTGTCGACCGTACCCCGAAACGTCGCCCGTCGATGACCACCACCGGCCCGACTCGGCCAGATCGGCGGCGACATTACGGCGACACAGGGCTATCGTGTCGTTCATGGCCGCCCCCAACACGGTGCTGCGCGGCGTCCGTACCGGAATGCGCATGAGCCAGGACGACTTCGCCCGCGCGCTCCAAGCCGCCGGCCACCGCGTTGGCGAGCCCAACGACGCCAACAAGCGACTCGTCCAGCGGTGGGAGTCCGGTGCGATCGCCGCACCGCGCCCCGTCTACGCCCGCGCCCTGGAGGTCGTCACCGGTCTGCCCATCTCACTGCTCGGCTTCGCCGCCGTGCCCGGCGGGCACGTCGCCGACGACCAACACGGTGGCCACGACCTGAGCTCACCCGTATCGAGCCTGGCCACGCCGACGCCGTCCTCCAAGCCGGCCACGGCCCACAGGTCGTACGAGGGCGTGTGGCTCAGCCGCTACCAGTACTACTCCAGCGGCCGGGAGGAGTCCTTCGCCGGGCAGCACTTCGTCGTCCTGTTGCAGCACGGCGACAGGCTGACCGCGCGCAGCTTGCCCGGATCGGCGTCCTCGTCTCTGTCGCTGGACCTGACCGTGGACGGCGCCGTCATCACCGGCACCTGGGTGGAACAGACCGAGCCGGCCGGTTACTACCGGGGCGCCCGCTATCACGGGGCGATCCAGCTCCTGGCCGAGCCGACGGGCCGACGGATGGCCGGGAAGTGGGTCGGATTCGGCAAGGACATGGACGTGAACACCGGTCCGTGGGAGCTTGTCTTCCGCGACGCGTCAACCTCCAAGGCGACGCTGGACCGGTACAACACGCCAGCGACGTAGCAAGCGCCGCGCCATCGACTCGACGTCGGACCGGCGACGAACAACACTGCCCTCACGCACCACCTAGCCTCTCGGGCATGGAACGACTACGCGACCTCGCCGTCCGGCTGACGATGGACGAACCGGTCGGCGACGACCTGCCGATGGCGGCTGCTCACGCTCTGGCCCGGGGCGTCGACTCGCCGAGCCTGCGTGAGCTCGCCGGCCTGTCGAAGGGCCAGTCGCGGGAGGCGGTCGATCTGTTCCGGCAGGCGATGGACGAACTCGGCTCACCGGTGCCGGACGAGCGCGGCGCTCGGCTGCACCTCATGCGTCAGATAGCGGCGAGCATCGTTGCGGGAGAGGGTGACGCCGAGGACCTGGCCCACGAGATCTACTGCCAGGCGGCCGAATCCCAGTTGCCGGAGCTGCGACCCGTGGCCGATCGCTTCCTGGAGCTGTACGTCGGATGGGGCGCGGCGTACGACCAGACAAACGAGGCCGTAGCGGCCACGAAGGCGGCTGCCCAGTCTTTCCTGTACGACCATCCAGCCTGAGCGGCTCCCGAAAGTCTCGCCAACAGCGGTGATCGCGAGGAAGCGAGCCCTTGACCGGCTGCGGACACTGGGGGCAGGCATCTGACCCGGGGAGGTCGACATGCGTTCACGTCTGCGACCTCGGGCGGCGGTCTGCGCCCCGCGCTTGCCGACTGTCCTCGTCCTGGCCGGTTGCTGTCACCGTTGCTGTCGGCAGCCGCGCCCTGGCCCGCCTGTCCAGGAGCTGCCGGTCATAACCGTAGGCAGCTTGTCGCAGCGGACCTGGCGCGGCTGTGGTTCAACGGTTGCTGGGCGACGCGTCCGCTGAACGCCGATCAGGCAGGCGGCCGATTGGATCGGTGCTCTTCACATGACTTGGCCGGCGCTCTTAACATGATCAGCCGTCCGTCGCGTAGCCGGGCGGGGATCGGCCGGGGGTGTGGCGTGGGCAAGCGATCACGTGTCGAGTGGCACGACAACGGCGCGCTCATCTGGACTTGGGGGCTGACACTGATCGTGTCGGGCGTCGGGCTGCTGCTGTTGGGCGTTGCGGCGGTCCTCTGGGCGGTCCGCGCCCCGGCCGAGGTCGCCGATGGAGGCGGCAGATTCATGGTCCCGGCGATATTCGGTGCCGTCGCGCTTCTGGTAGCGGTGGCTGGACGAATCACCTCGGTCAACGCCCTGAGGTTCGCAGACTCGGCCCTGCCGAAGGTTCCCGACGAACTGGGGGTGACACACCACGTCGGGAGGCAGCGGCGCTCGCTACGACGTCGCAGCGGCATCGCCTACCTGTATATGGCGGTCATCGCTGGCGGGCTCGCCGGCGCCGCTCTGGTGAACTGGGATGAGCAGCCTCGCGCCGGCAGCCTGCTTGAACTGGCGCTCGCCGCGAGCGGCGCTGCCGGCTGCTACCTGGCCGGGCCGGCCGCCCGGTTCGTCGTCACACCGGAATATCTCCGCATCGAGACGGCGCTGCGCCGCATATCGATACCCCGGCACATGCTCGGCGACTTCTCCCAGCGCGGCGTAAAGATCCGTCTCGACCTGACCAACGGCGATCACGTCCAGTTCCGGGTCGACTCACCCATATTGGATGCCGGCAGCAGCAGGTACCGAACCAACGGGCGGACCCAGGCGCGCACGGTCGAGCGAATCGTGGCGATGCTACGCGACGTGACCAGCGCCGGTAGCACCGACAGTCAGGTCGTAAGAGCGCCGAGGTGGGCCATGATCACCCTCGCCGTCGCCGCCGGGGTGGTGTCGGTCGGAGCGTTCATCGCGCCATTCTTGCTACCGGCGCTTAGACCCTGACCGAGAGACGCTGCACAGCCTCGCGCTGGTGATCTCGCCCTGCTTGGCTTGAAGTCTCGAGGAGCGGACGATCATCGGGCGCCGTCGTCATCGTGAGGCTTCCAGCCGCACAGTTCCCCGCAACCGTGGACGCGGGGGCTGAGTCGCAGTAGAGCGGCCTCGCCCGACAGGCGCGAGCACCGCGAGAGCGTCGTGATCTCGCGCCGCCTCGGGGCGGTTTCCGCTGCTTGTGAAGGGTGGGCGCGGCAGGTTTCGAACCTGCGACCCCTCGCTTGTAAGGCGAGTGCTCTCCCACTGAGCTACGCGCCCGGAACGCCCGTACGGCGGGCCGGAGCGGCCAGCTTACCTGCCCGCCTCCGGCCCCGCGCAACGACGTGCCTGGGGTGTGGGACTCAGGCGGCGACGGCCTCGGCCAGCGCCTTGCGCCAGCCCTGCTGGTCGCGCGCCTCGCCGGGCATGTTCATCTCGGCGAACCGGACCACGCCGGCCTTGTCGATGACGAAGGTGCCCCGGTTGGCGATGCCCGCGACGTCGTTGAAGACGCCGTACGCCTGCGCCACCGCGCCGTGCGGCCAGAAGTCGGCCAGCAGCGGGAACTGGTAGCCCTCCCGGTCGGCCCAGATCTTGTGGGCGTACACGGAGTCGACGCTGACGGTCAGCACCTGGACGTCGTCGTTGACGTACTCGTTGAGGTTGTCCCGCACCTCGCACAGCTCGCCCTGGCAGATGCCGGTGAAGGCGAGCGGGTAGAAGACCAGCAGCACGGTCTTGCGACCGCGGAAGTCGGAGAGCCGGACCTCCTGGTTGTTCTGGTCCTTGAGCAGGAAGTCGGGCGCCTCGGCGCCAACCTCGATGGGCATGCGTGCTCCCTCGGGGATCGGGTCTGGAGATGATCAGCCTGCCACACCCGGCGACCTCGGTCGCCGGGTGTCGGGCGCCGCCCCTACTTCTTGCTCTTGGACCCGCGCCGCATGACGAGGCGGGCTCCGCTCCAGTCGCGGCCGGCGTTGATGGTGGAGGTCTGCTGGAGCCCGGCGGTCTGCGCGCTCTCCGCGACCTCGCTCGGCTCGACGTGGCCGTCGCGGCCGGCCTTCGGGGTCAGGAGCCAGACCACGCCGTTGTCCGCGAGCGGCCCGAGGGCGTCGACGAGGAGCTCGAACAGGTCACCGTCGCCGTCTCGGTGCCAGACCAGAACCGCGTCGACCACCTCGTCGGTGTCCTCGTCGACGAGTTCCCCACAGCGGTCGGTCAGGGCGTCCCGGAGATCGGTGTCGACGTCGTCGTCGTAGCCCATCTCCATGACGACCATGCCCGGCTCGATACCGAACCGGTCCGCCAGGCTGCGTACCCCGTCGGCCTGGCCAGCGGTCGCGCTCACTGTCGAGTGCCTCCTCATCTATCCCTGCTCGTGGCGTCGGGTGACACCGTCGGGCTCAGTCCACACAGTTGCGGCTCGCCGCGCAAGTGGCGCACCGGGTGGAACGGAATTTACCGTGCCAGCAGCGTACGGGCACCCTGGGTGATGGCTTCCGCGGAGACCAGAACCTGACGGGCAGCCGGACCTAATGGTACAAACGAGTCAAGTGCGGCTACGCGGCGCGCGGCGCCCACGTATCCGGTGTCGACGAGTGCGGACAGCACGCCCTCGCCCACCCCGCCGGTTCGCCGCGTCTCGTCCACCACCAGCACCCGGCCGGTCGCCGAGGCCTCCCGGATGATGTCGGCCACCGGCAGCGGGGCCAGCCAGCGCAGGTCCACCACCCGGCTGCCCACGCCCTCCCCGGCCAGCGTGGCGGCGGCGCGCAGCGACATCCGCACCCCGTTACCGAACGTGATGATGGTGAGGTCCTCGGCGGAGCCGATCCCGTAGACGCGGGCCCGCCCGATCGGCACGTGCCGGTCCGCCCAGGTGCCCGGCTCGGCGTACTCGGCGGTCCACTCGTCGTCACCGTCGGTGTACAGGTCACGCACGTGGTAGAGCGCGATCGGCTCCACGAAGACGCAGACGCTGCCGTCCACCCGGGCCGCCGCCAGGCAGGTACGCAGCATCGGCGCGGCGTCGTCCGGCCGGGCCGGCACGGCCACCACCAGCCCCGGTACGTCCCGCAGCGCCCCCAGCGAGTTGTCGTTGCGGTCGTGCCCGCCGAGCCCGTCCGGGCTCGCCAGGCCGGGCACCCGCACCACCATCGGGTTGCGGAACGCGCCCCGGGACAGGAACCGCATGGTGGCCGCCTCGCCGCGGAGCTGGTCCTCGGCCCCGTGCAGCGACGCGAGGTGGCGGATCTCGGGCACCGGCAGCAGGCCGGCCAGTCCGGCGCCCAGACCGAGCCCGAGGATCGAGGTCTCGTCCGGCAGCGTGTCGAACACGCGCGCCGCCCCGAACCGGTCCCGCAGCCCCTCGGTCACCCCGTACACCCCGCCGCGGGCGGCCACCTCGTGGCCGAACACCGCCGTACCGGGATGGTCGAGCATGCCGTCGGCGAGCGCGGCGTTGATGCTCTGCGCCAGCGTCAGCGGGCCGGTCAGCTCCGGCGGCTTGCCGCCGAACGCCTCCGCCCGTGCTCCGGCGCCCGGTCCGGCCGCGTGTGCCGCCGCCTCGGCGACCGCCCGGGACACCCGCACCGGCCGGCGCGGCGCCAGTTCCCGCACGATCTCGACCGGGGAGGCGAGCTTCGGCTCGTCCAGCACCTCCTCGGCGACGCGGCGCAGTTGCCAGCCCCGCTCGTCGTAGCGGGCCAGCAGTTCCTCGCCACCGGCGTACCCGGAGGTCACCAGCAGCCGCGCGGTGGCCAGCAGCGGGTCGCGGGCCGCGTCGCCGTCACCCTGCTCCATCAGCCGGACCGTGCTCAGGTGCAGCACGGCGGGCCGGCGCTGCCGGCGTACCCAGTCGGCCGCCTCCGCCGCGATCCGGTAGGTCGCGGCCACGTCAGTGCCGTCGGCGGCGAAGTACCGGATGCCGGGCCGGGACCGCAGCGTGGCGGCCACCCAGCCCTCGGCGGAGGCGCCGCTGTCCGCGCAGACGAACAGCACCGGGATGCGCAGGCCGGTGTGGTCGTACCAGCCGGTCGTGTTCAGCGCGGCGGTGGCCGTGGCGTGGTCGACCGCGGCGTCGTCGAAGGAGCAGACGACCACGGCGTCGGCGGGCCAGGGCGCCGCGTCGGCCTCGCCGTCGGACGCCCGCGCGCCGCGGCGCAGCCGCTCCAGCGCGAGCCCCAGGCCGACGGCGCGCGGCAGGTGCGAACCGGCGGCCGAGGTGGTCGGCACGACCGCCAGGTCGGCGCGGCCGAAGACCTTCGCCCGGCCGCCGGCTGCGGGTTCCTCGGCGGAGGCGACGATGCCGCGCAGCACGTCGCGCGCCGCCGCCGCGAACGCGTCGTCGGGCGCGGGCTGCGGCAGATCGGGTACGACGACAGTCGCGTCACCGTCGGCGTCCACCACGATCCCGGCGCCCGAGGGGAGGCTCCCCGCCTCCCCTCCCGCCCCCGGGTCAGCGTCGAGATCTTGGTAGGAAACGGCCCCCATAGGGGCACTTTCGCTCCAAGATCTCTCCGCGTCCCGATTGGTGGAACGCTTCTCCCGGGAAGTGGTATCGGGTGAGGTGCCGAGGTCGGTAGCACCGGGAGCGGCGTCCGGCGAAGCGGTGAAGGCGGTGTCGGCAGCGGGGGCGGGTGGCGGCGGCGCGGGTGGGAACGCGCCGGCGGCCTGGGCGGCGCGCAGGCAGTAGAAGGCGCCGGAGCGGGCGTGCAGCAGCGCGGGGTCGGTCGGCCGCAGCGCGGCGGCCACCGCGGCGTCGCCCTCGTGACCGGCCGACTCGACGGTGAAGTACCCCTCGCCGAAGCCGGACAGCCACCGCCCGGCCAGGTCGAGCAGCCGGCTGGTCACCTGCGCGTCGAACAGGGCCAGCGTCTGCGCCCCGGTCAACGGCCCGCCGTCGGGCAGCGGTTCGCCCAGGTCGCGCCGCTGGTCGGGCGCCCCGAGCGCGGCCAGTTCGGCTCGGAGCCGGTCGTCGAGATCGTGCGGGGTGGTCACGCGGACAGCATTACCGACTCGGGGCCGCCTCGCCCACTCGGACACGTTCCGCCCGGCGTGGCTCAGACCTGCCCACACTCCTGCGGGCAGCCTCCGTCGGAGACCTTGAGCACCAGGTCCCGCAGTGTGGCCAGTTCGTCGGTGCTCAGCCCGTCGAGCAGTCGGGAGTCCGACATCACCTGGCGGAGCCGTTCGCGTACCTGCCGCCCCCGCCGGGTGACCACGAGCGCCTTCTGCCGCCGGTCGGCCGGGTCGGTACGCCGTTCCACCAGTCCCGCCTGCTCCAGCTTGTCGGCCAGGCCGGTGACGTTGGACCTGTCGCAGCCGAGCTGCTCGGCGAGGTCACGGGCCGGGAGCGGACGGTCCGGGTCGAGCTGGTGCAGCGCCCGGGCGACCGCCGGGGTGAGGCCCAGCGCCGCGATCCCCTCGTCCTGGTGGTGCCGCATCGCGGCGGCGACGTGCAGGATCCGGCGCACGGTCTCCCCGGCCAGCTCCGCCCGGCTGTGGACGGTGGGAACGGTGGATTGCGCCATCCGATCATCGTATGGGCGAGTCGATCTTCGATCAGCCGAACGGTCAGGCACCTCCTGCAACCGATTGCCGATCATGAAGCGCTGTTCGACGAAAATTCCCGGCCGGTCGTCCGCGCGTCACCTTCCGGCCATCGACGTCCGTGAGGCTGCCCGGAGTCGACGAACCGGATTCCCGGGAGGAAAACCGTGGCTCTGTCCCGACGTACCATCCTGCTCAGCGGCGCGGCGCTCGGCGCCGCCGGCGTGGCGGCCGGCCTGCCGGTCGCGGCCGCCGCGTCGCCCGGCCCACTGCGCCGCGACCCGTTCACGCTCGGCGTGGCCTCCGGCGACCCGGACCACGAGGGCTTCGTGCTCTGGACCCGGCTGGCGCCGGAGCCGCTGGCCGAGGACGGCCTGGGCGGCATGCCGTCGCGGGCCGTGCCGGTGAACTGGGAGGTGGCCGCCGACGAGCGCTTCCGGCACGTGGTGCGCCGCGGCGTGGCCCTGGCCCGGCCGGAGTCGGCGCACAGCGTGCACGTCGAGCTGGGCGGCCTGCTGCCCGGACGCGAGTACTTCTACCGGTTCCGGGCGCAGCGCTGGATCTCCCCGGCCGGGCGCACCCGGACCGCACCGGCGCCGTGGCTGATGCCGTCCGCCCTCGCGATGGGCTTCGCCTCCTGCTCGCAGTACGAGCACGGCTACTTCACCGCGTACCGCCGGCTGGCCGAGACCGAGCCGGAACTGATCCTGCACCTCGGCGACTACCAGTACGAGTACGCGAAGGGCACGTACACCGTGCCCGGCGGCAACCCGCGCGACCACGAGGGCCCGGAGACCCGCACGCTGGCGAACTACCGGCAACGGCACGCCCAGTACAAGACCGACGCCGACCTCCGGGCGGCGCACGCGGTCGCGCCCTGGGTGGTGGTCTTCGACGACCACGAGGTGGAGAACAACTGGGCCGACGAGGTGCCCGAGGCGCCCGATCCGGACTTCCTCACCCGTCGGGCGGCGGCGTTCCAGGCGTACTACGAGAACATGCCGTTGCGCCGCACCTCGATCCCGCGCGGCATCGACATGCAGCTCTACCGCCGGGTGCGCTGGGGGCGGCTGGCCACCTTCCACATGCTCGACACCCGGCAGTACCGGGACGACCAGGCGTGCGGCGACGGCTACAAGAGCTGCGCCGACGCGTCCGACCCGGCCCGCTCGATCACCGGCGCCGCGCAGGAGGCGTGGCTGCTGGACGGCTTCCGCCGCTCCGACGCCCGCTGGGACCTGCTCGGCCAGCAGGTCTTCTTCGCCCAGCGGGACAACAACTCCGGCCCGCTGACGGTGACGAGCATGGACGCCTGGGACGGGTACGCCGCCTCCCGGGACCGGATCACCCGGGGCTGGACGGCCGCCGGGGTGCGCAACGCGGTGGTGCTCACCGGCGACGTGCACGCGCACTGGGCCAGCGACCTGAAGCTGGACTACGCCGACCCGACCTCACGCACCGTCGGCAGCGAGCTGGTCTGCTCGTCGATCACCTCGACCGGCGACGGCGCGGACTCGCCGACCGGCTCGCACCCGTGGCTGGCGTTCAACCCGCACCTGCGCTTCCAGAACAACCTTCGGGGGTACGTGCGCACCACGATCACCCCGACCGAGCTGACCGCGGACTTCGACGTCCTGCCGTACGTGAGCCGGCCGGACGCGCCCGCGTACACCCGGGCCACGTTCGTGATCGAGGACCGCGTACCCGGGTTGAACCTGACCCACGACCGGCCGCCGGCCGCGGCGCGCACCGCCGCCCCCGGCGTCGACCAGGGCCGGCAGACGGTGGAGGCGGAGACGGTCCGCCCGTGACGGCGCGGCCGGGCCGGGCGCGGGCGCCCGGTCCGGCCGGTCAGCCGGCCAGGAACGAGAAGCGCACCTGACGGTCGGGGTTGTCGCCGTTGGTGTCGACCAGGCAGATCGACTGCCAGGTGCCGAGCTGGAGCCGCCCGCCGAGCACCGGCAGCGTCGCGTACGGCGGCACGAACGCCGGCAGCACGTGGTCGCGGCCGTGCCCGGGTGAGCCGTGCCGGTGCCGCCACCTGTCGTCGGTGGGGAGCAGGTCGTCGAGCGCCCGCAGCAGGTCGTCGTCGGACCCGGCGCCGGTCTCGATGATCGCCAGCCCGGCGGTGGCGTGCGGGACGAAGACGTGCAGCAGGCCGTCGCCGGCCCCGGACACGAACCGCTCGGCCTCGCTCGTGATGTCCCGGACGGTCGGCCGGGAGCCGGTCCGGACGGTGATCACCTCACTGCGCATACGGCGCATTCTGCCGCAGTGCCCGGTTCGCCGCCGCGTCCGCCGATAGCGCATCCCGTGATCGCGCAAAGTTACTGATGGGTACCTGTGTTCAGCGTCGCGTCTGAGGGTGGGAGAGGTGACGACACGCGCCACCAGGGGGCAGGATGGCGCTAGAGACCTATCCCACACGAAACCGAGGGAACGCCTGTGGCTACGGAACGCAAGCGCCCGGTGATCACCGCTGGTCTGCCGAGCCAGCTTCCGGACATCGACCCTGAAGAGACCAGCGAATGGGTCGAGTCACTCGACGGTGTCATCGACGAGCGCGGGACAAAGCGAGCCCGGTACGTCATGCTGCGCCTGCTGGAGCGGGCCCGCGAGCGGCAGGTCGGGGTGCCGTCCCTGACCACCACCGACTACATCAACACGATCCCGCCGGAGCGCGAACCGTGGTTCCCGGGTGACGAGCACGTCGAGCGGCGGCTGCGGGCGTACATCAGGTGGAACGCCGCGATGCTGGTGCACCGGGCGCAGCGCCCGGAGATCGGCGTCGGTGGGCACATCTCCACGTTCGCCAGCTCGGCGTCCCTCTACGAGGTGGGCTTCAACCACTTCTTCCGGGGCAAGAACCACCCGGGCGGCGGCGACCAGATCTTCTACCAGGGTCACGCCTCCCCCGGCATGTACGCGCGGGCGTTCCTGGAGGGCCGGCTCAGCGAGAGCCAGCTCGACGGCTTCCGGCAGGAGCTGTCGCACCCCGGCGGCGGTCTGCCGTCGTACCCGCACCCGCGGCTGATGCCGGACTTCTGGGAGTTCCCCACGGTCTCCATGGGCCTCGGCCCGCTGAACGCCATCTACCAGGCGCGGTTCAACCGCTACCTGCACCACCGGGGCATCAAGGACACCTCCCAGCAGCACGTCTGGGCGTTCCTCGGCGACGGTGAGATGGACGAGGTCGAGTCGCTCGGCGCGATCGGCGTGGCCGCCCGCGAGGAGCTGGACAACCTCACCTTCGTGATCAACTGCAACCTCCAGCGCCTGGACGGACCGGTCCGCGGCAACGGCAAGGTCATGCAGGAGCTGGAGGCGTTCTTCCGGGGCGCCGGCTGGAACGTCATCAAGGTGGTCTGGGGCCGCGAGTGGGATCCGCTGCTCGCCGCGGACACCGACGGCGCGCTGGTCAACCTGATGAACACCACGCCCGACGGTGACTACCAGACCTACAAGGCGGAGTCCGGGGCGTACGTGCGGGAGCACTTCTTCGGCCGCGACCCGCGGACCCGCAAGATGGTCGAGGGACTGACCGACGACGAGATCTGGAACCTCAAGCGGGGTGGCCACGACTACCGCAAGCTCTACGCGGCCTACAAGGCGGCCACGGAGCACACCGGCCAGCCCACTGTGATCCTCGCCAAGACGATCAAGGGCTGGACGCTCGGCTCGCACTTCGAGGGCCGCAACGCCACGCACCAGATGAAGAAGCTGACGCTGGAGGATCTGAAGCTCTTCCGCGACCGCCTCTACCTGGACATCCCGGACAAGCAGCTGGAGGAGAACCCGTACCTCCCGCCGTACTACACCCCGGGTGAGAAGTCGGACGAGATCACGTACCTGAAGGACCGGCGTCAGCAGCTCGGCGGCTACCTGCCGACGCGCAGCACCGCGCGCAAGACGCTGGCCATCCCGGGCACCGAGCGGTTCTCCGACGTCAAGCGCGGGTCGGGCAAGCAGAAGGTCGCCACCACGATGGCCTTCGTCCGCCTGCTCAAGGACATCATGAAGGACAAGGAGTTCGGCAAGCGCTGGGTGCCGATCATCCCGGACGAGGCCCGTACCTTCGGTATGGACTCGCTGTTCCCGACCCAGAAGATCTACTCGCCGCACGGCCAGCGCTACACCTCGGTGGACCGGGAGCTGTTCCTGTCCTACAAGGAGTCGACCACCGGCCAGATCCTGCACGAGGGGATCAACGAGGCCGGGTCGGTGGCCTCGTTCACGGCGGCGGGCACGGCGTACGCCACCCACGGCGAGCCGATGATCCCGCTGTACATCTTCTACTCGATGTTCGGCTTCCAGCGCACCGGCGACGGGTTCTGGGCGGCGGCGGACCAGATGGCGCGGGGCTTCGTGCTCGGCGCGACCGCCGGCCGGACCACGCTCAACGGTGAGGGCCTCCAGCACGAGGACGGCCACTCGCTGCTGCTCGCCGCCACCAACCCGGCGGTGGTCGCGTACGACGCGGCGTTCGCCTACGAGCTGGCGCACATCGTGGAGAACGGCCTGCACCGGATGTACGGGGAGGCGCAGGAGAACATCTTCTACTACCTCACCGTCTACAACGAGCCGATCTTCCAGCCGGCCGAGCCGGAGGGGGTGGACGTCGAGGGCATCGTCAACGGCATCTACCGCTACTCCCCCGCGCCGCAGGTCGGCGACGACGCGCCGAAGGCGAACATCCTCGCCTCCGGCACCGGCATGCAGTGGGCGCTCAAGGCCCAGCAGTTGCTCGCCGAGGACTGGGGCGTCTCGGCCGACGTGTGGTCGGTGACGTCCTGGACCGAGCTGCGCCGCGACGCGGTGGAGTGCGAGGAGCACAACCTGCTCAACCCGGGCGAGGAGCCGCGGGTGCCGTACATCGCGCGGAAGCTGGCCGACGCCGACGGGCCGAAGGTCGCGGTCAGCGACTGGATGCGCGCGGTACCGGACCTGATCGCCCGCTGGGTACCCGGGGACTACACCTCGCTCGGCACGGACGGCTTCGGCATGTCGGACACCCGGCACGCGCTGCGCCGCCACTTCCACGTGGACGCCGAGTCGGTCGCCGTCGCGACGCTGCGCCAGCTCGCGCTGCGCGGCGTGGTGCCGGCCCACGTGCCGGCCGACGCCGCCCGCAAGTACGCGCTGGACGACGTCAGCGCCGCACCGGTCGGCGAGACCGGCGGCGACAGCTAGTACCCGTCCCGCGAGAAGGGCCCGGCGCCAGGCGCGCCGGGCCCTTCTCGTCCCCCGATGCGACGACGGCCCGGCGTCCCTGGCGGGAACGCCGGGCCGTCACCATCGCGGGCGACGCCGGGACGGGGCTCGGTCAGCCGACGGCGGCCAGGTCGGTCAGCCGGGCCAGCGAGTCCTCCAGGTCGGCGCCGACCCGGCGCAGGCCGAGCCGGAGCAGGGCCGCCTTGACGGGTCCGGCGGGCCACCGCACGACGATCAGGCGTACGACGGTGCCGCCGCCCTCCTCGTCCGGGGTCAGCTGGACGTAGATCTCGGTGCGCGCCTCGGCCCGGGCGCCGGCACCCTTCGCGCGTTCGCGCCAGCCGATCAGGGTCGGCTCCTGGAAGGCGATCACCTCGGCCTCGTGCGCGGCGCCGCGTCCAGCCTGGACGAGTTGCCGCCGCCCGAATCCCTCCCCGGACAGGACCTCGGCCGCGCGGACTCCCGCCAGCCAGGCCGGCAGCTGTTCGGCGCGCTGCACGACGTCCCAGACCACATCCACCGGCGCCGCCACGTGCGCGCTTCGTTCCACGAGGATCATGAGTATCTTTCCCCCACTTAAATCACATCCGCGATATTCGGCACTCTATGTGTAAATCGGACTTAAGTGGACGGGTTCGGAAAAGACACGCCGAACCGCCTTGCCTTACCCAGTCATCTCGGCCTATGGCGCAGCGGTCCGCGGAGTCCTAGAGTCGCGAGCACGCTTCACGTTCTTGGAGGGTGACTTGACGACCGCGCCGATGCCCGAGTTCCCCGCCGGCTTCCGCTGGGGGGTCTCCACCTCCGCGTACCAGATCGAGGGCGCGACCACAGTCGACGGCCGCGGCCAGTCCATCTGGGACACCTTCGCCCACGACCCGGGCCGGATCGCCGACGGCAGCACCGGCGACCAGGCGTGCGACCACTACCACCGGTACGCCGAGGACACCGCGCTGCTGGGCGGGCTGGGAGTGTCCGCGTACCGCTTCTCGATCGCCTGGCCCCGGATCCAGCCGGCCGGCACCGGCCCGGCCAACGCCGCCGGGCTGGACTTCTACGACCGGCTGGTGGACGGCCTGCTCGCCGCCGGCGTGGACCCGGTCGCCACGCTGTTCCACTGGGACCTGCCGCAGGCGCTGGAGGACGCCGGCGGCTGGCTGAACCGGGACACCGCCGCCCGGTTCGCCGAGTACGCCGACCTGAGCGCCGCCCGCCTCGGCGACCGGGTGAAGCTCTGGATCACGCTCAACGAGCCGTTCATCCACATGAGCCTCGGCCACGGCGTGGGCGAGCACGCCCCCGGCCGGACGCTGCTGTTCGACGCCTTCCCGGTGGCCCACCACCAGCTCCTCGGGCACGGTCTCGCGGTCGCCGCGCTGCGCGCCCGCAGCACGTCCCCGGTGGCGATCGCCAACAACTACTCCCCGGCGCGCCTGGCCGGCGACACCGACGCGGACCGGGCCGCCGCCGCGGCGTACGACGCGCTGCACAACCGGCTGTTCACCGATCCGTTGCTCGGGCGCGGCTACCCGGACGCGCTCGGCCCCGACCCGGGCGTGGTGCGCGACGGCGACCTGGACGTCATCGCCGCCCCGATCGACGTGCTCGGCGTCAACTACTACAACCCGACCGGCATCCGGGCGCCCGGGGCCGACTCGCCGCTGCCGTTCGAGATCGTGCCGCTGGAGGGCTACCCGCGCACCGCGTTCGACTGGCCGGTGGCCCCGGACGGGCTGCGCGAGCTGCTGCTGCACCTGCGCGAGCGGTACGGCGACGCGCTGCCGCCGATCCAGGTCACCGAGAGCGGTTGCGCGTACGACGACGCACCGGACGCCGACGGCCGGGTGCACGACCCGGAGCGGATCGCGTACCTGGACGGGCACATCCGCGCGGTGCGCGAGGCGATGGCCGAGGGCGTGCCGGTGACCGGGTACTTCGTCTGGTCGCTGCTGGACAACTGGGAGTGGGCCGAGGGCTTCACCAAGCGGTTCGGCCTGGTGCACGTCGACTTCGACACGCAGCGGCGGACGCCGAAGTCGTCGTACACATGGTTCCGGGACCTGGTGCGGCGATGACCACTGTGAACCCGACGCCGGCCTCGCTGCCGGCGGCGCTCGCCGAGCCGACCGTCCCGGTGCGGCGGGGCTGGATCGCGCTGATCTTCGCGGCCAACCTGGGCGTCTGGATGGCGTTCTTCACCCCGATCCAGGTGCTGCTGCCGCAGCAGGTGGAACGGATCGCCCCGGCCGACAAGGAGGCCATGCTGGCTGTGGTCACCGGCATCGGCGCGCTCGCCGCGGTGCTGGCGAACCCGCTCGCCGGGGCGCTGTCCGACCGCACGTCGCTGCGGCTGGCCAACCGGCACTTCGGCCGCCGGCACGTCTGGACCGCGCTCGGCGCGGTGGTCGGCGCGCTCGCCCTGGTGCTGCTGGCCCGGCAGAACACCATCGCCGGGGTGGCGGTGGCCTGGGTGGCCGCGCAGGTCTGTTTCAACGCGATGCTCGCCAGCCTCACCGCCGCGATCCCGGACCGGGTGCCGGTGGCGCAGCGGGGCGGCGTGTCCGGCTGGGTGGGCATCCCGCAGGCGCTGGGCCTGGTGCTCGGCGCGGTGCTGGTGACCGCCGTGGTCACCGGCAACGCCGCCGGGTACGCCGCGATCGCGCTCGCCGTGCTGCTGCTGTCGCTGCCGTTCGCGCTGCTGACCCAGGACGACCCGCTGCCCCGGGAGCACCGCTCGCCGCTGCGGCTGCGCTCGCTGTTCGCCTCGATGTGGATCAGCCCGCGCCGCCACCCCGACTTCGCCTGGGCCTGGTTCACCCGGTTCCTGGTGCAGACCGGCAACGCGCTGGGCACGCTCTACCTGCTCTACTTCCTCACCGACGGGGTACGGGTGGCCGACCCCGAGGGCTCCCTGCTGGTGCTGATCCTGCTCTACACGGTGGGCATGATGCTCACCGCCGTGGTCGCCGGACGGATGTCGGACCGCTCAGGCCGGCGCAAGGTCTTCGTGATCGCCTCCGGGCTGATCATGGCGGTGGCGGCGGTGCTGCTGGCGGTGGCGCCGACCTGGCCGATGGCGATCGTCGCGGCGCTGCTGCTCGGCGCAGGGTACGGGGTCTACCTGTCGGTGGACGCCGCGCTGATCACGCAGGTGCTGCCCGCCGCCACGGACCGGGCCAAGGATCTCGGCGTGATCAACATCGCCAACTCCGCGCCGCAGGTGCTCGGGCCGGCGCTGTCCGCGCCGATCGTCGTGCACCTCGGCGGCTACCCGACGCTGTACGCGGTGACCGCGGCGGTCACCCTGCTCGGCAGCGCCCTGGTCGTGAAGATCAAGGCGGTGCCCTGACCCGGCCCCCTGCCGGAAACCCGTCGCGGTCCGCCGTAGGCTGGGGGGCGTGACGGTACGTGTACGCTTCGCCCCTTCCCCGACCGGTATGTTCCACGTCGGCGGCGCCCGCTCGGCGCTGCAGAACTGGATCTTCGCCAAGCAGCAGGGCGGGGTGTTCGTGCTGCGCATCGAGGACACCGACGCGGCGCGTAACCGGCCCGAGTGGACCGAGGGCATCCTCTCCGCGCTCGACTGGATCGGCATCGCCCGGGGCAGCTACGAGGGCCCGTACTTCCAGTCCTCGTACGCGGGCGAGCACCGGGCCGCCGCGCAGCGGCTGTACGAGGGCGGCCGGGCCTACTACTGCGACTGCACCCGGGAGGACGTGCAGGCGCGTACCGGCCCGCAGCAGCGCGGCTACGACGGCTTCTGCCGCGACCGCGGCCTGGAGCCGGGCGAGGGCCGGGCACTGCGCTTCCGCACGCCGGACGAGGGCGAGACCGTGGTGGTCGACCTGGTGCGCGGCGAGCCGACGTTCGAGAACAAGCTGATCGAGGACTTCGTCATCGCCCGCGGCGACGGCTCCCCGGTGTTCCTGCTGGCGAACGTGGTCGACGACATGTCGATGGGGATCACCCACGTGATCCGGGCGGAGGAGCACCTGCCGAACACCCCGAAGCAGCAGTTGCTGTGGGACGCGCTCGGCGTCAAGCCGCCGGTCTGGGCGCACGTGCCGGTGGTGGTGAACGAGAAGCGGCAGAAGCTGTCCAAGCGGCGGGACAAGGTCGCGCTGGAGGCGTACCGGGACGAGGGCTACCTCGCCGACGCGATGCGCAACTACCTGATGCTGCTGGGCTGGGCGCCGTCGGGCGACCGGGAGATCGTGCCCTGGTCGGTGATCGAGGAGGAGTTCCGGCTGGACGAGGTCAATCCGTCCCCGGCGTTCTTCGACGAGAAGAAGCTGCGCGCGTTCAACGGCGACTACATCCGGGCGCTGCCGGTGGCGGACTTCGTCGAGGCGTGCCGGCCGTGGCTCACCGGCACCGGGACCATCGCCCCGCCGCCGTGGCAGCCCGAGGAGTTCGACCCGGCCGCGTTCGCGGCGGTGGCCCCGCTGGCGCAGACCCGGATCGCGGTGCTCAGCGAGATCGTGCCGAACGTCGACTTCCTGTTCCTGGCCGACCCGCTGATCGACGAGGCGGCCTGGGCCAAGGCGATGAAGGAGGGCGCGGCCGACCTGCTGGACGCGGCGATCGTCGCGTTCGAGGCGCTGGAGTCCTGGGACGCCGAGTCGCTCAAGGCCACGCTGGAGGCGGTCGGCGCGGAGCGCGGGCTGAAGCTGGGCAAGGCGCAGGCGCCGGTACGCGTCGCGGTCACCGGGCGCACCGTCGGCCTGCCGCTGTTCGAGTCGCTGGAGGTGCTCGGCCGCGACCGTACGCTGACCCGGCTGCGCGCCGCCCGCGTACGCCTGGTTTGAGCGGTCAGCGGCGGGCGGCGCGGCGGCGCAGCAGCAGTCCGCCGCCCAGCGCGGCCAGCACCACCACGGCCCCGGCCGCCCACAGCCAGCCCGTACCCCCGTCGTCGTCCGTCCCGGCGGCGGCCGGGGTCGGGCTCGCCGGGGTCGGCGCGGCGCTGGTCGGCGCGACGGTGGTGGGCGACGCGCTCGCCGACGGCGACTCCGCCGGGGTGCCGGTGGTCAGGGTGAACCGGATCTCCCCCTTGACCGGATGGCCGTCGTCGGAGGCCAGCCGGTAGGTCACGATGTAGAGACCGGCCGCGCCCGGCCGGAACGGCACGGTCACGCGCTTGCCGGCGAAGGCCGGCGCGCCGCCGGTCGCTGCCACGTTGTCCGGGCCGGTGACGGTGACCTCGGTGGTCGCCGCCTTCGGCGTGGCGAGGAACCGCAGCTCGATCCGCTCGGGTGCGGCGGCCAGCCGGGCCCCGTCGCGCGGGTCACTGCCGGTCAGCGAGTTGTGCGCGGCGGCCGGCACGGCCGGCAGCAGCGCGGACGCCGCGACCACCCCGAGCACCACCGCCCAGGTACGCGCCACACGGGCGACCCTGCCCCCCATGGTTCCCTCCGTCCGGGTAGGATCCGGCCGATGATCATCGACCGTTCATTGGTCGGTCTCAGCTCGCAGATAGTTCCAAATACTCTTCCACCAGCTGCAACCGAGCGCCGTTCTGCGGAGTCTTGTGGTGGACACCGGGTCCAGTGTGACCTGCAGCGGAAGCCAGCCATCGAACGGGGCGAGGAGGCGGCGATGATCCGGAGGGTGAGACGGCTGCTGGTCGCCGTGACCGGGGGCGTGGCGGCCCTGGCGTGCACGCTGACCCTGGCCGGCACGGCGGCGGTCCAGGCGGCGCCCAAGCCGAAGCCGGCCCCGACCGGCGTCGACATCAGCGGCGAGCGGCTCGACGCACCGCTGAAGCTGCGCGCCGACACCAGCCCGAACGAGGTCAACCTGGTGATCGACCAGGTCAAATGGCTGGGTACGACCGGCCAGCTGCGCGGCCCGGCCGCGAAGGATCTCGGTCCGAAGTACACGGTGGTGGTGCTCGCCGCCGCCGGTCCGCAGCGCACCTACGACCTGTTCCCGCTGGCCAAGGGCGGTCCCCGGATCTACCGGCCGGGCAAGCAGCCGGACCTGAGCAGCACCCGGGCCGGCTGGTTCTTCGGGCGGCTCAACATGCCCGAGACACTGCGTTCGGTCGGCGTGCCGATGCCGGCCCAGTTCGACACGCTCGCCGGCGGCATCGGCGGCGGCGAGCGGGTGCTTCCGGAGGAGGCGCTCGACCCGGTGCAGAACATCGACACCGCGCTCGGCGAACTCCAGCGGCTGCTGCTGCTCAACGTGGGCATCGTGCTGGTCATCACCGCCGGGCTGGCCGGCATCGCGCTGCTGGTCCGCCGCCGCACCCGCTGAGCCGCATCAGGCGGCGCGTCAGCACCAGCGGCGCGGCGGGCGTTCCCGGCGGACGGTGCGGTTGCGCGGGCGTACCGCGCCGTGACGGTGGGCCCCAGCCCAACCCGCCAGGCCGCTGCGGCAACTCCGGTCGACCGGTTCCTCGTCGGCCGGGTGCGCCGGCTCCGCCGCCCGCTGGCGGGGCACACCCGGCTCGTCCTCGGCGCGCTCCGGCGTCCGGCCGGCCGGCTCCTCCCCCTGCGGGTTCAGGCACGGCCGGCGCGGGTGTGTGGCAGTCGCCGGCTGGTCGTGACCCCGCCGGCAGGCTTCACCCTGGGCGCAACCGTGCTCGGCCTCCCCCTGCGCCATCCCGGCCCCCCTCACGCGTCGCCCTCGCCCGCCCGGCCGAGTCTGGCCCGGCGTGCCCTGACACCGTACTGGCCCGGCCGAACAAGATCGTCAGCGCGTACCGGTGGAGATCGTCACGCGGGGGCGGGCCCGTCACCTCGAAGTGGATCCGCTGGTCACGCCGTGTCAGGCTGGTGCGGTGAGCGAACCGGGCGGAACGGAGACGTCGGCGACGCTGCGCCGCATCGAACGGGCGGCGGGCGGGCTGGCCACCGCCAGCGTGGCCCGGATGGACGAGACGCTTCCGTGGTTCCGTGAGCTGCCCGCCGACCAGCGCTCCTGGGTCATGCTCGTGGCCCAGGCCGGCGTGCGCTCGCTGGTGCAGTGGCTGCGCCAGGGCGGCGGCGCGACCGACCGCACCCAGGAGGTGTCGGACGAGGTCTTCGCCGCCGCACCGCAGGCGCTGGCCCGCTCGATCAGCCTCCAGCAGACGGTGGCGCTGATCAAGGTGACCATCGACGTGGTCGAGGAGCAGGTGTCGGAGCTGGCCGTGCCGGGCGAGGAGCAGTCGCTGCGCGAGGCGGTGCTGCGCTTCTCCCGGGAGATCGCGTTCGCCGCCGCGCGGGTCTACGCCCGGGCCGCCGAGAGCCGCGGCTCGTGGGACGCCCGGTTGCAGGCGCTGCTGGTCGACGCGCTGCTGCGGGGCGACTCCCCGGACGTGCTGGCCAGCCGGGCCGCCGCGCTGGGCTGGACGGACGCGCCGCCGGTGGCGGTGGCGGTGGGCCGCTCCCCCGGCGGCGAGGTGGCAGCCGTGCTGCACACCGTCTACCGGCAGGCCCGGCGCATCGGCGTCGAGGTGATCGGCGGCGTGCACGGCGACCGCCTGGTCATCGTGCTGGGCGGGGCGGCCGACCCGGTGGCGGCCACGGAGAAGCTGCGTACCGCCTTCGGCGACGGGCCGGTGGTGGTCGGCCCGGCGGTGCCCAGCCTGGACGAGGCCACCGAGTCGGCACGGGCGGCGCTGGCCGGGTTCCGGGCCGCGCCGGCCTGGCCGACCGCGCCGTGCCCGGTCGCCGCCGACGAGCTGCTCCCGGAACGCGCGCTGGCCGGCGACACCGAGGCCCGCCGCCGGTTGCGCCACGACGTGTACGCGGCACTGGCCCGCTCCGGCGGCGAGCTGCTGGAGACGCTCGACGCGTTCTTCGCCGCCGGTGGCACGCTGGAGAGCGCGGCGCGGGCGCTGTTCGTGCACCCGAACACCGTGCGCTACCGGCTGAAGCGGATCGCCGAGGTGACCGGCTTCTCGCCGCTGGCCCCGCGCGACGCGTTCGCGTTGCAGGTCGCGCTGACGGTGGGACGCCTCGACCCGGTGGTGCCGACGGTCTCCGACCGGCGATGACCGACGACGATCTTTGTAGGTTTCCTCTAAAGGTTCTAGTGCGGTTTCGTGCCGTACGTTACAGCGCGGCACGCCGGTATCCGTCAGAGTCGTACACGTGCTCGCCGTACTCTCTCCCGGACAGGGTTCCCAGAAGCCCGGCTTCCTCGCGCCGTGGCTCGACCTCCCCGGCGCCGAGGCGCGTCTGCGCTGGTGGTCGGCGCTGGCCGGGGTGGACCTGATCCACCTGGGCACCCGTGCGGACGCGGACGAGATCAAGGACACCGCCCGTACCCAGCCGCTGCTGGTCGCCGCCGCGCTGCTCGCCGCCGAGCACCTGCCGATGCACGACGTCGGGCTGGTCGCCGGGCACAGCGTCGGTGAGCTGGGCGCTGCCGCGCTGGCCGGGGTGCTGCCCGCCGAGTCCGCCGTGACGCTCGCCGGCGTACGCGGGCGGGAGATGGCCGCCGCCTGCGCGCTGGAGCCGACCGGGATGGCCGCCGTGCTCGGCGGTGACCCGGACGAGGTAATCGCCGCGCTGACGGCGCACGGGCTGCACCCGGCCAACCGCAACGGGGCCGGTCAGATCGTCGCGGCCGGCGCGATCGACGCGCTGGACAAGCTGGCCGCCGAGCCGCCGGCCCGCACCCGGGTCATCCGGCTCCAGGTCGCGGGCGCGTTCCACACGCCGTACATGGCGACCGCCGAGACCGCCCTCGCCGCGGTGGCCGCCGGCGTCCCGGCCTCCGCGCCGGCCCGGATCCTGCTGTCCAACCTCGACGGCACGCCGGTCGGGCACGGCCCGGAGACGGTGCGGCGGCTGGTCCGGCAGGTGACCGCGCCGGTCCGCTGGGACCTGTGCATGCGCACGCTGGCCGACCTCGGCGTCACGGGCGTGATCGAGCTGCCGCCGGCCGGCACCCTCGCCGGGCTGGTCAAGCGGGAGCTCAAGGGCGAGGGCGCACCGGAGATCGTCACCCTGAACACCCCGGCCGACCTGCCCGCCGCGCGCCGCCTGATCGCCCGGCACGCCGGCGGTCCCGCCGCCCGCCCGGCCGCGCCGCCGTTCCGGGTGGTCGTCTCCCCCGCCGCCGGCCGCCTCGACCGGTCGGCCGCACCGGCCGAGGGCGCCGAGGTACGCGCCGGGCAGCTCCTCGGCCACGTCGCCACCGGCCGGGGGCCGGTCGAGGTGACCGCGCACGACAACGGGCCGCTCGTCGAGTGGCTCGCACACCACGACGACCCGGTCGCACCGGGCCAGCCCCTCGTCCGTATCGGAGGAACGCACTAAATGGCCGGCAGCCGGATCGTCGCGATGGGGCACTACCAGCCCTCCCGCGTCGTCACGAACGACGAGATCGCGCAGATGGTGGACACGAACGACGAGTGGATCCGGGACCGGGTCGGCATCGTCACCCGGCGGATCGCGGGCGACGAGACGGTGGCCGACATGGCCACCGCCGCCGCCGGCAAGGCACTCGCCAACTCCGGCCTCACCGCCGCCGACATCGACCTGGTCGTGGTGGCGACCTGCTCGTCGGTGGACCGCAGCCCCAACGTGGCCTGCCGGGTCGCGGCCAAGCTGGGCATCAACGCGCCCGGGGCGTTCGACCTCAACACCGCCTGCTCCGGTTTCGCGTACGCGCTGGGCACGGTGGACCACGCGATCCGGGCCGGCGCGGCGCGCAACGCGATCGTCGTCGGCGCCGAGAAGCTCTCCGACTTCACCGACTGGACCGACCGCTCGACCTGCATCATCTTCGCCGACGGCGCCGGGGCGGCGGTGGTCACCGCGACCGCCGACGACGAGCCGGCCGGGATCGGGCCGGTGGTCTGGGGTTCCGCGCCGGAGAAGAGCGACGCGGTCCGGATCGAGGGCTGGCAGCCGTACATCACCCAGGAGGGGCAGTCGGTGTTCCGCTGGGCCACCACCGCGATCGCCCCGCTCGCGCTGCAGGCCTGCGAGCGCGCCGGGGTGGATCCGTCGGAGCTGGCCGCGTTCGTGCCGCACCAGGCCAACGCCCGGATCATCGACGGCATCGCCAAGCGGCTGAACATCCCGGACGCGATCATCGCCAAGGACATCGTCGAGTCCGGCAACACGTCGGCGGCGAGCATCCCACTGGCGCTGTCGAAGCTGGTCGAGCGGCGCGAGGTGCCCTCGGGCGCCCCGGTGCTGCTCTTCGGCTTCGGCGGCGGCCTGACCTACGCCGGTCAGGTCGTGCGCTGCCCCTGAGACCCCCTCGGGCGCGAACGCGCCGAGGTGTGTGACCGGCGACGCCGGTGACACGTGACCCCCGATGAGAGGAACCAACCGCAATGACCCGTGACGAGATCACCGCCGGCCTCGCCGAGATCCTCGAAGAGGTTGCCGGCGTGAACCCGGACGACGTGGCCGAGGGGAAGTCCTTCACCGACGACCTCGACGTCGACTCGCTCTCCATGGTCGAGGTCGTGGTGGCGGCCGAGGAGAAGTTCGGCGTCAAGATCCCGGACAACGAGGTGCAGAACCTCAAGACCGTCGGGGACGCGGTCAGCTACATCGAGGCGCAGTCCTGATCATGAGTCGTCCCGACGTCGTCGTCACCGGGCTCGGCGCGACGACCCCGCTCGGCGGGGACGTCGCGTCGACCTGGGACGCCATGCTCGCCGGCCGCTCCGGGGTGAGTGCGCTCACCCAGGAGTGGGCCGCGCAACTGCCCGTCCGGATCGCCGCCGAACTGGCGGTCGACCCGTCCGAGGTGCTGGACCGGGTGAAGCTGCGCCGGCTGGACCGCTCGGAGGCGATCGCCATCATCGCCGCCCGGCAGGCGTGGGCCGACGCCGGTCTGGACGAGGCCGGGCCGGACCCGGAGCGGCTGGCGGTCAGCGTCGGCTCGGGCATCGGCGGCGCCACCACCCTGCTCGCCCAGGACGACATCCTGGAGGCGTCCGGACCGCGGCGGGTCTCGCCGCACACGATCCCGATGCTGATGCCGAACGGCCCGGCCGCCTGGGTCGGTCTGGAGCTGGGCGCCAAGGCCGGCGTGCACACGGTGGCCAGCGCCTGCGCGACCGGCGCGGAGGCGATCGCGCTGGGGCTGGACATCATCCGCGCCGGCCGGGCCGACGTGGTGGTGGCCGGTGGCACCGAAGCGGTCATCCACCCGCTGCCGATCGCCGGCTTCAGCTCGATGCGGGCCATGTCGACCCGCAACGACGAGCCGGAGCGGGCCTCCCGGCCGTGGGACTCCGGCCGCGACGGCTTCGTGCTCGGTGAGGGCGCGGGCGTGGTGATCCTGGAGCGTGCCGACCACGCCGCCGCCCGGGGCGCCCGGGTGTACGCGCGCCTGGCCGGCGCGGGCATCACCTCGGACGCGTACGACATCGTGCAGCCGCACGCCGAGGGTGAGGGCGCCATCCGCGCCATCGCCCGGGCGGTCGCCGACGCGGACGTGGCCCGTACCGACATCGTGCACGTCAACGCGCACGCCACCTCCACCCCGGTGGGGGACATGCTGGAGATCGGCGCGCTGCGTCAGGCGGTCGGCGACCACCCGGTGCTCACCGCCACGAAGTCGATGACCGGGCACCTGCTCGGCGCGGCCGGCGCGCTGGAGTCGATCGCCACCATCCTGGCCATCCGGGACGGCGTGATCCCGCCGACGATCAACCTGGACGACCCGGACGAGGGCCTGACGCTGGACGTCGCCGCGCACAAGGCGCGTCACATGGAGATCCCGGCGGCGCTGAACAACGCGTTCGGCTTCGGCGGGCACAACGTGGCGCTGGTCTTCACCCGCCCCTGAGCGGATGTGCGGAAGGGCCCCTTCTCCGTTCGAGAAGGGGCCCTTCCGCGCGTCTCAGCCGCGGTTGCGGGGGTGCTGCCGGGCGGTCCGCTCGTTGCCCCGCCGGTAGTTGCCGGTCCACCGGGCCATGACCAGCTGCGGGTCGTCGCCGGCCTCGGCCAGGAACTGCGCGGCCCGGCCGCCGCGCAACGTGGCGGCGACCCGGTTGTGATGCGTGATGACCACCGTGCCGTCGGCGCGCTCGACGTAGCGGAAACCCTGTGCTGCCTCTCCCATGGGCGCCACCCTGCCAGCCGGGGCCACCCGGACGCATCCGGGTTTCGGCGCGGCCGGGCGGGCCGCCGGGTCAGGTGCGGCAGGTGGTGGCCGGCAGGCCGGAGACCGGCACCGGGGAGCGCCCGGCCGGGCGGGCCTTGCCGGCGAGCACCGCGGCGAGCCCGGTCATCGAGGCGCGGGTGGACGAGTAGGTCGCCATCAGGGTCGGGGACTTCGCCCCGGACAGCACGTACGGCGTGTCCATCGCCACCGTCACGGCGGCGTCGGCGCGCAGGTCCTTCGCGCCGTCGCCGTACCCGACCAGGTGCACCACAGTGCCGCCGGAGGGCACCACCTTGACCCCGGCCGCGGTGAGCGCCTCGGTCAGCAGCTTCCGGGTGCGCTCCCGGCCGCCGGAGGAGGTGACGCTCACCGGCCCGCCCACCGCGCCGCCGCACTTGCCGCGCAGCACCGTCACGGCGGCGGTGGCCAGGTCGTCGGCGGCCTTGCGGTGTGCGGCGCCGTCGAGCGTGGACAGCGCGGGCGCGTCCCGCCCGGCCAGCCGGAACTTCATGGTCAGCACCCGGGTGACCGCCTCGACCAGGCGGGCGCGGGGCAGCGAGCCGTCCTTGAGCGCGGCGCGCAGCCCGTCGTACGCCTGCTTGACGTTCGGGGTCATCAGGATGAGGTCGTTGCCGGCGTTGAGCGCACGTACGGCGGCCTCGCCCGGCGACCACTTCTTCGCCGGGGCCATGTTCATCCCGTCGGTGATCACCACGCCCTGGAAGCCCATCTGGCCGCGCAGCACGTCGGTGAGCAGCTTGCGCGAGAACGTCGCGGGGGTGCCCGGGTCGACGGCCTTGACGTCCAGGTGGGCCGACATCACCGCCATGGCCCCGGCCCCGATCCCGGCCCGGAACGGCGGGAACGCGAGGCGGTCCAGCTCGGCGCGGGACTGCTTGATCACCGGCAGTTCGGTGTGCGAGTCCTCGGCGCTCAGGCCGTGCCCGGGGAAGTGCTTGACCGCGGCGCCGACGCCCTCCGCCTGCAGGCCGCGTACCGCGCCCGCCACCTGCGGGGACGCGGTCGCCGGGTCGGCGCCGAAGGACCGGGAGCCGATCACCGTGCTGCGAGTGGCCAGCACGTCGGCGACCGGGGCGAAGTCGAGGTTGATGCCCATCGCGGCCAGTTCGGCCCCGGCGGCCCGCCAGGCGGCCTCTGTCAGCGCCGGGTTCCCGGCGGCGCCGGCGGCGAGCGGGCTGGGCAGCAGCGTCACCCCGTCGGTGATCCGGGTGACCACGCCGTACTCCTGGTCGGTGCCGATCAGGAACGGCGCGGCGCCGGCGGGCAGCTTGCCGGCGGCGGCGCGCAGGCCGTCGGTGAGCGCACGAACCTGCTTGGGGTTGTCCACGTTCGTGGTGGCCTGGTTGCCCGAGGTCGGGTCGTCGGCGCTGAAGCCGACCAGGATCACGCCGCCGAGCCGGTACTTCGCCACCATCTCGGCGGGGGTGTCGACGCCGGCGAGCGCCCGGTTCCCGGCCGCCGACCCGGCCGAGACCTCGGTGGCCGAGCTGCCGTACGCGTACGGCATCAGCACCTGCCCGACCAGGTCCTCGTCGCTCAGCGTGCCGGCGAGCGCGGCGGCCCGGGCGGCCGGATCGGCGGCCGGCGACTCAGTCGGCGCGGGCGCGGCCGACGACGGCGCCGGGCTCGTCGGGGCAGGCCGGGGCCGGTCCGGCCCGTCCGAGCACCCGGAGACGAGCAGCGCGGTCAGTGCGGCGAGCGCGACGGCGGAGCGCCGCGAGGAAATCGACACGCGGCCCACCGTATCGGGGCAACTCGGCCGCCGTCACCCGACCTGGGTGAGCAGCGTCACCGGCGCACCGTCGCCGGCGTACCGGTAGGGCTCCAGCTCGGCGTCCCAGGCGGTGCCGAGCGCCTTGTCCAGTGCGTGTGCCAGTGCCTCCGGGCTGCGCGCGGCGGCCATCAGGCTGCGGAGCCGGTCCTCGCCGAGCTGGATGTCGCCGGCCGCGCCGACCGCGGCGCGGAACAGGCCCCGGCCCGGTACGTACATGAAGCGCTCGCCGTCGACGCCGGGACTGGGTTCCTCGGTGACCTCGAAACGGATCATGGGCCACTGCCGGAGGGCAGCGGCCAGCTCCGCGCCGGTCCCCGGGCTGCCGGTCCAGCCGCACTCGGCGCGACGGGCGCCCGGGTCGGCGGGCTGGGCCGTCCAGTGCAGGTTGACCGGCGCGGCTAGGACGCGCGCAATCGCCCACTCGACGTGCGAGCACACGGCGAGCGGGGTCGAGTGGACGTATACGACGCCACGCGTTGGCACGGTGACCTCCCGGTGAGCCGAGGTGCGTCTTCCCCTACGACCTCGTCGTACCGAGTGGTACCTGGCACACATGATTACCCGTGTGACTGGTGGTGCGCCAGCGAATCGGAAAATTCGCCGGTCCCCGGGGGCGGGAAATACCCGGGTGGTGGACCCGGTTATGCCCCCTGACGCCGCGACGACCAGCCAGGTGTCGTGGTCGTGTACAGTTCTCTGGGCGGTTCTCTGTGCCGCCGTACATCTTCGCGGGCCGGCGCCCACCCGGGCGTCACTCGCACAGCCCCCGGACGGCCTTCCGTCCCCACCGTACGTCTGCAAGGAGTACCTCCGTGGCGAGCAACACCTCTAAGACCGCGCGCGCGTCCGTCCGGGCCGGCCAGGCTGGCCAGGGTGGCGCCCTCAGCGTGCTGGGCGAGTTCAAGTACCTGATCCCGCTCAACGGCGGCAAGCACGCCTACGTGCGCAACCTGACCAACGGCAAGACCGCGCACCTGCGCACCGACTCCGACGCCTTCGTCGAGGAGATCCGGGTGCTGGCCGCCGCCGGCCACGCCGCCAAGATCCGCGCCGAGATCAACGGCCTGGCCGCGTCCTACCCGGACCACGGCTGGGACGCCACCGAGAAGCGCCTGGTCGAGGCCGGCGTCTTCGAGGGCTGAGCGCCCTCACCCGCACCACCGCGACCGCCCGCCGGGATCACCCCGGCGGGCGGTTTCGCGTCGGCTCCTGCGGCAGCAGCGTGACCTCGCCCGAGGCCAGGTCGTAGAGCGCGCCCTCCACCGCCAGCTCACCGGCGTCCACGGGTCCGGCCAGCCGGTCGTCGGAGCGCAACGCGGCCACGGTGCGCCGGACGTGGCGGCGGATCGCCAGCGGGTGCGCGTCCGGGTCGTCCACCCCGACGTCGGTCACCGCCGGGGCGATCCGGTCCACCACGTACGCCAGGTCGCCGCCGGGGCGCCGCCCCGTGCGCAGCGCCTCGACCGTCGAGCCGACCGCGCCGCAGCGCTCGTGGCCCAGCACCATCACCAGGCGGACGCCGAGCTGCTCCACCACGTACTCGATCGAGCCCCGCACGGCCCGGTCCAGCACGTGCCCGCCGGTACGGATCACGCAGATCGAACCGAACGTCTGGTCGAAGATCGCCTCCAGCGGCACGCGCGAGTCGATACAGCCCAGCACCACCGCGTACGGCTGCTGGTCGCCGGAGGCCACCGCCGCGGCGGCGGTGACGTCGTGCCCGTGCACCGGCTGCCCGCTGACGAAGCGGCGGTTGCCGGCGAGCAGCTCGGCCAGCGCGGCGCGTGGAGTGCGGGCGGTGGACGGCATGCCTCCCAGCCTGGTCACCGATCCGACGCCGTGGGGCCGGACCGGAATCTTCTCTCCGGGCCGGTTGCCGTGGTCTCATGGCGGGTAACGCCGGTGTCACCGCCGGGTCATCCGGTGGACACACACCGGTGGGCCCGGGAGGTGGACGATGCCGGACCTGGAACTGCGGCTCCCCGACGACGTACGCCTGCACGTCAGCGTCACCGGGCCGGTCGACGCCGAGGTCACCGCCGTCCTGCTGCACGGCTGGACGCTGGACGGGCGTAGCTGGCACCGCCAGGTCGCGGAGCTGCGGGAGCGCTTCGGCGGCCGGGTCCGGGTGGTCACCTACGACGCGCGCGGCCACGGCCGGTCGAGCTGCCTGGCGCTGCGCGACGCCACCCTCGCCCAGCTCGGTGACGACCTGGCGGCGGTGGTCGAGGAGATCGTCCCGTCCGGCCCGGTCGTCCTGGTCGGGCACTCGATGGGCGGGATGACGGTGATGGAGTACGCCCACCGCCACCCCGACCGGTTCGCCGCGCGTACCGCCGGGCTCGTCTTCGTCTCCACCACCGCCGAGGGGCACACGCACACCGCGTACGGCCTCTCCCCCCGGATCACCCGGCTGATCCGCCTGGCCGAGACCACCGGCGCCGGGGTGCTGGCCCGCTGCGGCGGCTGGCGGCCCCCGCACGCGCTGCTGCGCGCGCTGCGCCCGAGCATCCGCTGGATGCTGTTCGGCGACCGCTGCGACCCCGCGGACATCCGGCTGGTCACCTCGGCGGTGGCCCGGGCCACGCTGCGCTCGATCGGCGGTTTCCGCGCCTCGATCGGCGCCCAGCACCGGCTGGAGACGCTCGCCACGCTCGGCGGGCTGCCGGCCGCCGCGCTGGTCGGGGACCGGGACCGGCTCACCCCGCCACCCTGCGCCGAGTCGATCGCGGCGGCGCTGCCCACCACGGAGCTGACCGTCTGCCCGGGCGCCGGGCACATGCTCATGATGGAGCGCCCCGACGAGGTGAACGCCGCCCTCTCCGGCGTGCTGGACCGGGTGCTGGCCGAACGCCCGGCGACCCGCCTCTGAGCGTCCCCCGCCCTCGGGCGGCACCGGCGTACGCCACGTGCGCGGCATGCCCCGGCGTGCCGGTTGCCGGCGGCCCGTACCCTCATTCAGCCCGTCGTGCCCTCCGAACACAGGAGCATCCGCGTTGACCGACCAGACCACGCTGGACCGGGAGATCGCCGCCGAGCAGCGCCACCTCGACCGGGTGTACGCCCGGCTGGCCGAACTGCGGCGCTCCGCGGCCGAGGCCGAGCGGGAGGGCTACCGGCTGGCCCGGGTCGGCAACTTCGGCGCGCTGGTCGAGCGGGACGCTATGGTCTTCCACGCCGCGCAGCGCCGGCACGTGCTGGACGCCGAGCACGAGGGGCTGGTGTTCGGCCGGCTGGACCTGCGTACCGGGCAGGTGCTGCACGTCGGCCGCCTCGGCGTGCGGGGCGTGGACGCGGAGACGCTGGTGGTGGACTGGCGGGCGCCCGCCGCCGCCGCGTTCTACCAGGCCACGCCCGCCGAGCCGCGTGGGGTGGTGCGCCGGCGCACGATCCAGTCCGCCTCGGAGAAGGTCACCCGGATCGAGGACGACCTGCTGGACCCGGAGGCCGCCCCGCCGGACATGGCGGTGGTCGGCGACGGGGCGCTGCTGGCCACGCTGTCCCGGGCCACCGGCCGGGGCATGCGGGACATCGTCGCCACCATCCAGCGCGAGCAGGACGAGGCGATCCGCTCCCCCGGCAACGGCGTCACGATCGTCTCCGGCGGCCCGGGCACCGGCAAGACGGCGGTGGCGCTGCACCGGGCCGCGTACCTGCTCTACTCCGACCGGGCCCGGTACGCCGGCGGCGGCATCCTGGTGGTCGGCCCGTCCGGCGTGTTCGTCGAGTACATCGCCTCGGTGCTGCCCTCGCTGGGCGAGGAGACCGCCACGCTGCACTCGCTCGGCTCGCTGTTCCCCGGCCTGTCCGCGTCCCGGACCGACCCGCCGGACGTGGCGGCGGTGAAGGGGTCGCTGCGGATGCGCCGGGTGCTGGAGCGCGCGGTACGTGACGCGGTGCCGGACTCGCCCGCCGAGCTGCGCCTGCTCTACCGGGGCGAGCTGCTGCGCCTGGAACGCCCCGCGCTGGACGCGATCCGGGACCGGACGCTGGCCCGGGGCGCGCGCCGCAACGAGGTACGCCGGGCGGCGTTCGACGCGGTGCTCGCCGCGCTCTACGCGCAGGCCCGCACGCTGCGGGTGGGCCGGCTGCCGGAGCAGCCCGCGTTCGAGGACGAGATTATCGAGCGGCCGGAGTTCCGCGAGTTCCTCAAGGCGTGGTGGCCCCGGCTGCACCCGCGGCACGTGCTGGACTGGCTGGCCCGCCCGGACCGGCTGCGCCGCTACGCGGGCGGGATCCTCTCCTCGGCGGAGATCCGGCTGCTCGGCGACGCGTACCGGAGCCTGGCGACCGAGGGGCTGACGGTGGCCGACATCGCGCTGCTGGACGAGCTGGACGCGCTGCTCGGCAAGCCGGTGCAGCGGGCCCGGCCCAAGCGCGACCCGTACCAGCTCGCCGGTGGTGTGCGCGAGCTGAGCACGTACGCCGACCGGCAGCGCGCCGCCCGCGCGGCGGCGCGGGAGCGTCCGGGCGACTACCGCGACTACGCTCACGTGGTGGTGGACGAGTCGCAGGACGTCTCGCCGATGCAGTGGCGGATGATCGGCCGGCGCGGGCGGCTGGCGTCCTGGACCGTGGTCGGTGACCCGGCGCAGACCGCCTGGACGGGCGACCCGCAGGAGCTGGACCGGGCCCGTGACCAGGCGCTGGGCCGGCGCAAGCGGCACCGCTACGAGCTGACCACCAACTACCGCAACTCGGCGGAGATCTTCGCGGTGGCGGCGGCGGAGATCCGCCGGCTCTACCCGGATCTGCCGCTGCCCGACGCGGTCCGGTCCACGGGCGTTCCGCCGATCGAGCGCACGGTGCCCGCCGCCGACCTGCCGGCGGCCACCGTCGAGGCGGCCGAGGCGCTGCTCGCGCAGGTGGAGGGCACCGTCGGCGTGATCACGCCGGTGCCGCGCCGGGACGAGGTGGCGGGCTGGCTGGGCGCGCTCGGCGCGGGCCGGCTCCAGGTCGTCACCAGCCTCCAGGCCAAGGGCATGGAGTACGACGGCGTGGTGTTGGTGGCGCCGGGCGAGATCCGGTCCGACCCCGGCTCGGGCGTGCGCACGCTCTACGTGGCGCTGTCCCGGGCGACCCAGCGCCTCACCACGCTCGACCCGGTGGGGTGACGGGCCCCGCCGCCACCCACAGTTCACTTGCACACATAGCGATGTGAACATACATTGGGCCGGGCCGGTACGCGGCAGGGAGGGTGTTGGCGTGGGCGCAGGTCATGACCACAGCGGCGCGGTGGCCAACGCGGCACACCGCCACCGGGGCCGTCTCTGGGCCGCATTCGCGCTGCTCGCCGCCCTGATGGTGGTCGAGGCGGTGGCCGCCTTCACGACCGGCTCACTGGCGCTGCTCTCCGACGCCGGGCACATGTTCACCGACGTCCTCGGCATCGGCATGGCCCTCGCGGCGATCACCGCCACCCGCCGCGCCGGCACCGACCCGCAACGCACGTTCGGCCTCTACCGGCTGGAGGTGCTCGCCGCCCTCGCCAACGCCGTGCTGCTCGGCGCCGTCGCCATCTACGTCCTGGTCGAGGCGGTACGCCGCTTCGGCGAGCCGCCGGAGGTGCTGGCCGGTCCGATGCTCGTGGTGGCGGTGCTCGGCCTGCTCGCCAACATCGTCGCGTTCGCGCTGCTGCGCGCCGGGTCGAAGGAGAGCATCAACCTGAGGGGGGCGTACCTGGAGGTGCTCGGCGACCTGCTCGGCTCGCTCGGCGTGATCGCCGCCGCGCTGGTCATCGCGGTGACCGACTGGTGGTGGGCGGACCCACTGGTCGCCGTCGGGATCGGCCTGTTCATCCTGCCGCGCACCTGGCGGCTCGGCCGGGCCGCGCTGCGCATCCTGGTGCAGGCCGCGCCGGAGCACCTCCAGGTGACCGCCGTGCGCGACCGGCTGGCCGCCGTGCCCGGCGTGGCCGAGGTGCACGACCTGCACGTCTGGACGCTCACCTCGGGCATGGAGGTGGCCTCGGCACACCTGACCACCGACCCGGGCGTGGACCCGGGCGGGGTGCTCGCCGCCGCGCGGGCCGCCCTGCACGAGGACTTCTCCATCGACCACGCCACGTTGCAGGTCGAACCCGGAGCGTCAGCCGGCGTGTGCGGACCGACCGAGTGGTGATTAGGACACACTTAAATCACTGTGACTGATGTAGTCTTATGCCGGTTTTGCCCCGCCTAGTGGCACTCCTCCACGGAGCCGTGCCCGGGCAGCGCCGGTAGTCTCGGTCGCGGCCGCACCCGCGGGCGCCACCGGCCCCGGTGGGGCGGCCGTCGCCTAATCGTCCGCAGGGACGAGCCGGGGAACCACGTACGTGGGGTGCATCCGCGTCAGCGGTAGGGATCTTCCGTCCCGAACCCGTCAGCTAACCCGGTCGGCGCTGACGGAAGGACGTGTGAATGCCCCCAGTGGCACCTGTACGACGGACGGCCGCCCGGTTGGCGGCCCTGCTCGTCGCGACGCTGACCCTCGGCGTCGCGACCGTTCCGGCCTCCCCCGCCTCGGCGGCGCCGGCGACCGGCCTGCTCGCCGCCGCGCCCGGCGACGACGAGGGCGGCACGCCCGAACTGCGCGCCCAGCTCGACGCGGCCAGCAAGGGCTGGCTGGAGGCGAAGGCCGCGCTGAACCGGTCGGTGAGCCGCCAGAAGCAACTCAACGAACAACTCAAGACGGTCGGCGCCGAGCTGGCCGTCCGGGACGCCAAGGTCGGCGAGATCGCCGCCGTGGCGTACCGCAACGGCCGCCTGGGCACCGCCGGGGCGCTGCTCGGCAGCAGCAGCCCGGAGGGTTTCATGGACCGGGCCGCGGCGCTGGAGCAGGTCGCCGCGCACGAGGACCGTACGCTGCGCGACCTGATCGCCACCCGGGACGAGGCCACCCGCACCCGAGTCCAGCTCGACGGCGAGATCCGCGAGCAGCGCAAGCAGGTCGCGGTGATGGGCAAGCGCAAGGAGCAGGCCGAGCGCGCCCTGGAGGTGGCGAACGACCGGGCTTCGCGCAGCAGCAGCGGCGGTGGCAGCGTCCAGGGCACCTCCAGCAAGAACGCGAAGCCCGCGCCGCGCAACTCGGACGGCTCCTGGCCGTCGGAGTCGTGCAGCGTCAACGACCCGACCCCGGCGAACGGCTGCATCACGCCGCGCACGCTGCACGCGCTGCAACAGGCCAAGGCGGCGGGCTTCACCCGGTACGTCTCCTGCCACCGGCCCAGCGGCTCGGGTGAGCACCCGAAGGGGCGGGCCTGCGACTTCGCCGCGCAGAAGAACGGCTTCGGCGGCGTGGCCACCGGCGGCGACCGGACGTACGGCAACAACCTGGCCGCGTACTTCGTGCGCAACGCCGACCCGCTCGCCGTGCTCTACGTGATCTGGTTCAAGCAGATCTGGCTGCCCAGCAGCGGGTGGAAGTCGTACAGCGGCGGTAACGGCGACCCGTCCAGCGACCACACCAACCACGTGCACCTGTCGGTGTACTGAGCGCGCCCGGAAGGGACCGGCCGGATCAGGCCGGCCGGCCCTCCAGGGTCGCTCCGAGACGCGCCGCCAGGCCCAGGTGAGCCGCCCGGGCCTGGCGGAACGCGTACCCGAACAGCGGCGCCGGCGCGGTGAGCGTGATCTCCACGTCGATGCGTACCGTGCCGTCGGGCTCGTCGCGCAGCCGGGTGTGGTTGCGTACCGTCGTGGCGGGTTGCTGCCGTGCCACGGTGACCACCTCGTCCTCGCTCGCGATCAGCACGTCCGCCTGGTACGTGACCGGGAAGTGCAGCGGGCCGAGTTGCAGCCGGTCGGTGATCGCGTAGCTGGCCAGCGCGCCCGGCCGGGACGGCAGCGTCCGGACCCGGACGATCAGCGGATGCAGCTCACCCTGGCGACTCAGGTCACCCAGCAGGGCCACCGCTTCGGCCCGGCTGCACCGGGCCTGCACGGTGTAGCTGAAGCTGTCGCTGCTCTGCAAGCGGGCCCCCTCGCCGTCGTGCGTCGCGACGATCGTCCCGTACCGACGCCGGACTGGCAACGGGTAGAAGGTCCCCTGGCCGCAGGGGGTGTGAACGGCGCTCAGGCGCCGGGCAGCACCTCGGGGGTGTCGTCGGCGAACCACGGCTCGGGCGCGCCGAACAGGCCGAGCAGGCCGGTCACCCAGAGCTGCCGGTGCACGAACCGGCTCGGCTCGGTGACCACGAGCTTGACGCCGCTGACCTCGCAGGTCTGGAAGCCCGCGACCATGGCGCTGATGCCGACCGAGTCGATGAACGTGACGAGCCGCATGTTCAGCTCGATCCGCGAGGGACGGCCCTTCGCGAGCACTTCGGCGATCGCTTCCCGCACCTCGTACGCGGTGTCGACGTCGATCTCCCCACGGGGCGCGATCTGGACGACACCACCCGGCCGCACCGACTTCACGATCGACAGGCTCACGCGAGCACCTCCACTCGCCCATGACGGGCGCCTCATCAGTACGCGGGCCGCGACCGAGCGTATTCCTCCGACGGCCCGGTCGCCACCCCCCGGGATGAGCAATTCGCGAACTGGGCACACCTGGGCGTACCCAATCCGGACCTCCGGGTTCCAGTTTCCCCTTCGAGGCCGGCCGCGGCCAGCCCTGCGGCCGGGCGGGCCCGGCCGATCCGCCGACCAGGGTAGCGGGCGCACGCACGTCCCGTGGGCACCGGTCCCGGCGCGTTCGGGTGGTTCGTCCCGTTCGCCGCCCCGGGCCGCCCGTGACCGGGGCATGGTTTGCCGGGCGCGCCGGTGGGGCACTGCCCGAGACAGTGAACCCGCCGGATGGGCACCGGAGTCCGAAGTGGCCGCCGGCCTTCGGCACCCGAGGAGGTAGAACGATGTTCGGATCCAACCTGCTGGACCGCCGGGGCAAGGCCGAGCGGGTCGCCGACCAGGCGTGGCAGCACCTGCTCTCCGCCGTCGGTTCCGCCGGTGACAGCGTGCGCGACGCCACCCGTACCGCCCGCCGCAGCTCCTCCGGCCTGGCCGACGACGCCACCGACCTGGTCGGCTCCGCCGCCGAGGAGGCACGCCGCCGCGCCGGCCTCGCCTTCGACGCGCTCGCCGGCCGCCGGCCCGCGCTGCCCTGGACGCTGCTGATCGCGGCGGCGCTCGCCGGCGCGGCGATCGGCTGGGCCGCCGGGACCGCGGCGCGCGCCGCCGGCAGCCGGGACCGCGCCGCGGACGAGATCGAGTTCGTGGACGTGGACCGGCCGAACTCCCCGGCCGGCCTGGACGGCTGACCCCACCCGTACGACACGACGACGGCCGCTCCCGGGACTCCCGGGGCGGCCGTCGTGCTGCTTCACCCGCAGCGGGTGAGGGCCGCTCACCCGGGACAGGCGCAGGATCGCGGGTGCGGGAGCACGTGCCCGCGCCGCGATCGACGGGAGGGAGAGCCGGATGGCCACCGACACGATCACGCGTACCGACCGGGACATCCAGTCCGCCGTGCTCGACGAGCTGACCTGGGAGCCGCGGGTCGGCCCGGACGAGATCGGGGTGACCGTCACCGAGGGCGTGGTGACGCTCACCGGCCGGGTGGACAGCTACGCCAAGAAGTGGGCCGCCGAACGGGCCGCGCACCGGGTCGCCCGGGTCCGCGCGGTCGCCAACGACCTCGCCGTCCGGATCGACACCGGGGCCGGACGGGATGACCCGGAGATCGCCGTCGCGGCCGTACGGGCGCTGGAGTGGGACGCGTTCGTACCGATCGAGGCGTTGCAGGTGACCGTGGCCGACGGCTGGGTCACGCTGCACGGCGAGGTCGAGTGGGAGTACCAGCGGCGGGCCGCCGAACGGTCGGTCGCCCGGCTCACCGGCGTACGCGGGGTGAGCAACGGGATCGCCGTGCGCCCCGCGGTGCACGCCGACGGCCGCGACCTGGCCGAGCAGATCGTGGACGCGCTGACCCGCAACCGCGCCACCGAGGCCGAGGAGGTCGACGTACGGGTGCACGGCGACACGGTGCTGCTGGACGGGCAGGTCCACTCGGCCGGCGAGCGCGAGGAGATCGAGCGGGTGGTGTGGAACGCCCCCGGCATCCGGGAGGTGCACAACCACCTCGTCGTGCGCTGACCGGAACCACCCCGCCCGGGTGAGCCCGCCTCACCCGGGCCGCGGCCAGGGTGGGAGGCATGAGTGATCCGAACGGGCTGATCACACCCGGGCAGGCCGCGCCCGGGTTCACGCTGCCGGCGGCGCCGGACGGGCGCGAGGTGGGCCCCGGGCAGTTCCGGGGCCGTCCCGTGGTACTGGCGTTCTACCCCGCGGACTGGTCACCGGTCTGCGGCGAGCAGATGGCCCTGTACCAGGCCGCCCTGCCGGAGCTGGAGCGGTACGACGCGGTGCTGCTGGGCATCTCGGTGGACAGCGTCGACTCGCACCGGGCGTTCGCCGAGAGCCGGGGCATCCGGTTCCCGCTGCTCGCCGACTTCGAGCCCAAGGGTGAGGTGT
Source organism: Micromonospora sp. CPCC 205554 (assembly GCF_036902745.1). NCBI lineage: Bacteria > Bacillati > Actinomycetota > Actinomycetes > Micromonosporales > Micromonosporaceae > Micromonospora > Micromonospora sp. CPCC 205554. The sequence continues at coordinate 1,376 of NZ_JBAKHP010000009.1, read as the reverse complement.
CGCGCCGGTACGGGGCGTACGCGCCGCACGGGCAGTCGGAGCGGGCACTCGTGGTGGTCGGCCCGGACGGCCGGGTGGCCTGGAGCCATCTGTCCCCGCCCGAGGTGAACCCGGGCGTGGACGGCATCCTCGACGCGCTGGAGCGGCTGGACTCGGATCGGCGGGTGAGTGCCGCATGACCACGCCCCTCCAGGTCACCACCGCACGGCTGCGGATCCCGGTGACCGAACGCGACCATGTCCGCGGGCCGGTGGACGCGCCGGTCACGATCGTCGAGTACGGCGACTTCCAGTGCCGGTTCTGCGGCGCCGCCTACCCGAACCTGACCGAGGTGCTGCGCCAGCGGGCCGACACGGTGCGGCTGGCGTACCGGCACTTCCCGATCACCAACGTCCACCCGTACGCGGAGAGCGCCGCGGAGACCGCCGAGGCGGCCGCCGCCCGGGGGCGGTTCTGGGAGATGTACGACTGGCTCTACCAGCACCAGGACCAGCTCGACCCGGTGCACCTGTCGCTGGGCGTCGAGCAGATCGGCCTGTCGCCGGAGGAGATCGCCGCGGAGGTCGGCCGGCAGGAGTACGCCGACCGGGTCCGGCAGGACTTCGTCGGCGGCATCCGCAGCGGCGTCAACGGCACCCCGACGTTGTTCGTCAACGACGTCCGCCACGACGGCGGCTACGACCTGGCCGAGCTGCTCGCCGTGGTGGACGCCGCCACCGACGACGGCTGAGCGACGGTCAGATCAACCGCAGCTCGCGCGCCCGCCGGACGGCGTCCCGCCGGCGGGTCGCGTCGAGCTTGCGGTAGATGTTGCGCACGTGCGTCTTCACCGTGTTGACCGACAGTGACAGCTCGGCGGCGATCTCCACGTTGGACAGGATGCTCTGCAGGTAGCGCAGGATGGTCAGCTCCCGCTCGGTGAGCGGCTCGTCGAGCGTCCGGGCCGGACCGTCAGCCGTCGTCGTGACCGGTTGCGCGTCCACGCCCCGGACCAGCTCACTCACCGTCGCCCAGTACGCGGTGCCGGAGTCCAGCCGCGCGGCGAGCAGGTCCCGTACCCCGGGGTCGGCGCGGGTGAAGACGCGCCGGAAACCGTCCGGCTCGGCGAGCGCCAGCACCTCCTCCAGCAGCCGGCCGGCCCGCCGGGCGTCACCCGACACGCCGGCGAGCGTCGCGTCGATCAGCCCGGCGCCCAGCCGCACCGGCAGCGGCCAGTCCGCCGCACCGGCCGCGGTCCAGTCGGGCAGCGCCCGCTCGGCGGCCCGGGCGTCACCGGCGCGCAGCCGCAGCCGCGCGGCCGCCAGCGCCGGGGCCGGGCCGTCGCCCGCCGCGCCGGGCCGGGCCCGGGCGCCGCCCGCGTCACCGCCGACGGCGCG
>NZ_JBAKHP010000008.1:0-271987 GCF_036902745.1 Micromonospora sp. CPCC 205554 | reverse complement strand
GGGGTGGGGGGGCGGGGGGGCGGGGGGGGCGGGTGGGGTGGGTCAGCCGACGGGTGGGGCTGTGGGTGGGTGGGCGGCGGGGTTCCGGGCTGCGGGTTCGCCCTGGCGGTTCTCGCCGAACGCCTCCCGCACCAGCCGGTTCGCCTCCTCCTGCTCGATCCCGGAGGCCACCATCAGGTCACTCGCCGTGGTACGCACCTGGGCGATCACCACGCTGCCGGAGAAGCCGACCCCCTCGGCGTACGCCCGGCCGGCCTCGCTCACCGCGCGCAGCGACCGTTCGCGGGCCTCCTCGGGTTCCTGCCCGGAGGCGAACTCCTGCCGGAGCAGGCGTACCGACTCGGCCAGGTGACCGATCGCGTCCGGCATCGGCTCGGGGACCGGTTCGGCGTCCTCGATCATGGTGACCGCGCGGCGGATCAACGTGCCGCTGTTGCGCATGGCCCGGTCGATCGGTTCGGCCGCCTCGGCGTAGTGGGTCAGCTCGCTGCGCCGGTGCCAGCGGGCCGGCGAGAGCGTGCTCGTCTCCTTGGCGCCCTCGATCGCCTCGGAGAGCGCGGCCAGTTCCTCCTTGTTCTCCCGCAGCCGGAACAGCGCCTGCTGGGCGGCGTCCCGGTCCTGGCTGCGCACCGCGTCGGCGCAGGCGTCGAGCTGGTCGGCGAGCAGGTCCAGCGCCGGCCGGGCCGCCCGGTTGATCACCCGTAGCGGATTGAGCGGCAGCAGGATGGCGGTGACCAGCAACGCGATGCCGCCACCGAGGAACGCGTCGATGAAGCGGGGGAACTCCAGATTCTCCGTGGACGGGCTGAGCGTCACGATCAGTACGGCGGTGGCCGCGGCCTGGATGACGATGGCGACGCTCGCCCCGGCGAAGATGCTCAGCAGGATCGCCGAGGTCACCACGAGCGCGAGCTGCCACGCGCCGGTGCCGACGAAGTAGATGAGCGCGTCGCCGACGAGCACGCCGACCGCCACGCCGACGATCAGTTCGACGGTACGCCGGAACCGCTGCCCCACCGAGGCGGCGAGCGTGCCGACAGCCGAGATCGGGGCGAAGACCGGCTGGGGGTTCTTCAGCAGCCGGTGCGAGATCAGGTACGCCAGGCCGGCGGCGAGCCCGGCCTGCACCGCCAGGCCGAACGCGGTGCGGACCCGGTGCAGCCGGTCGTGCAGGGTGGCCTTGCCCCGGTGCCGCAGCTCGTCCATCGCGGAGGCGATCCGCTGGCCGTCACGGTCGCCCGGGCCTGCACGCTGATCGCGGCGACGAAGGAACGGCAGTCGTCGGTCCCGGGCCATGGCGGGTACTACCCGCGACGATCCCGCTGAATCCCCGGTCCGGTCGCGGAGTGGGGCAGACTGCACCCGGTGGACGATCTGACGGCACGGTGGCGGGAGACGGCACGGGCGGCGGGCGCGACCGATCCGGCGGGAGTCGACCGGGCCGGCGCCCGGCTGCTGGCGGGCTGGCGGGAGCCGCACCGGCGCTACCACGACGAGGCGCACCTGCGGGCGGTGCTCGACGTGGTCGACGCGTACGCCGGTCTGGCCCGCGACCCCGGCCTGGTCCGGCTGGCGGCGTGGTGCCACGACGCGGTCTACGACCCGCGCGCGGCGGGCGACGCCAACGAGCGGGCCAGCGCCGACCTGGCCGGTGAGCTGCTGGCCGCCGCCGGGCTCCCGGCCGCGACGGTGACCGGGGTACGCCGTCTGGTGCTGCTCACCGCCGGTCACGTGATCGGGCCGGACGACCCGGACGGCGCGCTGCTCTGCGACGCGGACCTGGCCGTGCTGGCGGCCCCGCCGGAACGCTACGACAGGTACGCCGCCGCGATCCGTGCCGAGTACGCGCACGTGCCCGAACCGGAGTTCCGTGCCGGCCGGGCCGCGGTGCTGCGGCACCTGCTCGCCCTGCCGGCGCTGTACCGCCTACCCGAGCCGTACGCCCGCTGGGAGGCCCGGGCGCGGGCCAACCTGTCCCGGGAGCTGGCCGCGCTCGCCTGAGACGCGGTGCTTCGGGCGGCGCAGACCGGCGTCGCGCAGCAGCCGGACGATCTCCCGCGAGGGCACGACCGTGGCGCCGAGCCACACCGCCGCCCGGAACCGCTCGGCGGGCACGTCGTAGTGGTCCCGGTCGAAGCCGCGCCGGGGCGCGCCGAGCATCTCGGCGAACGCGTGCAGCTCGGCGTACGAGACGTCGCTGATCAGGTGCGACCAGAGCCGGCCGCGCCAGGGCACGGCGGGCGGGTCCAGGTAGAGCACGGCAACAGACGGTACGCCGGTAGCCTTCCCGGCATGGCCGCCCATCCCCTAATCGACGACCTGCGGGCCGCGCTCGGCGACGCCGCCGTGCTGACCGACCCGGACCTGCTGGCCGGGCACGAGCGCGACGAGGCCGACCTGTGCGACTCGGGCACCCCGCTGGCGGTGGTCCGTCCCCGCGACACCGGCGAGGTGGTGGCGGTGGTCCGGGCGGCCGCGCGGCACGGCGTACCCGTGGTGCCGCAGGGTGCGCGGACCGGGCTGGCCGGCGCGGCGAACGCGGTCGCCGGCGCGGTGGTGGTGAGCACCGTGGCGATGGACGCGGTGCGGGAGATCGACCCGGTCGGCCGGATCGCGGTGGTGCAGCCCGGCGTGGTGAACGCGGCGCTGGCCCGCGCGGTACGGGAGCACGGCCTCTGGTATCCGCCGGACCCCGGCTCCTGGGAGTCGTCCACCATCGGCGGCAACGTGGCCACCAACGCCGGCGGCATGTGCTGCGTGAAGTACGGCGTCACCAGCGAGTACGTGCTGGGCCTGGAGGTGGTGCTCGCCTCCGGCGAGGTGCTGCGCACCGGGCGGCGTACCGCCAAGGGGGTCGCCGGGTACGACCTGACCCGCCTGTTCGTGGGTTCGGAGGGCACGCTCGGCGTGATCACCGAGGTGACTGTGGCGTTGCGCCCGGCCCCGGAGGAGTCACTGACCCTGGTCGCGGTCTTCCCCACGGTGGCGACTGCCGGTGGCGCGGTCGCCGGGATCGCCGAGCGCGGGCTCACCCCGAGCCTGCTGGAACTGCTGGACCGGACGCATCTGCGGGCGATCGAGGCGTACCGGCCGATGGGTCTGCGCACGGACGCCGAGGCGCTGCTGCTCGCCGCGGTGGACACCGGCGTGCGGGCCGCCGACGACCTGGCCCGGCTGGCCGAGGTGTGCACGGCGGCGGGCGCCGACGAGGTCTACGCGGCCACCGACGCGACCGAGGCCGCGGCCCTGCTCCAGGCGCGGCGGCTGGCCCATCCGGCGATGGAGCGGTTCGCGGCCGAGACGTTCCCGGGCGGCAACGGCGGCCTGGTCATCGACGACGTGGCGGTGCCGCGCGGGCGGCTGGCGGAACTGCTGGACGGGGTGGCCCGGATCGCCGAGGCGTGCCAGGTGCCGATCGGGGTGGTCGGCCACGCGGGCGACGGCAACATGCACCCCAACATCGTGGTCGACCGGGCCGATCCGGCGAGCCTGGCCCGGGGACGGCGCGCCTTCGACGAGATCATGCGGCTGGGGCTGGAACTGGGCGGCACCTGCACCGGGGAGCACGGCGTCGGGCTGCTCAAGCGGGACTGGCTGGCCCGCGAGATCGGCCCGGTGGGCGTACGCGTGCACCAGGCGATCAAGGCGGCGCTGGACCCGGCCGGGCTGCTCAATCCCGGCAAGGTCTTCTAGCCCTTGTCCTCGGCCGGAGTGGCCTGGGTGACGAGCAGCAGCACGTCGTAGGCCACCTTCGGCTTCGGCTCACCCGGGCAGTCCTGGATGGTGACGGTCAGGTCCGGCGGCACGAGCAGCGTCGAGGTCAGCACGCCGATGCAGCCCTGCTTGTAGCCGCGGGCCTCGTCGGTCTCCTTCGCGATCGCCGGGTCCGCGAGCATCCGCTGGAGCCGCTGGGTCTGCTCCGCGCTCAGTGTGCCGGTGGCGTTCACGCCGTCACCGGCGCAGTCGCGGCACTGCCAGCGGCCCGACGGGTCCACCTCCAGGTTGCGGACCGGGCCGTCGCCGAGCCGCTGCACCAGGGAGACGCGTCTGCCGTCCGGTGCCGGACTGGCCGTGCCGGCCGCTCCGGGTGTGGTGGCGCCCTCCGCCTGGCCGAAGGAGCAGCCGGTCAGAGCCAGCAGGACCACGACGCACAGGGCGGGGACGCGCAACCGGGAGGGGCGAACCACGCCGGGAAACCTACACTTCCGTAGGTAGCGCGCACCAGCGGCCGAGCGGCCCGGGTCGGGGATCCCCTACCTGGGGGAGGCCGGAAGTTCAACGCCCGGGCCGTCGGTGCCCCGGTCGGCGGCGAACCCGCGCACGTCGGGCGCGCCGAGGCGGGCCGCGTCGGCCGCGATGTCGTCCGTCATGAGCTGCGACTCCCGCTCGGCCAGCACCCGCGCCCGGTAGTGGGCGACCTCCCGGTCCCGGGTCGCCGCGTCCCAGCCGAGCACCGCGCCCATCAGCTCCGCGGCGTGCTCCGCCGACTCCAGGCCGCGGTGGCTGGTCTCGATCGAGATCCGGGTACGCCGGGTGAGCACGTCCTCCAGGTGCAGCGCGCCCTCGGCGCGGGCGGCGTACGTCACCTCGGCGGCGAGGTATTCCGGCGCGCCCGCCAGCGGCGAGCCGAGCAGCGGATCGGCGTCGACCAGGGCGAGCAGGTCGAGCGTGAGCGTGCCGTAGCGCTCCAGCAGGTGCTCGACCACCCCGACCGCCACCCCGTGCCGGCGGGCCAGGTCGGCCCGGTCCCGCCACATGGCGGCGTACCCGTCGGCACCGAGCAGCGGCAGATCCGCGGTACGCGACGGGCGGGTCCGGCCGAGCCGGTGCATCGCGCGGTCGACCACGTCCGAGGCCATCACCCGGTAGGTGGTGTACTTCCCACCCGCGACCAGCAGCAGACCGAGCATCGGCTCCACCACCGCGTGCTCCCGGGAGAGCTTGGAGGTGGAGTCCGCCTCGCCGGCCAGCAGCGGGCGCAGCCCGGCGTAGACGCCCTCGATGTCGGCGGTGGTCAGCGGACGGTCCAGCACCTCGTTCACCTGGGACAACAGGTAGTCGATGTCGCTCGCGGTCGCGGCCGGGTGGGACCGGTCGAGTTGCCAGTCCGTGTCGGTGGTGCCGATGATCCAGTGCCCGCCCCAGGGGATCACGAACAGCACGCTCGTCGCGGTACGCAGGATCAGGCCGGTCTCGCCGACGATCGCCGAGCGGGGCACCACGAGGTGCACCCCCTTGGAGGCCCGGACCCGCAGCTTCGGGCGCAGCCCGACGTCGTTGAGCATCCGCGACATGTCGTCGCTCCACACGCCGGTGGCGGCGATCACGGTGCGGGCGCGTACCTCGAACTCGGCGTCCGGCGAGCCGGCGGGCGCCTCCAGGTCGCGGACCCGCACGCCGGTGACCTCCCGGGCCTGGCGGATCAGGCCGACCGCGCGCGCGCTCGTCACCACTGTCGCGCCGAGGCTGGCCGCGGTGCGCGCCAGCGTCACCACGAGGCGGGCGTCGTCGACCTGGCCGTCGTAGTAGCGGATCGCGCCGGCCAGCTTGTCCGGGCGCAGGCTGGGGAAGATCCGGCGGGTGCCCTCGCGGGTGAGGTGCCGGTGCAGCGGCATGCCGCGCCCGCCGCCGAACACCCCGGCGAACGCGTCGTACGCGGCCACGCCGAGGCCGTAGTAGGAGCGGCGGAAGAAGCGTCCGGGCAGGTCACGCGCGCCGCCCTCGGCCGGGAGCGGCACCAGGATCGGCACCGGCCGGACCAGGTGCGGCGCGAGCCGCGTGGCGAGCAGGCCGCGCTCGGTCAGCGCCTCGTGGACCAGGTGGAACTCCAGCTGCTCCAGGTAGCGCAGGCCGCCGTGGATCAGCTTGCTGGACCGGCTGGACGTGCCGGCGGCGTAGTCGCGCGCCTCCACCAGGGCGACCTTCAGCCCTCGGGACGCGGCGTCGAGCGCGGCGCCCGCTCCGGTCACGCCACCGCCGATGACCAGCACGTCGAACCGCTCGGCCCGGAGCCGGCGCAGGTCGTCGGCGCGGCGCTCGGCGGAGAGCCGGCCGGCCGTGGATCGGGACACACTCGGGTCACGCACCAGTCAACGGTAACCGTCCCGGGCGCGCGGCGACACGTCCCGGCCGTACCGTGATGACCATGCTGACCGGCCCGCCGCCCGCCCCCGTACCGCCGCCGCCACCGCGCGAGACCGGTCCGTGGCCGGTCGTCGCGGCGGCGGCGACCGGGGTGTGGATCGTCCTGGTCACCGTGCCGGGCCAGGTCACCGGCTGGCTGGTCGACCAGGTGGCGCTGGTGATCGGCGCGGACCGGCCGGTGGCGGCCTGGCCGGTGGTGGCGGTGGCCACCGTGCTGCTGGCGGGCGCCCCGGCGCTGGCGCTGGCGCTCGCGCCCCGCTCCCCCGCGCTGCGGGCGACCGGCCGGGCCTGGACCGCCGCCGTGGTCGCGCTCGGCGCGACCACGCTGCTGCGGACGGTGCCGCCGGTGCACCACGAGGCGTACCTGGCCGCGCTCGCGGTGACCGCCGCCGCGCTCGCGCTCGTCGCCGTCCGTCTCGGCCGCGTCCGGCCGCCGGTCGTGGTGGACGCGGTCCCGGAGGGCCGGTTCGGGCCGGTGTCGCTGCTGGCAATCGCGGCCGGCCTGGCCGTCCTGCTGCCGTGGGCTTGGGTGGGCGCGCTGGGCGGAGCGCTGGAGACGCTGCTCGCCGGTCTGGCCGCCGCCGCGCTGGGCGCGCTCGCCGGGGCGCTTCTCGGTGCCGGTTTCTGGGCCGCGTTCGGGCCGGGTCCGGCCCGGCTGGTGCTGGTCGGCGGTCTGGTCGCGGGGGTGGCGCTGACGCCGCTCGCGGCCGGCGCCGGACAGTCGGGCGTGCAGTTGCCGGCGCTGGTCCTGCTGCCGCCGCTCGGTTTCGTGCTGGCCGCGCTGGAGGCGGCGGCCCGCCACGCGGGACGCCCGGCCGGGCCCGCCCCGGCCCGCCGGCTGGTCGGGCTCGCCCTGCTGGGGCCGCTGGCGTTCACCGACCCGGAGGAGGTCAGCCTCCTGCTGTCCGCCACCCGCGACACGCCGTTCTGGGTCGCGGTGGGCACCGGCGTGGCGTTCGCCGTCGCGGTCCTGCTCGCAGTCGGGTACGGCGTGCTGCTCGCCCGGTCCCGCGCCCGCGCGCCCCGGCGCGGTCCGGCCGCGCTGGCCGCCGCCGCGCTGCTCGCCGCCGTCGCCGTGGTGTACGTGGTCCCCGGCCAGCCCGGACTGTACGGCGAGCGGCTGCTCGTGGTGCTGCGCGAACAGGCCGACCTGACCGGCCTGCCGGCCGGGACGCCGGGCCGGGCCGGACGGGACGCCCGGGCCAACGAGGTCTACCGGCGGCTGGTGGCCACAGCCGACCGCACACAGGGCGACTTGCGTCGCACGCTGACCGGGATGCGGCTGAACCCGACGCCGTACTACCTCGTGAACGCGATCGAGACGGACGGCGGGCCGGCGGTGCGGGCCTGGCTGTCCAGCCGTCCCGAGGTGGCCCGGGTGCTGGTCAGCCAGCGGCTGCGCCCACTGCCCGCGCTCGCCCCGCAGGCGCGCGGCGACGCGCCGGCACCGGCCGGTCCGGCCTGGAACGTCTCGCTGATCGGCGCGGACCGGGTCTGGTCGGAGCTGGGCGTCACCGGGTCCGGTGTGGTGGTCGGCAGCTCCGACTCCGGGGTGGACGGCCGGCACCCGGCGCTCGCGGGCGGGTTCCGTGGCGGCGACGACTCGTGGTACGACCCGTGGGAGGGCCGCCGCGCCCCGGCGGACCGGGGTGGCCACGGCACCCACACGCTCGGCAGCGCGGTGGGCCGGGAGGGGGTCGGCGTGGCGCCGGGCGCGAGCTGGGTCGGCTGCGTCAACCTCGACCGCAACATGGGCAGCCCGGCCCGCTACCTCGACTGCCTCCAGTTCATGCTGGCCCCGTTCCCCGAAGGCGGGAACCCGCTCACCGACGGCCGTCCCTCCCGCGCCCCGGACGTGCTCACCAACTCGTGGGGCTGTCCGCCGGTGGAGGGGTGCGACCCGGGTGCGCTGCGACCGGCGACCGCCGCGCTGACCGCGGCCGGCATCCTCGTGGTGGCCGCGGCCGGGAACACCGGCCCGTCGTGCGGCTCGATCGCGGACGCGCCCGCGCCGTACCCGGACGTGCTGACCGTCGGGGCGGTGGACCGGCAGCGGCGCGTCACCGAGTTCTCCAGCCGCGGCCCGGCGCCGGACGGCCGGGCCAAGCCGGACCTGGTCGCCCCCGGCGCCGCCGTGCTCTCCGCGATGCCGGGCGGCGGGTACGCCACCCTGGACGGCACCTCGATGGCCACGCCGCAGGTCGCGGGCGTGGTGGCGCTGATGTGGTCGGCGAATCCGGCGCTGGTCGGCGACCTGGAACGGACGCGGGCGATCCTGCGCGACACCGCGCAGCCGGTCGCCCGGCCTGCCGGGGCGGCTGCCTGCGGCGGACCGCAGGACGTCTCCGGCGCCGGGCTGGTGGACGCCTACGCGGCGGTGCGCGCGGCCCGGTCCGCGACGACCGGTTAACAACCCTGTCCATTGGTCTGCCGATGTTCTAGGGTCGGCGTCCATGGACGTGGAGATCATCGAGCTGGGCCGGGACCGGCTGCCCGAGGTGGTCGAGCTGTGCCGGCTGTCGCTCGACCTGCCGGAGGACGCGGCCGAGGCGTCAGCGGTGGTGGTCACCGTGGCGGAGCGGGCCGAGGCGGACCGTCCGGTGCTGCGCCTCGGCGCGGTACGCGACGGCGCGCTGGTGGGCGTACTCGTCGGGTCGCTGTCGGCGGCCGATCCGCGCCTCGGCCACGTCGACCTGGTCGCTGTCGCGCCCAGGGAGCGCCGCCAGGGGGTGGGCGGGGCGCTGCTGACCGAGGCGGAGAGCCGGCTCGGCGCGCTCGGGGCGGGCGAGGTGCTGCTCGCCGGGAACCCGCCGCACTACGCCTGGCCGGGCATCGACGTGCGCTACACCCCGGCGGTCTGCGCCGCGCAGCGGCTCGGCTACCGGCAGGACCGTACCGCCTGGAACATGACCGCAGAGCTGACCGAGCAGTCGGCGGCGCTGCGCTCCACCGAGGCCGCCGAGCAGCGGCTGGCCGGGCGGGGCGTGACGGTACGCCGGGCCGGCGCCGACGACCTGCCGGCGCTCGCCGCGTTCGCCCGGTCCACGTTCGGCGGCACCTGGGACGGTGAGCTGGCCGGTTCGGTGGGGCGGCCGGACGCGGGTGTGCACCTGGCCGAGCGGGACGGCGAGATCCTCGGGTTCGCCGCGTACGGGTCGGCGCGGCCGAGCTGGTTCGGGCCGATGGGCACCGCACCGGCGGCGGAGGGCTCCGGGATCGGTGGCGTGCTGCTGCGCCGCTGCCTGCGCGACCAGGCGGCCGCCGGGATCACCGCGGCGCAGATCGGCTGGGTGGGGCCGGTGCCGTTCTACTCGAACGCGGCCGGGGCCCGGATCGAGCGGGTGTTCTTCCTCTACCGGAAAGCCCTCAAAGGGGCATAGACGTCAATAGCGCCATTCGGCCTCCTTCGCCATCGACCGGGCTCTACGGTCGGAGCAGAGGAGGCGGTGCATGACCACGAATGACGAACGGGCCGAGGATCCGACGGCGGGCCGGCGCCCGGCCGACGAGCTTCCCGGCCAGCTCCCGTTCGACCGGCTCGACGTCGGCGACGCCGAGCAGCTCGCCGAGCTGACCGGCGCCGACGGGCCACCGGTGGAGGAGCCACGGCAGCCGGTGGACGAGCCGAGGCGGCCGCCACCGCCGTACGACCGGGCGCACAAGCGGCGCAACCAGCGCCCGCTGCCCACCTGAGCCGGGTACGCGGAAAGGGGGCGGACCGCTGACGCGGCCCGCCCCCTTCGGCGTACTGGATGGAGCTGGACTCAGAAGTCCATCTCCCCGCCACCCGGACCAGCCGGGGCGGCCGGGGTCTTCTCCGGCTTGTCCGCCACGACGGCCTCGGTGGTGAGGAACAGCGCGGCGATCGAGGCGGCGTTCTGCAGCGCGGAACGCGTCACCTTGGCCGGGTCGATGATGCCCGCGGCCAGCAGGTCCACGTACTCGCCGGTCGCGGCGTTGAGGCCGTGACCCGGGTCGAGGTTGCGGACGCGCTCGACGACGACGCCACCCTCCATGCCGGCGTTGACGGCGATCTGCCGCAGCGGGGCGTCCAGCGCGATCTTGACGATCTGCGCGCCGGTGGCCTCGTCGCCGGCCAGGTCCAGCTTGTCGAAGGCGGTCTTGCCGGCCTGCACCAGCGCGACGCCACCACCCGGGACGATGCCCTCCTCGACGGCGGCCTTCGCGTTGCGGACGGCGTCCTCGATGCGGTGCTTGCGCTCCTTCAGCTCGACCTCGGTGGCCGCGCCGACCTTGATCACCGCAACACCGCCGGCCAGCTTGGCCAGACGCTCCTGCAGCTTCTCCCGGTCGTAGTCGGAGTCGCTCTTGTCGATCTCGGCCCGGATCTGGTTCACCCGGCCCTGGATCTGCTCGGCGTCGCCGGCACCGTCGACGATGGTGGTCTCGTCCTTGGTCACCACGACCTTGCGGGCGCGGCCCAGCATCTCGAGGCCGGTCGCGTCCAGCTTGAGGCCGACCTCCTCGCTGATGACCTGGCCACCGGTGAGGATGGCGATGTCGGTCAGCATGGCCTTGCGGCGGTCACCGAAGCCCGGCGCCTTGACGGCGACCGACTTGAAGGTGCCACGGACCTTGTTGACGACCAGGGTGGCGAGGGCCTCGCCCTCCAGGTCCTCGGCGATGATCAGCAGCGGCTTGCCCGACTGCATGACCTTCTCCAGGATCGGGAGCAGGTCCTTCACCGACGAGATCTTGCTGTTGACGATCAGGATGTACGGGTCGTCGAAGACGGCCTCCATACGCTCCGGGTCGGTCATGAAGTAGGCGGAGATGTAGCCCTTGTCGAAGCGCATGCCCTCGGTGAGCTCGAGCTCCAGGCCGAAGGTGTTGCTCTCCTCGACGGTGATGACACCTTCCTTGCCCACCTTGTCCATCGCCTCGGCGATGATCTCGCCGACGCTGGGGTCGGCGGCGGAGATGGAGGCGGTGGAGGCGATCTGCTCCTTGGTCTCCACGTCCTTGGCGAGCTTGAGCAGCTCCTCCGAGACGTTGGCCACGGCCGCCTCGATGCCCCGCTTCAGGGCCATCGGGTTGGCGCCGGCGGCCACGTTGCGCAGACCCTCACGGACCAGGGCCTGGGCCAGGACGGTCGCCGTCGTCGTGCCGTCACCGGCGACGTCGTCGGTCTTCTTCGCGACCTCCTTGACCAGCTCGGCGCCGATCTTCTCGTACGGGTCCTCGAGCTCGATCTCCTTGGCGATGCTCACACCATCGTTGGTGATGGTGGGGGCACCCCACTTCTTCTCGAGCACGACGTTGCGGCCCTTGGGGCCGAGGGTCACCTTCACGGCGTCGGCGAGCTGGTTCATGCCCCGCTCGAGGCCGCGGCGCGCCTCTTCGTCGAACGCGATCATCTTGGCCATACGGCGTTGTCCTCCTGGACACTCACGGGCCACCCGGATGCCCGGATGGGCCGTCTGGTGTACGCACCTTGGGGACGTCGCCACCTGGCGACGACGACGTCTCCTCGGTCGGGCCGGACAGCCCGCGACGACCGGCCTCGTACCGCTCCGGCACCCCTTCGGACACCGGCGCGGCCGTGGCCCTACCGCCCCGACCTTCTGGCACTCACCGTACGCGAGTGCCAATGACTTGTTTAGCACTCTCCCTAGCCGAGTGCAAGCACGACAGCCCCGCTCAGCCGAGTTCCGCCGCCAGCCGGGCCGCGTTCACCGGGCCTTCCTGAGCCCGCTGTTCGGCGTACGTGACCACCAGCCCGACCTGCTGCGCCAGGTACGCCGGGGCGGCCAGCAGGGCGCCGAACACGGCGAGCGCCACGGCGCCGATCGCGGTGCCGACGGCCGTCATCGGCTCGACGCCGAACACCGCCCCGCTGATCCCGCCCACGACCGCGTCCAGCACCGTCGACGCGACGAGCACCGCCATCACCAGCGCGACCCGGCCCAGCACCATGCCGAACCGGCTGTGGAACATCCGCCACGCCCGCCCGATCGGCTCCCGCCGCTCGAACAGGTAGACCGGACCGAACAGGGCCAGGGCGAACGCGGCGTAGAGGCCGGGCAGCAGACAGAAGCAACTGCCGATCATGACCAGCAGCGAGACCAGGAGCGTCCAGCCCCACAGGCCGAGGGCACGGCGCAGCCCGTACCGGAAGGCGGCGCCGAGCCCGGTCGGCTCGCCGGCCGCCTGGCGGGCGACCACCCAGGTGCCGGCGGCCCACCCCGCCGCCTGGAGCAGGCCGAAGACCAGCCCGGCGGACAGCAGCACGCCGTAGAAGGCGAACATCTGCCCCCAGAAGCCGGCCGGCAGCACCGGCGCGCCGTCCGGGGCGGTCGCCAGCTCGCCCTCGGGGCTGAAGACGAGCGTGAGGACGCCGATCACCGCCGCCGGGACCACCTGGGTGAGCAGCACGATCGGCAGCAGTTGCCGCCAGCCGCGCCGCAGCGCCGCGAGGCAGCGGGCGAACCAGGGGCCGATGCCCGCGTGCGGCGGGTTGACGAGCGGATCCTGCGGGTCGATGCCGGGAAACCAGCCGGCGTACGTCCCGGGACCGGCCGGCACCGGGTACGCCGCACCCGGGACCGGGTAGGCCGCGCCGGGCATCGGATAGCCCGGGTACGCGGGGCCGCCCCAGCCCGGCGGCGGAGTGCCCGGAGCGTTCCAGCCCTGCGGCGGGGTGCCCGGAGCGTTCCAGCCGTGCGGCGGAGTGCCCGGAGCGTTCCAGCCCTGCGGGGTGTGGCCGGGTGGGCCGTCGCCCGGCGCGGTCCAGCCGGGCGGGGCGCCCCAGGCGGGTTGGCCGGCCGGGTTCGGGGCGCCGGGATGCGGGCTGTCGTACCCCGGCTGGTCGGGCACGATCGGCACGGGGCCGGTATGACCGGCCCACGGGTCGGCGCCGGACGCGCCCGAGCCGCGCGTGGCCCCTCCGGTGGCCCCCGACGGTCCCGGTGCCGGATCGGCAGCAGGAGGCGGGGACGCGGTCGGGTCGGCCGGAGGGCCGGACGCCGCCGGCTCGGTGGAACCCGACGGGGGCAGATCGGACATGGGCCCTCCTCAGCGACTACGGCTGGAACGGCTCATGATCTTCCATGGTGGTCGGCCGCGACGCAGCCCCGGTCCGGGGTCCGGTCGCGGGAGCACCGCCCGCCGCGGTTCAGGCGATGACGCGGACCCGCTCGGCCTGCGGCCCCTTCTGCCCCTGCGCGATCTCGAACTCGACCCGCTGACCGTCGTCGAGCGCCTTGTAGCCGTCCATCTCGATCGCGGAGAAGTGGACGAAGACGTCCTGCCCGCCGTCGACGGCGATGAAGCCGTAGCCCTTTTCGGCGTTGAACCACTTCACGGTGCCCTGTGCCACGGTGCACTTCCTCACTCTGCGCGGCGTTCCAACACCCGGAGACCGGCGGACCGGCACCGGCGGCGCACCGATTCAGCAATCGGTGATGCTGAATTCAGTGACCGAAATCGCACGCTACACGAGGCGTGACGGCGGCGCACGACCACAAATCGGGCATATTCCGGGGCGTACCCGGGCCTGTCGCACACCCGCGGCGGGCCGTCCGGTATGCATGCGGCATGACCAGCGCGACCGCCACGACCACCGTCCGCCGGGTCCGGCCGACCGACGCCGCCCGGATGCGGGCGCTCCGGCTGGAGATGCTGGCCGACTCACCGCTGGCCTTCCTGGAGACGGTGGCCGAGGCCGCCGCCCGGCCGCACGCGGAGTTCGCGGCCCGGGTCGCGGCCGTCTCCCGGGGCGACCACACCGCGCAGTTCGTGGCCGACCCGGGCGGTCGCCTGGTCGGGCACGCCGGCGGCATCGCCGCGCCGGACGAGCCGGGCCTGACGCTCGTCTACGCGGTCTACGTGACGCCGGCCCGGCGGGGCAGCGGCCTGCTGGCGGCACTCGTCGACGAGGTGGCCGCCTGGTCGCGCGCCTGCGGACGGCCCGAACTGATGATGGAGGTGGTGGTCGGCAACGACCGCGCCTACCGGGCCTACCAGAAGCTGGGCTTCGTGGACACCGGGGCACGGGTGCCGCACCCCCGGATCACCGGCCTGTACGAACTCCAGATGCGCCGCGCGGCCTGAGGACGCATCCGGGTGCGTCGGTCGTCACCGCGACGACCGACGCACCCGGAACCGGTGACTCAGGCGTGCCGGCGGCTCTGCACGATGCGGAACCGGTTGGCGACGTACGCGCCGTCGGTCAGCGCCGAGTTGGCCGCCGCGTTCGCGCCCGAGCCGTGGAAGTCGGAGAACGCCGCCGACTGGTTGACGAACACCCCGCCGGTCAGGTTGCAGGACAGGTGCACCCCGGCGTCGATCGCCGCCGCCTCGGCCGCGTCCAGCACCGCCTCGTCGGTGGAGTAGACGCCCGCGGTCAGCGCGCCCTTCTCCCCCACCGTCTCGCGCAGGATGCGCAGGCTGTGCTCGGTGGAGTCGGTGGCGATGGCGAACGAGATCGGCCCGAACCACTCCCGCGAGTAGGTCGCGGTGTCGGACGCGTCCAGCTTCACCACGGTCGGCGTACGCACCACGGCGCCGGGGAAGGACGGGTGCTCGACGGTGCGCGACTCCAGCACCGGCTCGCCGACCTTGGTGACCTCCTCCAGCCGCTCCAGCACGCCGTCGTTGACGATCGCGCCGGTCAGCTCGACGCCGCGGGCCGGGTCGGCGGTCAGCTTGGCGACCGCGCCGGCGATCCCGGCGGCCACCTCGTCGAAGCTCTTGTGCCCCTGGTCGGTGTCGATGCCGTCGCGCGGGATCAACAGGTTCTGCGAGGTGGTGCACATCTGGCCGCTGTACAGGGTCAGCGTGAAGCCCAGGTTGCGGCAGAGCCCGGCGAAGTCGTCGGTGGAGTCGATCACCACCGTGTTCAGGCCGGCCTTCTCGGTGTAGACGGCGGCCTGCCGGGCGTTCGCCTCCAGCCAGTCGCCGTACTCGGTGGAGCCGGTGAAGTCGACGATCTTCACGGCCGGGTGCAGGGCCAGCGTGGTGGCGAGCTTCTCGCCGTCCGTCTCGGGGGCGAGCTGCACCAGGTCCGGGTCGAAGCCGGCCTCGGCGAGCACCTGCCGGGCGTACCGGACGGTGATCGCCAGCGGCAGCACCGCGCGCGGGTGCGGCTTCACCACCACCGGGTTGCCGGTGGCGAGCGAGGCGAACAGACCGGGGTACGAGTTCCACGTCGGGAACGTGTTGCAGCCGATGACCAGCGCGACCCCGCGCGGCACCACGTGGAACGTCTTGGTCATCCGCAGCGGGTCGCCCTTGCCGGCGGCCTTCTCCCAGCCGGCCGTCCCCGGGTGACGGGTCATCTCCGCGTACGCGTAGGCGACCGCCTCCAGCGCCCGGTCCAGCGCGTGCGCGCCACCGGCCTGGAACGCCATCACGAACGCCTGACCGCTGGTGAACTGCACCGCGTTGGCCAGCTCGAACACGTTGCGGTGCAGCCGGTCCAGGATCTCCAGGCAGACACCGGCCCGGGCCTGCGGGCCCGCGTCGCGCCAGGCGGGCAGCGCGGCGCTCGCGGCGGACACCAGCTGGTCGGCGCCCGCGTGCGGGTAGCGCACGTCCAGCGCAACCCCGAACGGGCTGACCTCGGTGGCCACGGTGGTGCCGTCACCGGCCTGGTCGAGCGGGAAGTCCCCGCCCAGGTACGCCTCGAAGGCGGCCTTGCCGTCGGCGGCGGCGGTCTCGCCGTACACCCGAGGGCTGGGCGACTCGGGGTAGGCCGACCAGTACCCGCGCTCCGCGATGGCGGTCAGCGCCCGGTCGAGGGTCTCGCGGTGCCTGTCGTACAGGGGGTGCGGGGTCTCCGTCATGCCCGCCATCATGCAACAGAAAGGCACCAGATCAGTAGGGGCGTGTCACAACTCAGATCGTCAACTGCCAGTCGACGGATCCGGCGGCAGGGCGGAAGCCGAGCTGTTCGTTGATCGCGATCATGTGGCGGTTCGCCGCCGCGTTCCAGGTGTCGACGGCCCGCAACGCCGGTTCGTGCGTCAGGGCGTACGCCAGGTTCCCGGCCTTGCAGAGCAGGCCGAGCCGGTGGCCGCGGTGGCCGGGGTCGACGATGGTGATCTCCTGCCAGGCGTGACCGGTGCTGCCCGCGTCCAGGCCGAGCTGGGTCCAGCCGACCAGCCGGCCGGATGCCTCGTGCACCACGCCGGTGTTGTACCGGCGTACGCCCCGGGCGTCCAGCGCCCGCTCCGCGTCCCGCACCCGCGCCGCGCCCATCTGCTCCGGCTCCCAGTCCAGCTCACCCATCGGCGCGTCGAGCAGCAGCCGGCCCTGGAGGTAGGCGACGTCCGCGACGTACTCCTCGGGGGTGTGGTCGCGCCACCGCACCGGCCGGTACCCGGTCGCCGCGGCGCGGGCCTCGGCCAGCAGCGCGCGCAGCCGGTCGCGGTCGAGTCCGGCCACGTCGAGGCGGCGGCGGACGTCGGCCAGCGCCGGTTTGGCGCCCGTCGCGGCGGCGAACGCGGCACCGGGGAACACCCGGTCCTCCTCGCCGGGCAGCGCGGCGACCGTCGCGCCGACAAGCCGCTTGCCGCCGTGCTCCCGCAGCAGCCGGACGCCGTGCTCGTGCAGCGTGCGCCCGATCCCCCGCCGCCGGTACGCCGGGTCCACCGTCAGTTCGACGCTCGCGTTCTCGGTGTTGTCGATCGTGTGCAGGTAGAGCCGCAGCCAGCCGACGGGCTGCCCGTCCCACCGGGCCACCAGCCAGCGCGTGTCGATGCCGGGCATCGGATGCCACAGCGGCGCCTCGAACCGCCGCCGGCAGGGGTCGGGCAGGTCGGGCTCGTCGACGGCCTGCGCGGCACACGCGATCCGGTAGACCGCGTCGAGCGTCTGCCGGTCGGTGGGGTCGAGCGGCGTCACGGTCGGCGTCATGCCACTGAGGGTGCGCCGGACACAGCGAAGGGGCCAGCGGTTTTCCGCCGGCCCCTTCGGACGTTGGTCGGGAGGGACGTCCGCACAACGCCTCCGGCGTTGGGTCGCAAGAACTTGAAAAGTCTCCGGCGGATGCCCTCCCGCACGAAGCATCTTGCGCCGTCCGGTTCCTGCCGTCAAGTCCTTGAGGGCGGTTTTCTGGCACTCACCGCACATCACCGGTTACCCACCGGTCTCACCCGATCCCCCACCCGGGCGAGCCCACCTCCCCCACTCGGCCCGCCCGCTCCGCCCGCTCCGCCCGCTCCGCCCACGGCGGTGATCAAGGAGTTCGTGTCCCGAAACGGCACGTCCGGCGACACTTTCTCCTTGATCACCGCACAGGCGGCGGGGTGACGGGCGACGGGCGGCGGGACCGGGCGGTCAGGTCAGGAGACCGGCGTCGCGGGCGGCGCGGAGGCTGGGCTTGATGCGGTGGGTGGGGCCGACCTGGGCGGCGACCGCGTCGAGCGTCTTCAGGCCCTCGCCGGTGTTGAACACCACCGTCTCGGCGGCCGGGTCGAGCCGGCCCGACTCGACCAGCTTGCGCAGCACCGCGACCGTCACGCCGCCGGCCGTCTCGGCGAACACCCCGGTGGTACGGGCGAGCAGCCGGATGCCCGCGCGGATCTCGTCGTCGTCGGCGTAGTCCATCCAGCCGCCGGTACGGCGGACCGCCTCCAGCGCGTACAGCCCGGCGGCCGGGTCGCCGATGTTCAGCGACTTGGCGATGCCGGCCGGCTTGACCGGCGTGATCGTGTCGGTGTCGCCGTGCAGCGCGGTGGCGATCGGGTTGCAGCCGGCCGACTGCGCGCCGAACACCTTCCAGCCGCCGGCCGGCGCCTCGACCAGCCCGATCTCGACCAGCTCGGCGAACGCCTTGTCGATCTTGGTGAGCAGCTCGCCGCTGGCCATCGGAATGACCACCTGGGCCGGGATCCGCCAGCCGAGCTGCTCGGCCACCTCGTAGCCGAGCGTCTTGGAGCCCTCCGCGTAGTAGGGCCGCACGTTCACGTTGACGAACGCGGTGTCCTCGAACTCGTCGGTCTCCACCAGCTCGCCGCAGAGCCGGTTCACGTCGTCGTACGAGCCGTCGATGGCGACCAGGTCGCCGCCGTACACCGCGGTGGTGACGACCTTGCCCTGCTCCAGGTCGCCGGGGATGAAGACGATCGACGGCACGCCGGCCCGGGCCGCGTGCGCGGCGACGGAGTTGGCGAGGTTGCCGGTGGAGGCGCAGGCGTAGCGGGTGAAGCCGAGCGCCCGGGCCGCGGTGAGCGCCACCGAGACGACCCGGTCCTTGAACGAGTGGGTGGGGTTCGCGCTGTCGTCCTTGACCCAGAGCGGCGCGGTGAGCCCCAGCTCGGCCGCGAGGTGCGGGGCGGCGACGAGTGGCGTCAGCCCCGGGTCGAGCGTGACCCGGGTGGCCGGTTCCTGACCGGCCGGCAGCAGCGCCGCGTACCGCCAGATGTTGTCCGGACCGGCCTCGATCTGCTCGCGGGTGACGGTGGCCAGCACGGCGGTGTCGTAGTCGACCTCCAGCGGCCCGAAACACTCGTAACAGGCGTGCTGCGCGGCGAGCGGGTACCGCGCCGAACAGGCGCGGCAGACCAGGGCGCGGGCCGGGCTGAGGGAGGTGTCGATACCGGTGGCGACGGGAAGCGTCGACGTCATGTCGAGGATTTCCTCTCATCTTTCCCCGCATCGCCGGGTGCGGCGGGGACGGAATTGGCACCTGCCCGCCGTCGCTCGTCGTCGAGCGTGCGGGTGGTTGCCGGGGCGTCGTCGGGCCGTATCCCTCAGCCCCTCTGGATGAGGTATTCAGTTGTGCCGCCGAGTCTAGGCGCTGCTCACGGCCGCGCCACCCCGGGATCCCACGCTGTGGGCCGGCTCAGCGTCCGACCACCGCGACCGGGTCCACCACCGCGGGCCGGTCCACCACCGCGACCGGCTCCGGCGCCGTCGTGGTCACCGCTGCCGAGCGGGTACGGGTGACGAGATTCGCGGCCACCAGGGCGGCGATGGTCAGCCCGGCGCCCACCAGTTCCACCGCGACCGGCCGGTAGCCGCGCAGGATCTGCACCGCGAACGTGGCCACCGGCACCAGGTTCATGAACAGCGCGGCGTCGGCCGGGCCGAGCCGCCGTACGCCGGTGTTCCACGCCAGCACCGCGAGGACGGCGGCGACCAGCACCGCGTACGCGAGCTGCGGAGCGATCGCGACGAGGTCGGCGGCGGCCGGGGCGTGCTGGAGTCCGGTGAGGTCGGCGACGGCGCTGGCGGCGATCATGGCGAGCATGCCCGCGACGGCGGTCAGCGTGGTGTAGCGCAGCGCGGACCACTCGGGGAACCGGCTCGCGCCGTGGGTGTAGAACGCCCAGCCGAGCACGGCGCCGATCATGAGCAGCCCGCCCCAGCCGAACTGGCCCAGTCCGTCGAGCCGGCCGCGCGTGATCACCAGGCCGACGCCGGCCAGGGCGACGAGCGAGATGCCGAGCAGGGCCGGACGCGGGCGGACGCCGTCGCGTGCCCAGCGGACGAACTGGGTGACCAGCGGCACGGTGGCCGCGAAGAGCGCGATCTGCTGCGGTGCGGCGTGGCCGAGGGCGAGGTTCATCAGCGTGTTGAACCCGGCGAAGCCGAGCGCGCCGAGGAGCACCACCTCGACGCCGCGCCGCTGGGTGGCCAGGGCGGTGACCCCCTCGCGGGCCAGCAGCAGGGCGAGCAGCACGGCGGTGGCGAGCACGTAGCGGGCGGTGGTCAGGTTGAGCGCGTCGACGCGGGTGAGCGCGCTGGCGAGCACGGGGAACATGACCCCCCAGCTGACCGCGGCGAAGATCGGGAGGGTGGCGTGACGGGAACGCATCGCAGCTCCTATGTTCGAATACCGTCGAACCAACGGCACGACTCTAGGAGCTTGTTCGACGATTGTCGAACATGGGTTATCGTAGTCACATGGAGCTGCACGAACCCGAGCTGCGCGAGGTGCCGGTCACCGCCGTGCTGGCGGCGCTGGCCGACGACGTCCGGCTCCAGATCGTGCGGGCGCTCGCGCCGGGCGGGGAACACGCCTGCGGCTCGTTCGAGTTCGGCGTCTCCAAGGCCACCCGCAGCCACCACCTCAAGGTGCTGCGGGAGGCCGGCCTGACCCGCACCCGGGTCGCCGGGACCACCCGCTACGTGCGGCTGCGCCGCGAGGAACTGGACCGCCTCTACCCGGGTCTGCTCGACGCGGTCCTCGCCGAGCGCGGCGGAGTGGCATGATCGCCGGATGCGGAAACCGGCGCGCCTGATCGGCGTCCTCACCGGCGTGACGCTGACGGCCGCCTGCGCCCCGGCGCAGGGGCCCGCCGACGGGCGGCTGCCCGCCCCGCCGCCCACTGGAGTCGACCCGCTGACCACTGTGCCGCCGCGACCGGGCGCCCCCACGGCCGAGCCGACGCCCGCCGCCACCTGCTCCCCGGAGGGCATCGCGATAACCGAACTCGGGGTGAGCGCCGCGATGGGGCTGCGGGCGATGGGCCTCGAGTTGCTCAACTGCGGCGACCGGCCGTACGAGCTGAGCGGCTACCCGGCGGTCACGCTCCGGGACGCCGACGGCGACCCGGTCAAGGTGCGGATCATCCCGGGCGCCAAGCCGATCACCTCCGGCTTCGACCACCCGCCCACCCGGATCGTGCTGGCCCCCGGCGAGCGGGCCGGTGCGGCGCTGATCTGGCGGAACCTGGTCACCGACCCGACGGTGGTGGCGACCGACGGCACCGAACTCGACGTCGCGCCCGCGGCCGGCCGGCCGGCGTACCCGGTCGCCCTGGACGGGCCGATCGACCTCGGCAACACCGGCCGGCTGGGCGTCAGTGCGTGGGAGCGCCGCAGACCCGGCCCGGCCGACACGCCCACGCCGGCCGCCCCACCCCCGCCATCGACGACTCCGCCGGCCAATCCGCTGTAGAACCAGAGCCCGGCACGGGAGCACCCCGACCGGGATCTGGTTCGGCGGCGAACGCTCAGACCGGGACCGAGGCCGGTGCGACGGCGGGCTCGGCCGCGGTGGACCGGCGCCGGGCCAGCAGCGCGTCGAGCGCCCAGTTTCCCGGGCCGAGCACCGCGACCAGCAGGAACGACCAGCAGAAGAGCGCGGCCAGCTCGCCGCCGTTCTGCATCGGCATCAGGTGGTCCGGCTGGTGCACCACGAAGTACGCGTACGCCATCGAGCCGGAGGCGAGCAGCGCGGCCGGCCGGGTGAACAGGCCGACGAGCACCAGCGCGCCGCACACGAGCTGGATCAGCGCCGCCCACCAGCCGGGCCAGGTGCCGAACGGGACGGCCCCGCCGGTGGCCGGGTTGCCGCCGAAGACGCCGAAGATCGAGGCGGCGCCGTGGCAGAGGAAGAGCAGGCCGGTGACGATGCGGAACAGGGACAGCACAGGGGCTTTCAACTGCGCCGGGATCATGGGAAACCTCCTGGTACGGGTGCCGGACGCCGTCCAGGATGGCGGGACCATTGATTGATGTTAATCGATTTCTTTGCAGGCGGGACAATCTCGTGGGAACGCTCCCATGATATGGGCCGGACCGCTTCCGTGGCGACCCGTCCGGTCACCTCAGCTCGTGACGTCCTTGCGGGTGAAGCGCCAGAAGGCCAGGCCCCAGAACAGCGTGGCGTAGACGACCGCCGAGAACGCGCCCTTGACCACGTCGTCGGTCTGCATCGGCGTGGACAGCAACCCCAGCCAGGCGCTGCTGTAGTGGGTCGGCAGCAGGTTCCGCAGCCCGCCCAGCGCGGTGATCTGGTCCAGGATGCTGGACAGGATCCACAGCAGCACCGCCCCGCCGACCGCGCCGAGCGCGGCATCGGTGGTCACCGACAGCAGGAACGCCAGCCCGGCCACCACCAGCAGCACGACCGCGAGATAGCCGAGCACGCCGAGCAGCCGCAGCAACCCGTCCGCCGGGGCCAGCTCGGCCGAGACCTGGCTGCTCAGCGGCTTCCAGCCGTACCGGAGCGTGCCGGCGAGCAGCGCGGTGCCGGCCAGCAACAGCAGGGCCAGCCCGGAGTACGCGAGCGCGACGACCAGCTTCACCGCGAGCAGCCGGGCCCGGGGCACCGGCACGGCGAGCAGGTAACGCAGACTGCCCCAGCTCGCCTCGCTCGCCACCGTGTCCCCGCAGAACAGCGCCACCACCACGACCAGCAGGAACGACGCGGACACCAGGATCGAGAACAGGGTGAAGTTGAGCCCGCCCGAGGTGGCCAGGTCGGCCAGGCTGGAGAACTCGCCGCGCCCGCCGCCGTCGTCGTCCCCGGCGTCGAACTGGAACGCCACCAGGATGATCAGCGGCAGCAGCACCATGAACCCCAGGGCGAGCTGGGTACGGCGGCGCGACGCCTGCCGCCGGAACTCCGCCGCGAACGGGAGCGTGGCCGAGGGCCGGTAACCGGCCGCCGCCCCGCCCGCGCCCGGCGCCGCCGTGCCGGACGCGTCGCCACCAGGCGACGATGCCACCGACGAACCCGCCATCACCGGTCCCCGCTTCCCCGAGAGTTCTCGCCCACCAGGGCGAGGAACGCGTCCTCCAGGCGGCGCCGGGGCACCACCCGGTCCACTCCGATGCCGGCGCGGACCAGTTCGGCCACCACCTCGCTGCGGGCGGTGCCGTTGGTGTCGACCACCAGCCCGCCGTCGACGTCGGGCAGCACCCGTACGCCGCCGAGCCGGCCGAGCACCGTACGCGCCGCGTCCGGGTCGCTCACCTCGAACAGCACGCTCGGCGACTCACCGACGATCTCCTCCACCGGGCCGGACGCCACGATCCGCCCCTTGTTCACCACCACCGCGTGCGTGCAGGTCTGCTCCACCTCGGCGAGCAGGTGGCTGGAGACCAGCACCGCCCGGCCGTCGGTGGCGTAGCGCTGGAGCACCCGGCGCATCTCGGCGATCTGCGGCGGGTCCAGCCCGTCCGTCGGCTCGTCCAGCACCAGCAGCTCGGGCAGGCCGAGCATGGCCTGGGCGATGGCCAGCCGCTGCCGCATGCCGTGGCTGTACTTCTTCGTCCGCCGGTGCACCGAGGCGCCCAGGCCGGCGATCTCCAGCGCCTCGTCGAAGTGCGCGTCCTCCCACGGCCGGCCGGTGGCTCGCCAGTACGCCTTGAGGTTGTCCAGTCCGGACAGGTGCGGCAGGAATCCCGGCCCCTCGACCAGCGCGCCGATCCGGGACAGCACCGGCGAGCCCGGCACCAGCCGGTGACCGAAGACGTAGATCTCACCGGCGGTGGGCTGGGTCAGCCCCATCAGCACCCGCAGCGTGGTGGTCTTGCCCGCGCCGTTCGGCCCGAGCAGGCCGACCACCTGACCGGGGTGCACCTCGAAGTCCACGTCGGAGACGGCGACGAAGCCGTCCGCGTACTCCTTGCGCAGGTTGCGCACGGCGAGCGGGACGCCCGCGTACTCCGGGTGCACGGAGTCGTCCTGACGGCGGTGCCGGCGGCGGGTGAGCAGCACGACCACGACGAGCCCGGCCACGATCGCGGCGAGCAGTCCGGCCAGCGCCCAGCGCCAGATCGTGGCGGTGGTGGGGATCGGCGTGGCGTCGACCGCGGGCAGCGTCAGCGGCCCGTCCGCGAGCGCCACCGTGTGCACGGCCGGTTCCGGGGGCGAGGCGTACGCCTGGTCCGACGTCGCCACGACGAGCCGCAGCCGGTGCCCGGCCTCGACCCGCCGGACGATCCCCGGCAGCGTCACGGTGACCGGCGTGGCCGCGTCGACGGTGGCCGGCAGGCCGGTCAGGCGCACCGGCGCGACCAGGCCGGACGGCAGCGTGGCCGCGCCCTGCGGGTCGACGTCGTAGAGCTTCACGAACAGCACCGCCTCGCCGGTCGGTGAGGCGGCCCTGATCCGCACGGTGGGCGCGCCCACCACGTCGACCGGCTCGTCCAGCGGCGCCGACTCGAAGCGGGCGTGCTGGCCGGGGATGTCACCGGCGACGCCGTCCAGCAGCGAGCCGAGCGCGCCCGCGAACGGCACCGAGGAGATCGCCGCCGGGTTGCCGTTCGGCGGTACGGCGACCGGCTGGGGCGGACCGGCGAGCGTCACCTCGCGGCGGCCCTGGCCGGTCAGGCCCGGATAGTCGGCGGTACGGAAGCCGGTCGCCACCAGGCCCCGGTCGAGCGCGTCGAACCCGGCGATCCGGGAGAACGTGAACGTGTCGCCGGGGGCGGCCCCGTCCCCCTTGACGTAGTGGTCGAGCCACTGCGCGGTCAGGAACTTCACCCGGTCGGAGTCGGAGGTGGGTCCGGAGCCGCCGTCGTGGCCGCCGGTGAACCAGGCGACCCGTACCGGCGTACCGGCTGCGGCGATGCCCCGGGCGTTGGCGTCCGCCTCGGCCAGCGGGAAGAGCGTGTCCGCCTCGCCCTGCACCAGCAGCGTCGGCGACTTGATCCGGTCCAGTACGCCGGCCGGCGACGACCGGCGCAGCAGCTCGACCGCCGCCGCGTCGGCCCGGCCCGTGGTGGCGATGCGCAGGTACGCGGCGCAGACGTCGGCCGCGAAGCGCCCGCAGGACAGGTCGGCGGCGCCCGCCGGCGCGCGACCGGGACCGGTGCCCGGCCCGGCGCCCGGCTGCGGGCTCGGCGGGCCGGCGGACTGGGGTGCGCCCTCCGGTGCGGCGGCGGTGGCCCCGGAGAGCCCGGCCGGACCGGAGCCGGCGTTCCCGCCGCCGCCGAAGAAGATGCCCGCCCAGCCCTTCTTGAACACGCCGTCGGTGGGCTGCCGGCCGCTGCTCTCCGGCAGGAAGGCCCGGGACAGGTCGTTCCAGGTGATCATCGGGACGATCGCGTCGACCCGCTGGTCCTGCGCGGCCAGCAGCAGGGCCAGACCGCCGCCGTACGAGCCGCCGACCACTCCGACCCGGGGGTCACCGACCGCGTCGAGGCGGATGTCCGGCCGCTGCGCGAGCCGGTCGAGCAGCCGCTGCGCGTCCCGCACCTCGTAGTCGGGGTCGTCCAGGTGGATCTGACCGCCGCTGCGCCCGAACCCGCGGGCGGTCCAGGTGAGCACCGCGTACCCGCGGGCGACCAGGTCCTCGGCGTCGGAGCGGACCGAGTCCTTGGTCCCGCCGAAGCCGTGCGCCAGCAGCACCGCCGGTACCCGGTTGGACGACGAGGCGTCCGCCGGCAGGTAGAGCGTGGTGTCCAGGTCCACCGGCTCGTCGCCGGAGGGACCGGAGCGCACCGTCACCGTCCCCGGCTCGGTCCGGAAGTCCGTGCCGTCCGGCCGGGCCGCCCAGACCAGCGCGGCGGCGACGAGAACGACCACCACAACTGCGGCGACGATGCGGCGCGGACGGCCGGCCAGGGCGCGCCGGAGCCGCGCGGCGGTTGATCTCATGCGCCACACGGTACGGGCCGACGCCTGAGCATTCGCTGAGATCCGCCGTACGTCTGTCCGGTTGCACCGATCGTCGCGTAGCGTCCGTCATCCGCCAAAGGTCCAGAGCATCCCAGCGGGACGTATTCGGATCATGTGAATTCACATCTACGGGCGCAAACCATCGTCGATGTCACTTCTCGGCAACACGATCGCACGCTACGTACCATTCGCCCTGACGCAGGGTCACCCAAAGTGGACTGACGTGAAGCCGACTCATCGGCCGAGGTCCCACCCGCGTCCGGTTCGGCTACTTTTCCGGTCCGGTGCACGGGACTGCGTACGGCGACCTCCCGGGGCACCGATCGCCCCGCCGTCGCCGGAGGAGACACACCATGACAGTCCCCGCGTCGCGGGTTCGTCGGCGGCCCGCCGTACCGGGCCGCACGCTCGCCCTGGTCCTGGTGCTGGCGCTGCTGGCCCCGCTCGGGCTGATCTTCGTCCAGGCCGAACGTGACTTCGCCGACGACCACGACCTGGCGAGCCGGGAACGTCTCGGCGTCCGCTACCTGCGGGCCCTCGGGCCGGTCACCGACACGCTGGTGGAGGCCCAGGCCATCGCCGTCGCCGAGGGGGCCGTGTCCCGCGCCTCGCTCGCCGCCGCCATCGAGGGCGTCGCGGAGGTGGACAACGCCGTCGGCGACGAGCTGCGCACGCACGAACGCTGGGCCGGGCTGCGGGCCAAGCTGGAGGCGCTGCCGGACCGCGGGATCGGTGACCCCGAGGCGGCGTACCGGGCCTACGGCGAGGCGTCCGACCTGCTCCTGGCCCTCTACCGCAAGGTACGGGAGAGCTCCGGGCTGATCCGCGACCCCCGCTCCGACTCGTTCTTCCTCCAGGACGGCATCGGCGGGGACCTGCCCACCGCGACCGTGCTGGCCGGGCGGCTCGTCGACCTGGCCCGGCTGTCCGCCAAGCGCCCCGCCGCCGAGCGCGCGCGGGTGGGCGCGGAGCTGGCCGAGCTGCGCGTCTCCGCGCTCGGTCCCGCCACCGACCTGGTCGCCGACCTGCGCTCGGCGGTCGACAGCTCGGAGAGCACCGACCTGGGCGCCAACGTGCTCACCCCGCTGGACACCTACCAGCGTTCCCTGGAGACGTTCGCGACCTACTCGGCGCCCGGCGCCGGCCGGGCCGCGCCGAGCACCGACCAGCTCACCCGCGCCGGGATCAGCGCCCAGAACGCCGCCAAGGAGCTCCGCACGGTCATCCTCGACCAGCTCGACGCGCTGCTCGTGGAACGACTCGACGCCCTGGAGCGGGACCGGCTGCTGGGCCGGATCGCCGCCGGGGCGGCGGTTCTGCTGATCGCCGGGATCGTCGCGCTGCACGTCGCCGCGCTGCGCCGGGACCGGTCCCGGGCCACCCCGGCACGCCGGGAACCGGCCGAGGCCGCACCGGAGCCCACTGTCCACCCGGACCCGCCGCTCACCGGGCCCGGGGCCGACCGCCAGCCGGTCGCTGTGGGGCACGGTGGCGACGCCGACCGGTGGAGGCCGTTCGATGCTGCTCGGTAGGTTACGCATCCGGGGCAAGCTCGCCCTGCTGGTGATCATTCCGCTGCTCAGCATGGTCGGACTGGCCGTACCGGTCGTCATCGACCGGGTGACCACCGCCCAGCGGGCCGCCGACACCGCCGAGACCGTCCGCGTCGCGAGCCGGGTCGGCAGCCTGGTCCAGGACCTCCAGCAGGAACGTCTGCTCTCGGTCGGGCTGCTGCTCGGGCGGGTGAGCCGCACCGAGCTGATCCAGAAGTCGGCCACCGTCGACGACCGGGTCGCCGACCTGCGCGCCGAGCCGCTGCCGTCGGCGGTCCGCGACAGCCTCGACGGGGTACGGCGGCTGGAGGACGTCCGCAACGCCACGCTCTCCGGCCGGGCCACGCCGCAGCAGATCCTGACCGTGTTCGGCGAGGTCGACACCGCCCTGATCGACGCGTTGCGGCTGCCCTTCCAGGTGGACACCGACACCGCGGCCGGACGGCAGGTGCTCGCCCTGGACGCGCTGCTGCGCGTCGACGAGGCACTGAGCTCGTGCACCACCCAGATCGTGCTGGTCAAGGCGACAGGCGATCCGCTGGTGGCCCAGTCGTTCGTGGCGTGCATGGCGGGGCTCAACGTCGACAACCGGCGGTTCCGCAAGCTGATCACGCCCGAGCAGCTGAAGGTGGCCGAGCTGGACGACGCGGCGGTGGCCGCCCGAACCAGCCCGACGTTCCTGGTGGACAGCCTCCGGGATCCGGTCGGGGCGATCGCGCCGGTGCCGCTGGACGTGCTGTTCCCGTCGGCCCGGTCGATGATCACGCTGGGCCAGTTCGTGGAGAAGAAGGTCGTCGCGGACGTCATCGCGGAGACCCGCGCCCGGGAACGGGAGGCCTTGACGGCGGCCTGGCTGGTCAGCCTCGCGGCGGCGGCGATCCTGCTCGTCGTGGTCCTGCTGAGCATGACTGTGGCGCGTACGGTGGCCCGGCCGCTGAGCCGGCTCACCCGCTCCGCCGAGCGGGTCGCCCGGGTCACCGAGGCCGAACTGACCCGCGTCGCCGACGACGAGTCCGAGACCGTCCCCCCGGTACGCCTCGACCCGGTGGAGGTCAGCGCCCGGGACGAGATCGGGGATCTGGCCCGCGCGTTCGACCGGGTGCAGCACACCGCCGCCCGGCTGGTCGAACGGCAGGTCGCCGGGCGGCGCAACGTGGCGCAGATGTTCGGCCACGTCGGCCGCCGTACGCAGAACCTCGTCGGCCGCCAGATCGCGCTCATCGACCGGCTGGAACGGCAGGAGACCGACCCGGGCCGCCTGGAGCACCTCTACCGGCTGGACCACATCTCCAGCCGGTTGCGCCGCAACGCGGGCAGCCTGGTGGTGCTCTCCGGCGCCACCGGCTCGGACGGTCACGTGGCGCCGGTCCCGCTGGCCGACGTGGTCCGGCTCGCGCTCGGCGAGATCGAGGACTACACCCGCGTCGACGTGGAGGTGCCACCGGGCGTGGCGGCGTCCCCCGCGATCGCCGGCGACCTGGTGCTGACGCTCGCCGAGCTGATGGAGAACGCCACCTCGTTCTCACCGCCGCACACCCGCGTGGTGGTGACCGGTGAGCTGACCGACGGCGGGGCCCGGCTGGTCGTCGTCGACCACGGCATCGGCCTGACCGAGGACCGGATGGCCGAGGAGAACTCCCGGTTCACCAGGCGGGAACGCCTCGACCTCGCCCCGACCGAGGTGCTCGGCCTGTTCGTGGTCGGCCGGCTGGCCCGCCGGCACGGCTGGAGCGTCCGGCTGAGCCACACCCCCGGTGGCGGCGTCACCGCCGCCCTGGAGATCCCGGGCGCCTCGCTCGTGATCCGCCGCCCCGAACCGGTCGGCGTCAGCGCCGGGCGGGCCGCGGTGCCCGGCGCCCGCGAGCCGGAGCCACCGGCCGCCGAGGCGCCGACCGGCTTCGACGCCGAGTTGCTGACCCGGGCCACGCGCAGCATGTCCAGCGGCGACCCGTGGAACGCCTTCGGCAGCCAGGCCGACACCGCGGAGGCGGACGAGGACGCCGATCCGGCCACCGGCGGTCCGCCTCCGGTCTGGCCGCCGGCGGCCCGGCCGTCCGGACCGGGGGCGCGTCCCGGGCACGTCTCCCCGCCGACACCGGTCGTCGGCCCGGCCCCGGCCGCTCCCCCGGCCGCCGGGCCGACGACCGGCCCGACCCTGACGCCGCCGGTCACCCGCCCGACCCTGACGCCGCCCACCGGCCCGGCCCTGGCGCCGCCGCCCGCCGGTCCGGCCCTGGTCCCGCCTCCGGCCGGCCCGGCGCTCGCCCCGCAGCACGGTCCCGGGCTCGCGCCGCAGCACCGCCCGGCGGTCACGCCGCAGCCCGCGCCGGGGCTCGTGCCGCCACCCGGTGGCGCCCGCCCGCAGACGCCGGCCGGGCCATCCCCGGCCGTGCCGGCGCCGACCGGACCGAGCCCGGTCGGGCCGCCCGCCGGCCGGCCCGGTACCCGGTCGCCGATCCGGCAGCGGGTGCCCGGCGCGAACCTGCCGGCCGCACCACCGGCACCACCGGCCGGACCGGCCGGACCGGCCACCGGCGGGCCGCTGATCGGCGTACCGGCGGACCCGTCGAGCGTCCGGGCCCTGGTCGAGGCGTTCCAGGACGGGGTACGGCGGGCCGAGGGCGACGTCCACCACGCGCCCCCGGCCGCGGAACGGCCCCGGCTCAGCCGTCGGGTGCCCGGCGCGAACCTGTCCGTCTCCCCGGCGCAGTCCGCGCCCCCCACCAGCTCCGACCCCGGCGACCCCGTCGAGGTCCGTAACCGGATCAGCGAGTTCGAGGCGGGCGTCGCCCGTGCTCTGCGCGAAGTCAGTACCGACCGCCGCTACGAAGAGGACCCATCACGGTGACCAGCCCCTTCCTCCACGAGAACGTCGAACAGAGCACCACCGGCGACCTCAGTCCCGAGGCACGCACCTTCAACTGGCTGCTCGACTCGTTCACCTCCAGCACCGCCGGGGTGATGGAGGCGATCGCGGTCTCCTCGGACGGGCTGCTGATGGCCATGTCCGCGATCAAGGACCGGTCCAACGCGGAACGGCTCGCCGCCGTGGTCTCCGGCATGACCAGCCTCGCCGGGGGCGCCGCGAGCTGGTACGCGCTCGGCGCGCTCAACCGGGTGATCGTCGACATGGCCGAGGGATACCTGCTGATCAGCGCGATCAGCAGCGGCTCGGTGCTCGGCGTCGTCGCCGACCGCACGGCCAACCTGGGCACCGTGGCGTACGAGATGACGCTCTTCGCCGGCCGCGCCGGCGGTGCCCTGAGTCCGCGCCTGATCGCCGAGCTGAAGAACGCCGTACAGCAATGAGCCCAGGGGCCGCCGGCGCGGACCCGGAGCCGGAACCCGGCTTCCGGATCCGCCCCTTCCTGCACGCGTCCGCTCCGGTGCCGGAGCCGGACGCGGGCGACGGGGAGCCGACCGGCCCACGCCCCTTCGTGCTGACCTCCGGACGGGTGGACGGTGACCCGGCGATCGGCCTGGAGACCCAGGTCACCGCTCGTCCGGGCAGCACCTCGTGGGCGGTGACCGCCCGGTTGGCCCCGGAGCTGGCGGCGATCGTCGCGATCTGCGCCGAGCCCGTCTCGGTGGCCGAGATCTCCGCCCGGACCCGGATGCACTTCGGGGTGACCCGGGTGCTGGTCGGCGACCTGCGGGCCGCCGGCCATCTCGACGTGCACGTCGCGGACGTCGACGACGCCCTCGATCCCGACATCATCCTGCGAGTGATTGATGGACTTCGTGCGATCTCCTGAATGGCCGGCGGCCGCCACGGGCGGGCCGTCCGCCAACAGCGCCCCGAGCCGCTACGGCGGCCCGGCGCCGCTGATCGGCCGGGCCACGCCGCCCCCGCCCACGCCGCCGCTGCCGTACCTGCCGCCGGGTGTGCCGCCGGCCGAACCGGCACCGATCGTCAGCCGGGTGCCGGCGCCCCGGCCGCCGATCCCGGTCAAGATCCTCATCGCCGGCGGGTTCGGTGTCGGCAAGACCACCACCGTCGGCGCGATCTCCGAGATCGCGCCGCTGACCACCGAGGCGGAGATGACCACCGCCGGCATCGGCATCGACGACCCGGGCGGGGTCGCCGGCAAGACCACCACCACGGTCGCCATGGACTTCGGCTGCGTGACCATCGACCGCAGCCTGAAGCTCTACCTCTTCGGTACGCCCGGACAGGCGCGCTTCGGGTTCATGTGGGACGACCTGGCCCGGGGTGCGCTCGGCGCGCTCGTGGTGGTGGACAGCGCCCGGCTCGACGACTGCTACCCGGCGATCGACTTCTTCGAGCGGTCCGGGCTGCCGTTCGCGGTGGGCGTCAACGCCTTCGACGGCCGGCTGGCCCTGGACCTGCCGTCGATCCGCTGGGCGCTGGCGATCGGTGAGCACGTGCCGCTGGTGCAGTTCGACGCCCGGGACCGCCTCTCGGTACGGGACGCCCTGCTCGTCGTCCTGGACCGCGCGCTGGACCGGGCCACCCGATCCCGGGCAGGCTGAACCGGCAGTCGTTTCGATCCGTTGTCTGGCGAAGGGGTGGACGCCATGAGAGGTGATCTGGACGAGACACTGGCCCGGATGGCACGGCGCGAGGAGGCGCTGCGCCGCCGGGCACCGATGCCCGGCGAGCCGGCCGGGACGCCCGAGCGGGACGTACCCGTGGAGGCTGCGGACGAGCCGGGCGACGGGCGTGCGGGGCACGGCGCGTACCGGCTGCGCGGTGGCGAGGCACCGGTGCGGCGTGACCCGGTCGAGGAGGTCGCCGAGGCGGTCCGGCGGGTGGTGGCCGAGCACCCAGGGCTGGCCGTGACGCTGCGCGTGGAGCTGGGCGAGCAGGCGTACCCGCTGCGGGTCTCCTGGTCCGGCACGGCGGTGACGGTGGGCCCGGCGGCGCCGCCCGCGCCGCCGCCGGCGTGGCCCATGTCGGTGAAGACGGTGCCCGCGCCCGGCCACGACCCGCTGGAGTCCGACCCGGCGGCCCGGCTGGCCGAGATGATCCGGCGCGACCCCTCGCTGCTGGACGACCCGGGCCCGCGCTGACCCGGCACCCGATGATCGGGGCGGCTACTGTCGGCGGGTGGCCGAACCCGACCTGACCCTGACCGCGACGCTGCGGTCGGCCGCGCTCGACGCCCGCCGCGGCGTGGTACGTCTGCATCCCGAGGTGCTCACCGCGCTGGCGCTGCGCCCCGGCGACCCGGTGCGCCTGACCGGTCGCCGGGTCACCGCCGGCATCGCGGCCGCCGCCGAGCCGAGCACCAGCGGTGCCCTGCTGCACGCCGACGACCTGCTGCTGGGCAACCTCGGGCTGCGGGCCGGCGGCCAGGTCACGGTGAGCCCGCTGCCCGCGACCCCGGCACGCCGTCTCACCCTGTCCGGCCCGGCCGCGGTGGTCGCCGCGGTCCCGCCGGAGATGCTGCGGCTCGCGCTGCTGGGCAAGGTGGTCACCGCCGGGGACGACGTCTCGCTGCTGCCGCAGGACGTGCTGCCGGACGCCGCCGTGCGCGGCCTGATCGAGGCCGCGCGGCGCAGTCTGGCCAGTTCCGTCGGGTACGCCTGGACGAGCACGCTGCTCACCGTCGTGTCGGCCGAACCGGCGGTCGGCGCGCTCGTCACCATGGACACGGTCGTGGGCTGGGAACACGGCCCCGCCACCCGCGGCTCCGGTCCGGCGTCCTCGTCCCCCACCGCGCGGGTCTCCGCCCCAGCCACGCCGGCCGGGACGGAGCCCGGCGGGGACCTGCTCGGCCCGGAGGACGCACCCGACGTGGACGAGCTGCCCGGCCTGCGCGCACAGGCCGAGGAGCTGACCGAACTGCTGGACCTGGGCTTCCACCACCGCGAGGTGCTGGGCCGGCTCGGCACCACCGTCTCGCTCGGCGTGCTGGTGGAGGGTCCGGCCGGCTCGGGCAAGTCCGCGCTGGTGCGTGCGGTCGCCGCCCGGGTCGGCGCGGGCGTCCGGCCGCTCTGGGCGCCCGAGCTGGCCGCGCTCAGCAACGACGCGGCGGCCCGCCGGCTGCGCGAGGCGGCCTCGGCGGTACGCGCCGGTGGGCCCGCCGTGCTGCTGGTCACCGACGTGGAGTCGATCGCCCCGGCCGACGAGCCGGGCCCGCTGGCCACCGTGTTCCGGCAGGTGGTGGCCGAGACGCTGCGGGCCGGCGCCGCTGTGGTGTGCACCAGCGGACGCCCCGAGGCGGTCGACCCGGCGCTGCGCGGCCCGGACCTGCTCGCGCTGCGGATCACCGTGCCGCTGCCCGACGCGGCGCTGCGCCGGGAGCAGTTGACGGTGCTGACCCGAGAGGTGCCGCTGGCCGGTGACGTCCGGCTGGACGAGGTGGCCGCCCGTACCCCCGGATTCGTCGCGGCGGACCTGGCGGCGCTGGTACGCGAGGCCGGGGTACGCGCGGCGCTGCGGCAGAAGACGGCGGAGACGCCGACCGTGGCGATGGCCGACTTCACCGCCGCGCTGGAGGTGGTCCGGCCGACCACGATGTCCGCGTCCACGCTGGAGCTGGCGTCGGTGACGCTCGACGACGTGGGCGGGCTGCACGAGGTCAAGCAGACGCTCACCGAGTCGGTGCTCTGGCCGCTCACCTATCCGGACACGTTCGCCCGGCTGGGCGTGACACCGCCGCGCGGCGTGCTGCTCTACGGTCCGCCCGGCTGCGGCAAGACCTATCTGGTGACCGCACTGGCCGGTTCCGGGCGGGCGAACGTGCTGTCGGTGAAGGGCGCGGAGCTGCTCTCGAAGTGGGTGGGTGAGAGCGAGCGGTCGGTCCGGGAGCTGTTCCGCCGCGCCCGCCAGGCCGCGCCCACGCTCGTGTTCCTGGACGAGGTGGACGCGCTGGCCCCGGTGCGCGGGCAGGCCACCGACGGCGGTACCACCGACCGGGTGGTGGCCGCGCTGCTGACCGAGCTGGACGGCGTGGAGGCGCTGCGCAACGTGGTGGTGGTCGGTGCGACCAATCGCCCCGAGCTGGTCGACCCGGCGCTGCTGCGTCCCGGCCGCCTGGAACGGCTGGTCTACGTGCCGCCGCCGGACGGTCCGGCCCGCACGGAGATCCTCCGGGCGTCCGCCCGGGACGTCCCGCTCGCGCCGGACGTGGACCTCGACGCGCTCGGCGCCGAGCTGGACGGCTTCTCCGCCGCCGACTGCGCCGCGCTGATCCGGGAGGCGGCGCTGGCCGCCATGCGGGAGTCGCTGGAGGCGAGCACCGTGACCGCCGCGCACGTCGAGGCGGCCCGGACCCGTGTCCGCCCCTCCCTGGACCCGGTGCAGCTCGCGCACCTGGAGTCGTACGCCACCGGCCGGTCCTGACCGCTCGGCTCTCGCCGCACCGGCCGGCGCTCAACCGGCGGCCGGCGAGCGCTCAACCCGCCGGCCGCCGGTCCGGTCAGCTCTCGTCGCGGCGCCGGGCGGCCGGGCGGCGGGGACGCTCCGGCACGCGGCGGCGGCGCTCGGGTTCACGCTGCCCGCGTGCCGGACGTTGGCGAGCGCGCTCCGGCGCGGTCAGGACCGGCTCGTCGGCGTACTCGTCGTCGTCGAAGTCCTCACCCTCGTCGTAGGCGGCGTACTCGTCGTCGGCCGGCCCGGCGTCGCCCCGCTCCTCCCGGAGCGCGGTCTCGTGGTCCTTGACCACCTGGGAGTCCTCGATCTCGCCCCGCCAGCCCTCGACGGAGTCCGGGTCGAGCACGGTCTCGGTCATCACGTGCCGGACGAAGTGCTTCAGCTCCAACCGCACGCGGCGGCCCTGGGCCCGCCACAGGTTGCCGGTGTGCTCGAAGAAGCCCTGCGGGTGGTACTCCAGCACCACCAGGATCTTCGTCAGTTCCGGGCCGACCTCGTGGAAGCTGACCGTGCCGTCGACGGAGCCCTTCTCGCCCTTGGAGCGCCAGTGGATGAGCCGGTCCGGGATCTGCCGGACGATCGTCGACTCCCAGGTCCGGTGCGACCAGAGCACCTGCGCCTTCCAGGTCATCTTCTCGTCGGAGTCGCAGTCGGCCTGCTCGACCTTCTTCATGAAGCTCGGGAAGTCGCCGAACGTCGTCCACTGGTTGTACGCCACCCGGACCGGCACGCCGACCTCGATGGTCTCGACGATGTTGGTGACCTTGAGCTTCTTGCCCCCGCCCTTGCCGCCCTTGCCACCCTTGCCGCCGCCGAACGCCGACATCACCTTCTCCTTACCGCCGGCCAGGCCGGCATGGAACATCGCCTTCAGCGGGGAATCGCCGTCGGCGAGCTTCTGCGCGCCGGTGGCCGCGGCGACCAGGCCGGGCCCGCCGCCCTGCTTGGCGTACTCACTGAGCCGACCGGTGGCGCCGGTGACCCGCTCGGTGACCGCCTCCGCGACCCGCTCCCCGATCGCGGAGGCGAGATTGCGCAGCTCGCCACCGATCTGGTCACGGGCCCTGTCGGTGATGCTGTTGGGGGCCATGGTCACCGCCCCCGTCCACGGCGCACCGGCGCCGGCCGCCCGTACCGGTCATCGCCGTCCCGGTCATCGCCGTCCCGGTCATCGCCGCCCCGGTCATCGCTGCCCCGGTCCTCGTCGTCGCGGGTTGACGGCTGCTCGTCGAGCTCCTGCTCCTCGTCGGGAGCCGAGCGCCGCCCGTCGTCCGGCTGCTCCCCGGACCGGCCCGACGACCTGCGCCGCAGCGCGTCGGCGCCGCCGCGCAGCTTGCCGCTGACCGCGTCGATGCCGCTGCCTGCGGCGGCGGTCGCCGCGGCCTTGCCGGCGGTGACCAGCGGCGCGCCGAGCTTGCCCAGTTGCGGGCTCGTCCCCAGCAGGCCGGTGGCCATCTGCTTCAGGCCGCCCGGGTTCTGGCTGGCGCGGCCGGCCGCGACCGCGGCAGCCAGGGTGAGTGCGGTTCGCAGCTTCCGGCGGCGGCCGATGACATATCCGAAACCGACCGCCAAGGCGATCCGAGCTCCGCTCTTCATCAGTTCTCCCTCGCTCCCCGGCGGAAGGGACACCTCATGGGTGGAGCAGGCCCGGAATCATCTGCCGGGGATCAGCGAAAAAGGGGCCTGCAACCGGTGTCCCACGTCAGCGGACCCGGCGGGCAGTACCCGTCAGAAAATGCGCAAAACATTTCCGCCGGCGAACGCGAAAGGCGTCGCAGGAAGGGAGAAACCTCGCACCGGAGCCCTGATGAGCAGGGACGACGCGGGCTGGTTGCCCTTCGGCAAACGATGGTGTCAGCGGATCGGGAGGGCGGAATCCAGACACATTGTCGCGTGGATCTTCCCGTTCTCCTCGCGCAATTCCGCCCCGCATTTACGAAGAACGGAGAGAGCGCCCGCATTGTCCGGCGTGGTGTCAGCGACGACGGTGCGCATCCCGGCCGCCGCAGCGGCGTGCAGCAACTGCCGCAGCGCTGCGGCACCCAGGCCCCGGCCCCGCGCCGACCGGCCCAGCCACATGCCGGTCTCCACCGTCCCCGGCTCGTCCCGGCGGGTCATCCGCACCATGCCGACCACCTCGCCGCCGGAGACGATCGCGTACATGGCCGTGCCGGTCGGGCCGTTCAGCCCGCCGAGGCTGGCGCGGTGGAACTCGCGGAACGCGTCGCGGCGGGCCAGCGACCAGCCCGCGGGGGCGTCCACCGGAGGCATGACGTCCTCCGGCTCCGCCTCGGCCGCCGCTACGGAGAGCAACGGTTCCAGGTTCCGCTCGTCCACCGGCTCCAGCCGTACAGCACCCGTCACGTCGCGCAGTCTGCCGCGCGTGACCCGGGTCGTCCACCCCTTTGGGGCGGGATTGCCGCTATGGCCGACCGCCTCGTCCGGTCGTACCCCCGGGGTGTTCCCGCCTCACGCTGCGTTGTCATCCGACCGGTCGTTCCCGCCGTGAGCGTGGTCACGGCCGAGAGTAGAACTCGCAGAGCACGGCCGACGCGTCGTCGGTGCGCTTGCGTCGCCGCAGCCGGTCCGGGTGCTCCCGCTCGGCCACCCGGACCCGGTCGATCAGGCCGTCCGGGCCCTCCACTGTCAGCACCTCCAGCAGCCCGACCCAGTCGAACAGGCCGAACTGGTCGACCGCGCAGGAGGCGCCGTCGCTGAGCAGCGCGGCCCGCCGCAGCGCCCCCGGACCGCGCAGCGGAAGCGTCCCGGTCAGCGCGTGGTACGCCGCGTCCGGGTCGCTCGCCGCCGCCCAGTAGCCATGGGTGCGGTTCATCCGGGTCCGCTGCACCGTCGTCGCGCGGCGGAACCGGGTCGCCGGGTCGGTCTCGCCGTCGGGCAGCGCGGCGGCGCTGCGGCGCAGGTCCGCAACCGCGTCCGCGAGCCGGTCGTCGGTGACCACCTCGATCCCGCGGTCGGTGTCGAGCACCAGCGGGCTGTCGCAGAGCACCAGGTAGTCGACCCGGTCGCCGCTGTGCCGCAGCAGGCAGACAGTGGACGACGGGGTGCCGGGATGGTCGAGGTCGCACGTTTCGCCGTGGTCGGCCCGTACCGCGAGGATCGCCGCCGCGAGGCTGCTCATCAGCGTGGCGGCGGGCCGGGCCGCGATCGCCAGGCCGATCCGGGCGGCCAGGTGCCGGACGTACCAGGCGGGACCGTGCACGCAGCCGGTGTCGAAGCCCTCGGGCACCGTGGCCCCGTCGAGGACGCCGGCGAGCGGGCCGAACCGGAAGACCACGTCCTCGTTCTCCGGCCGGCCGGGTGCCGGGTCGGAGGCGGAACGCACCCGCATCACCGGCGTCTCCGCGGCCGGGCGGGCCGGCCTGCTGCCGATCGCGTACCGGCGGTCTGGTGCCCCCATCGTCGACCTCCGTTCGTCGTCGCCGGCCGCCTACCCGGCCCGCGCCCGGTCATCCGCCACCGGCCCGATCGAGGTAACCGCGCGTCATGGCCCCTGGACTTTCGGTAGCGTCGGACGCGACCGGGTCGGTCCCGGCGACAGGGGGATTCGAGATGTTGGAGCGGTTGCACGAGAGCGGCTTCCGGGCGGAGCACGCCTACCTCGCCGGGTTCGTCAGCATCGGCCTCTCGATGACCAGCTGGTTCCTCTCCAAGCACATGGAGCGCGCCGGGGTGGCGCGGGCGGACCGCTGGGGCATCTTCATCGGCGAGTGGGCGCCGACGTTCTTCGCCATCGGCAACGGGCTGCGCACGTACGAGAAGTGACGCTCGTCAGCGGCGCCGGTTACGGGCACGCGACGAGCGCAGCCGGCGCAGCCGGCCGATCAGCACCGGCTCGGCGGCGAGCGCGGCCGGCTGGTCGAGCAGGGCGTTGAGCAGCTGGTAGTAGCGGGTCGCGGAGAGCCCGAACGTGTCCCGGATGGCCTGCTCCTTGGCACCGGCGTGCTTCCACCACTGCGCCTCGAACGCCAGGATCCGCCGCTCCCGCTCGGTGAGGCCGTCGCCCGGCGCATCG
This sequence comes from Micromonospora sp. CPCC 205554, assembly GCF_036902745.1. NCBI lineage: Bacteria > Bacillati > Actinomycetota > Actinomycetes > Micromonosporales > Micromonosporaceae > Micromonospora > Micromonospora sp. CPCC 205554. The sequence goes on along the minus strand of NZ_JBAKHP010000008.1, from coordinate 233,591 downwards.
GACGGCGCCGGCGTGGACGCCGGACCACCGGACGGCGCGGCGTCGTCGGGGGACGTGCTGTCGTCGACGGGCGCGGACCGGTCCGGCGGCGTGGACTCGACCGGTGGCGCGGTACGTGGCGGCGGGACGGCACCCGCGTGGCGCGTAGCCGCTGTCGGCCCCGGCGGGTCGGGCCGGTCGACGGCGGCCCGCTGCGAGGCGTCGGCGGACATGGCGCTCCTCTCCGACGGCGGGTGGCCGGCACGCGGAACGCGCCGGCCGGGGGGAGCCCCAGCGTAACCAGGGCCGCCCCCGGCCGCATCGGACGCGGGGTCCGCGCCGCCGGGGGGAGCCGGCGGCGCGGACCAGGTCAGGCGATGTCCCGCCGCCGCATCGTCCAGAACGCGGCCACGAGCGCGCCCACCAGGGCCACGCCGAACACCACGGCCGACTGCTGCCAGGTGACCAGGTACGTGGCCGGCTCGCAGGAGCCCTGGGAGAACTGGCAGGTGTCGTAGTCGAACAGCTCCGCCTGCTTGAGGAACCACGACTGGGCGTACGTGGACAGCACGTACCGGTCGCCGAACTGGACGCCGAGCACGGCGACCGCGATCCGGATGCCGATCTCGCTCACCGCGAAGATCCCCACCGCCGCGCCGAGCGCCATCGCCGTGTGCCGGCCGAGCGAGGCCAGCGCGAACCCGATCGCCGCCACGAGCAGCGTCATCGCCAGCGCGCGCAGGCCGTCCAGCCCGATCGACTGCCACACTCCGGCGGTCATCTTCGCGGTGCTGCCGCGCTGGCTGGCGATCAGCCAGAACGCCGCCGTCCAGAGGGCGCCGAGCACCACGGTCAGGCCGAAAACGGTGGTGAGCAGGGCGGCCAGCTTCGTACCCAGCACGGTGAGCCGTTTCGGCCGCCAGAGCAGCAGGTTCATCATCCCGCCGGTGTTCCACTCGGCGCCCACGAAGGAGGCGCCGACGATGAAGCCGAACAGCGCCACGGAGGCGGCGAACACGGCGATGAACAGGGGGAACTCGGCCCGGAAGTCGAACTGGTACGGCAGGTACCACTTCGCCTCGAACATGTCGGGCTGCGGCTGGTAGTCCTTGCCGCAGTTCGGGCCGTACCGTTCCTCGGTCTTCTCGCCGCGCGCCTGGGCCGCCTCACACTCGGCGATGGTGCGCTTCCACTCCGTCATCGCGGTCTGGTAGTCGTTGTTCGCCTTGGCCTCGGCCTCGGCCACCGCGGCGGGCGACAGCTTCTCGCTGGAGAAGCTGAACGCGGTCGCGACTGTGGCCAGGCCGACCACCAGCAGCACGAGCATCAGCCGGGTCACCCGGCGCTTGCCGAGCCGGCGCAGCTCGGTGACGAACAGGCTCATGCGCCCCAACCTCCTGCGGTGCCGGTCTGGTCGACCTTGGCGGACTGATCGACCTGACGGTGCTGGCCGGGGACCGGCGCGGTGGCGGTCAGTTCGAGGAAGACGCTCTCCAGGTCGACCGCGACCGGGGTGAGCTCGCTGACGTAGAGGCCCTGCTCGGCGAGGAGCCGGCTGACGGTGGCCGGCTTGTCCACGCCGGACAGCACCAGGTGGTCGGGCTCGGCGGCGACGCGGACCCCGGCGCGGGTGAGCGCGTCGGCGGCCTGGGGCAGGTCGCTCACCGCCTCCAGGCGGACCCGCACGGAGTTCTGGGAGTGGGCCGCGAGCACCTGCTCGACCGGCCCGAACGCGACCCGGCGGCCGAGCGAGATGATGGTGACCGAGTCGCAGATGAGCTGGATCTCGCCCAGGATGTGGCTGGAGAGCACCACCGTCATGCCGCTCTCGGACAGATCCCGCATCAGCCCGCGCATCTCCCGGATGCCGCCCGGGTCGAGGCCGTTCGCGGGCTCGTCGAGGATCAGCAGCTCGGGGTTCTTGAGCAGCGCGGAGGCCACGGCGAGGCGCTGCTTCATGCCGAGCGAGTAGGTCTTCACCCGCTCGCCGGCCCGGTCGCGCAGCCCGACCAGCTCCAGCACCTCGTCCACGCGCTGCTTGGGCAGCTCACCGGCCTGGGCCAGCAGGCCCAGCGTGTCGCGAGCGGAGAAGTGCGGGAAGAACTGCGGACTCTCCACGATGGCGCCGACCTGCCCGGCGACCGCCGGCAGCGCGTGCGGCAGCTCCTGGCCGAGAATGGCCATCCGGCCGCCGTTCGGCTTGATCAGGCCGAGCAGCGTACGCAGCGTGGTGGTCTTGCCCGAGCCGTTCGGGCCGAGGAAGCCGTGCACCTGGCCGGCCTCGACTCGCATGTCGAAGCCGTCGAGCGCGTGGCGGACCCCGCGTTTCCGGCTCCGGTACGTCTTGCGGAGACCTTCGATCTCCAGGACAGCCGACACAGCTGACCTCCCCCGATAAGTAGGCGTCAGCGACACCATACGCGGTATGCACCGGAAGGCAATACCCGGTATGCAGTGTCGGCGTGTCGGGTGAGGTCAGGCGCAGACGACGTGCACGCCCGCGTCGCGGAACGCCGCCACCACGTCGGGGGACGCACCGGAGTCGGTCACCAGCGTCTCCACCCGGTCCACCGGGCAGATCCGGGCGAACGCGTGCCCACCGAGCTTCGAGGAGTCGGCTATCACGACGACCCGCTTGGCCCGGGCCACCATGAGGCTGTTCATGGCCGCCTCCCCCTCGTGGTGCGCGGCGGCGCCGAGCTGCGGGTCGATCGCGTCCACGCCCAGCAGCGCGACGTCCAGCGTGACCTCGCGCAGCAGCGCCCCGCCGAGCGGGCCGACCAGCTCGAACGACTTCGGCCGGACCACGCCGCCGGCCACCACCACCTTCATCCGCGAACGCACCAGCAGCTCGTTGGCGATGTTCAGCGCGTTGGTGACCACCGTGAGCTGGGCGCCCTCCGCGCTGGTGTTGAGATCGGGACGGACCGCCAGCGCCCGCGCCACCTCGGTGCTCGTGGTGCCGCCGTTGAGGCCGACGACGGTGCCCGGCGACACGAGCGCGGCGGCCGCCGCGCCGATCCGCTGCTTCTCGGCCGAGTGCTTCGCGGTCTTGTAGCGCAGGGGCAGGTCGTAGGAGACGCCGTTGGCGACCGCGCCACCCCGGGTACGGGTGATCATCTGCTGCTGGGCGAGCTGGTCGAAGTCGCGGCGGATGGTGGCCTGGGAGACGTCGAGCCGCTCGGCCGCCTCCTCGACGGTGACCCGCCCGCTGTCGGTCAGCATCTCCAGCAGCGCGTTCCAGCGCGCGTAGCGGTCCACCGCGGGGCCCTCCCCAAGACTATGCGTGAACGGTGATCGGTTGCGTGCACACTAGTGCGCGAAACTGGGTCCGCGCAAAACCCTGCGCTGCGCGAACTGGGAGACGGTTGCCACGGCCACCCCACTTCGCGCAGAATGACGCGCGAAAGGCGGCCATATCGCGCCGTATTGCGCAAGGTCTCCCTCGGCGAGGAGTTGTCATGGCGTACGTGCACGCGGAGATCGCGAGCCAGCCCGACTGCTGGCGGGAGGCGGCGCGACTCGCCCCGACCGTCGCCGCGCACCTGCCGCGCCCCGGCGAGCGGGTCGCCGTGGTCGGTTGCGGCACGTCGTGGTTCATGGCCATGGCGTACGCCGGGCTGCGCGAGGCCGCCGGCCAGGGCGAGACCGACGCCTTCCAGGCCAGCGAGTTCCCGGCCGGCCGCCACTACGACCGGCTCATCGCGATCACCCGATCCGGCACCACCACCGAGGTGCTCGACCTGCTCACCGCGCTGCGCGGGCGGATCCCCACCACGGTCCTGGTCGGCGACCCGGACTCGGCCGCCGTCACGCTCGCCGACGCCACAGTCGCGCTGCCCTTCGCCGACGAGCGGTCGGTGGTGCAGACCCGCTTCGCCACCACCGCGCTCGCGCTGCTGCGTGCCCACCTCGGCGAGGACCTCGGCCGCCTGGCCGCCGACGCCGAGGTGGCCGTCCGCGCCCCGCTGCCGATCGACCCGGCCGGCATCGAGCAGGTCACCTTCCTCGGCCGCGGCTGGACCGTCGGGCTGGCCCAGGAGGCCGCGCTGAAGTGCCGCGAGGCGGCCACGTTCTGGGCCGAGGCGTACCCGGCCATGGACTACCGGCACGGCCCGATCTCGGTCGCCGCACCCGGCCGGCTGGTCTGGGCGCTCGGCGAGATCCCGGACGGCCTGCCCGAGGACGTCGCCGCGACCGGCGCCGCGTTCGTGCACAGCCGCACGCACGGCTGGCGCACGGTGCTGACGAGCTGGTCGGCCGGCCGCAACCCGGTCGACCCGATGGCCGACCTGATCCTGGCCCAGCGCTTCGCGGTCGCGCTCGCCACCAGCCGCGGCCTCGACCCGGACGCGCCCCGTCACCTCACCCGGTCCGTGGTACTGGCATGAGCGAACGCACCGAGCGCAGCGAGGGCCGTGAGCGCATGCGCGGCCGGCAGACGGCGTGAGCGCCGGCGACGAGGTCGTCGTCGCGCTGGACGTGGGTGGCACCGGGATGAAGTGCGCCCTGGTCCGGCCGGACGGCACGACAGTGCACACCGAACGGCACGCCACCGACGCCCGGCGCGGCCCGGAGGCCGTGGTCGGCACGATCCTCGACGTGGCCGAAGGGCTGGCCGGCAAGGCCCGCGCCGACGGCCGTACGCCGGTGGCCTGCGGCATCGCCGTACCCGGTGTGGTCGACGAGGCGCGCGGCGTGGCGGTCTGGTCGGCGAACGTGGGCTTCCGGGACGTACCCCTGCGGGAGCTGGCGGGCACGCGGCTGGGACTGCCCGCGGCGCTCGGCCACGACGTGCGTGCCGGCGGCCTGGCCGAGGCGCGGCTCGGGGCCGGGCGGGACGCCGGTCACGTCCTGTTCGTCGCCATCGGCACCGGCATCGCCGCCGCCCACGTAGTCGAAGGGTTCGCCGCCACCGGCGCGCACGGCGCCGCCGGGGAGATCGGCCACATCCTGGTACGCCCCGGCGGCCCGCGCTGCGGGTGCGGGCGGACCGGCTGCCTGGAGGCGGTGTCGTCGGCCTCGGCGATCGGGCGCCGGTACGCCGAGCTGTCCGGCGCGCCCACCACCGCCGCCGAGGTGGCCGACCGCGCGGCCGCAGGTGAACCGCTCGCCGTGGAGGTGTGGCAGGAGGCGGTCGAGGCGCTCGCCGACGGACTCGCCACCGGGCAGGCGCTCTACGATGTGTCGACAGTGGTGCTCGGCGGCGGGCTGGCCCAGGCCGGTGCCCGGCTGTTCGACCCGCTGCGGCGGGCGTTGCGCGAGCGGCTGACGTTCCACCGCGAGCCGCGCCTGGTCGCGGCCGACCTCGGCGACGAGGCCGGCTGCCTCGGCGCCGCCCTGCTGGCCCTGGACACCCTGGCGAAGGAGAGTCGATGACCCGGCGCGTGACCGGCAAGGTGGTGACCCCGACCGGCGTCATCCGGCAGGGTTGCGTGGAGATCGCGGACGGGCGGATCACCGCTGTCGCCGAGTACCCGTCGGTGCGCGACGGGCACTGGATCGTGCCGGGCTTCGTGGACATGCACACCCACGGCGGCGGCGGGCACACGTTCACCACCGGCGACCCGGAGTCGGCGCGGCAGGCCGCCGCGTTCCACCTCGGGCACGGCACCACCACGCTGCTCGCGAGCCTGGTCAGTTCCCCGTTCGAGCTGATGCGCGACGCCACCGCCGCCTACCGACCGCTGGTCGAGTCCGGCGTGCTCGCCGGCATCCACTTCGAGGGCCCGTACCTGTCCGCCGACCGCTGCGGCGCACAGAACCCGGAGTTCCTGCGCGACCCGTCCACCGGCGAGCTGACCGAGCTGATCGAGCTGGGCGGAGGCGCCGTCCGCATGGTCACCATCGCTCCCGAGCGGGACGGCGCCACCAAGGCGATCGAGCTGCTGGTGTCGCACGGCGTGGTCGCGGCGGTCGGGCACACCGACGCCACCTGGGAGCAGACCCGGGCGGCGGTGGCCGCGGGCGCGAGCGTCGGCACCCACCTGTTCAACGGGATGCGCCCGGTGCACCACCGCGAGCCCGGCCCGGTGGTGGCGCTGCTGGAGGCCCCGAACGTGGTGTGCGAGCTGGTCGCCGACGGCGTGCACCTGCACGACGGCATGCTGGGTTTCGCCACCTCGGTGGCCGGTCCGGAGCGGGCCGCGCTGATCACCGACGCGATGGCCGCCGCCGGGATGCCCGACGGCGAGTACGAGCTGGGCGGCCAGGCGGTCACCGTGTCCGACGGGGTGGCCCGGCTCAGTCACAACGACGCGATCGCCGGCAGCACGCTCACCATGGACGCGGCGCTGCGGCACGCGGTCGGCGCGGGCGTGGCCCTGCCGGACGCCTGCCGGATGGTCGCCACCACCCCGGCCCGCGCGATCGGTCTGGGCGACCGGGTGGGCGCGCTCGTCGCCGGGCTGCGCGCCGACCTGGTGGTGCTGGACGACGACCTGAACGTGGTACGGGTGATGCGCGGCGGCGACTGGGTGGAGTGATCCGCCCGGGCGTCAGACGGTGGGCACCTCGACGCCGAGCACCGCCTGCTCGTCCGGGCGGTGCACCAGCACGTCGGCCAGGTACGACTGGACCGCCTGACGCATCCCGACGTCCCGCCCGGCCTGCTCGGAGAGCAGCCACTTGTGCTCGATGATCTGGGCGAACAGCTCCTGTGGCTCCAGCTTGCGGCGCAGGTGCCCGGGAACCGCCCGGACCACCGGCTCGAAGACCTCGGTCAGCCAGCGGTGCGCCGCCTGCTGCTCGTCGGTCAGGTCGCTCTCCAGCCGGTAGGCGTCCAGGTCGTTGAGGAGCTTACGGGCCTGGTTCTCCTCCGCGTCCAGGCCGGTCAGGCGCAGCAGCCGCCGGGTGTGGTAGCCGGCGTCGACCACCTTCGGCCGGACCAGGTAGCGCCCGTTGTCGACTGTCGACATTGCCACCTCGGCCACGTCGAAGCCCAGCTCGTTGAGGCGGCGGATGCGGCGCTCGATGTCGTGCCGGGCGGTGCGCTCGACCTGCTGCTCGTAGGTGATCTCGTGCCAGAGCCGTTCGTAGCGCCGCACGACCTCCTCGCAGACCACCTCCGGGTCGATCGACTCGTGCAGCAGGCCGGCGGCCTGGAGGTCGAGCGCCTCGCCGAAGATGTTGACCCGGGCGATCTCCAGGTCCTCGCCGCGCTGGCCGTTGGACAGCGACGGGTACAGCGCCCCGGTCTCGGCGTCGACCAGGTAGGCGGCGAACGCGCCCGCGTCCCGCCGGAACAGCGTGTTCGACAGCGAGCAGTCGCCCCAGAAGAACCCGGTCAGGTGCATCCGCACGATCAGCGCGGCCAGCGCGTCCAGCAGCCGGTTCATCGTCTCCGGGCGCAGTGTGTTGGAGAACAGCGCCCGGTAGGGCAGCGAGAACTGGAGGTGCCGGGTGATCAGCACCGGGTCCAGCGGCTCGCCGTCGTCGGTCTGCCGGTCGGCCACGATCGCGATGGCCTCGACCGACGGGAAGTCGATCCGCTCCAGCGCCCGCAGCAGGTCGTACTCGCGCTCGGCGACCCGCTCGCCGGTCTCCTTCACCGCGTAGACGTACCCGCCGAGCCGGACGAACCGGACGATGTGCCGGGAGATGCCCTGCGGCAGCGCCACCAGGTGCTCGGCAGGCCACTGCTCCAGCGGGGTCGACCAGGGGAGGTCGAGCAGCGCCGGGTCGACGAGAGCCGAGGTGATCCGCACGGCAACCAGTGTGACCGCTGACCCCCGCGCCGCGCTTCCCTTCGTGGCTGGGCACACAGCCGCCGATGCCCGCGCCGTCCGGCCGCCGCCCGCGGCCGGTAGCGTGGTCGCGTGCGTCAGACCTCGGGGGTACGCGGTAACCTGCGGCTGCGGCCGGTCCGGCCGGCCGGGTGGTGGTTCGACGGGCTGCTGCTCGCGGCGGTGGTGGCGCTGACCGTCGCGCTCGCCTCCGGCCACCTGTTCGGCCTCGACCGGGCGGTCGCCGACTGGTCCGACGAGAACCGCCCGGCCGCCGCCCGCTGGGTGGCGATGACGCTGAACCTGCTCGGCCAGGGCACTCCGCTGACGCTGCTCGCGGCCGGGCTGGGCGTGCTGCTGGCGCTGCGGCTGCGCTCGGTGCGGCCGCTGCTGCCGCCGGTGGTCGGGTTCGTGCTCACGTTCTTCACGATCGGGCCGCTGAAGGTGTGGACGGCCCGCCCGGCGCCGAGCGCCTCGGTCAAGGAGCCGTTCCTGTCGCCCGAGCAGACGCTGCCGCTGTTCCAGCACGACCTGCCGGTGCGTTTCGCGCAGTCGTACCCGTCCGGGCACGTCGCCAACGCGATCGTCTGGTACGGCGTGCTGGCCCTGCTGCTGGCCCCACTCGTGCGCACGCTCGGCCGTACCGTGCCGCCCCGGCTGGTCACAGTGGTCCGGGTGGTGCCCCCGGCGGTGGTCTTCTGCACCACCGTCTACCTGGGCTGGCACTGGCTGACCGACTCGGTCGCCGGGCTGCTGCTCGGCCTGCTGCTGGACCGCCTGCTGCGCCGGGTGCCCTGGGACGACCTGCCGCTGCCCCGCCGCCTCGGCGACCGGGGCCGGCCGGTCGCGTGGTCCGCGCCGCGCTGAGCGGACGACGGCACCCCGTGTTCACCCCGGCCTCCTAGGCTGCCGGTGTGGAACAGCTGGCACGGCGACTCGGCGTACCCGACGCGGTCGTCATCGGTCTCGGCTCGATGCTCGGCGCGGGTGTCTTCGTGGTCTTCGCCCCGGCCGCGGCGGCGGCCGGCGGCACCGGCCTGCTCGTCGCGCTGGCGGTGGCCGGCTTCATCGCCTACTGCAACGCGACCAGCTCGGCCCGGCTCGCCGCCCGCTACCCCGAGTCCGGCGGCACCTACGTCTACGGCCGGGAACGCCTCCACCCGTTTGCCGGTTTCCTCGCCGGCTGGGGATTCGTGGTCGGCAAGACGGCGAGCTGCGCGGCCATGGCGCTGACCGTGGGGGCGTACCTGTGGCCGGGGCGGGCGCGGCTCGTCGCGGTCCTCGCGGTGGTGGCGGTGACGGCGGTGAACCTGCGCGGGATCGGCAAGACCGCCACCGCCACCCGGGTCCTCGTCGCGGTGGTGCTCACGGTGCTCGCCGTGGTCGCGGTGACCGGCGCGCCGCAGGTGGCCACCGACCGGCTCACCGCACCGGCCGGGATCGGCGCAGGCGGCGTGCTGACCGCCGCCGGCCTGCTGTTCTTCGCCTTCGCCGGGTACGCGCGGATCGCCACGCTGGGCGAGGAGGTACGCGACCCGGAGCGCACCGTCCCCCGGGCGGTGCCGCTGGCGCTCGGCGCGGTGCTGGCGATCTACCTGACGCTGGCAGTGGTCGCGCTCGGCGTGCTCGGCGCCGACCGGCTGGCGTCCACGGACGCGCCGCTGGTCGAGGTGGTGACCGCCGCCGGGCACCCGGGGCTGGCCTGGCTGGTCCGGGCCGGTGCGGCAGTCGCGGTGACCGGCGTGCTGCTGTCGCTGCTGGCGGGCGTCGGCCGGACCACGCTGGCGATGGCCCGCCGAAGGGACCTGCCGGCCGCGCTGGCGGCGGTCCACCCGCGTCACCGGGTGCCGCACCGCGCCGAGCTGGCGGTGGCCGCTGTCGTCGCCGTCGTGGTGACCGTGGGCGACGTCCGGGGCGCGATCGGCTTCTCCAGCTGCACGGTGCTGGTCTACTACGCGATCACCAACGCGTCGGCGCTGACGCTCGGCCCGGACCCGGCCCGGCGCGTCCCGGTACGGCTGCTCGCCGCGCTGGGGCTGGTCGGCTGCCTGGTGCTGGCGGTCAACCTGCCGCTGCCGAGCGTGCTCGCCGGTTTCGGCGTGCTCGCCCTCGGCGCGCTCGGGTACGCCGTCCGCCGCCGCCGACCTGCCTGACCGAGCCGACGCGCCCGGTCATTCCTGCGGGCGGCGCGCGGCGGGCGGGCCGGTGGGCGCCGGCGGCGGCGCGGGCGTGGTCTCCCGGAGCAGCGCGGTCAGCCCGGCCCGCCGGGCCACCACCGTGAGCCGGTCACCGGCCTGGATCACCATGCGCGGGTCGGCCGACCAGTCGGCCTTCTGGTTCGGGCGGGTGTACGCGAGCAGGCGTACCTCGCCGGGCCGGGCCACGGCGCTCAGCGGACGCCCGTCCAGCGGCGAACCGGCCACCACCGGCACCTCGGTGACCAGCAGCGCGTGCCGGTCGACCGGGATGGTGGCGACCACCGCGCGGTCGAGCAGGGCCGCCGCGAACGCCGGCGCGGCCAGATAGGACACGCTGCGCGAGATGCCGATGCCGAACGCCTGCTGGATCCGCTCGGCGAAGTCGCCGTCGAACAGCCGCAGCACCACGCGCAGATCCGGGTCGAGGGACCGGGCGATCAACGCGGCCCGCAGATTCGTCCCGTCGTCGGTGGAGACCACCACGAGCGCCTGGCAGGTGTCCACCGAGGCGGACCGGAGCGTCTCCTCCCGGCCCGCGTCGCCCACGATCAGCGGCACGCCCAGCCGGTGCGCCAGTGCGGCGCCACGCGCGTCCGGGTTCTTGTCGATCGCCACCACCTCGACGCCGAAATCGTGCAACTGCGCCATCACCCGGGTGCCGATGTTGCCCAGCCCGACCATCACCACGTGCCCGGAGCGGTCCGGCTGCACCCGGCCGGCGTGCAGCGCCAGCCGGGCGTTGACGATGCCGTCGACCACCGCGGCCGTGATCAGCGGGATCAGCGCCAGCCCGGCCAGGTTGAGCACCACCTGCATCACCTGGGCCGCGACCGGCTTGTTGACGTCCGGATCCTGGCCGGTGAGCGTGGTGACCAGCGTCAGGTAGACCGCCTCGCTCCAGCTCACGTCGGCGGCCCGGGCGTTGAGCCAGCCCAGCGCCGCGATCACCGCGAGCAGCACCAGCACCGCGATGCCGATCTTGCGGGTGGCGAAGTGGCGGACCGCGCGCAGCAGGACGGCGACCGGCTGCCGGCGCCGCCGCGCCCGGACCAGGCGCCGCGCGGCGACCTCGGTGCCCGCCGGCCGCCCGGTCGCCTCGGCCAGCACCACGTCGGCCGCCGCCTCGTCGGCGGGCAGCACCCGGACCAGGTCCGGGTCGGTGGTGACGGCCAGGCCGCAGACCACGTCCTGCGGGCGTACGTCGTCGCGGCGGGCCACGTAGAGCGTGCGCCCGGCGTGCCGGAAGTGGGTCGGCGCCACCTCGCCCAGCGCGGCGGCGACGAAGGCGGGGGCGGCCATCGAGGCGTCGGAGAGCACAGCCGAGTCGGGGAAGAGCTGCCGCAGCCCGTCCGCCAGGTTGGTGTTGAACATCCGCACCACCAGGCGCAGCCTCGACTCGACCTCCTGGGCGCACAGCGCGGCGTGCATGTTGCCCACGTCGTCCTGGTGCAGCAGGGCCAGCCCGGCCGCCCCGGCCAGCCCGGCCCGGCGGAACGCGGCCTCGTCGAGCCGCTCCGCCGTGACCACCCGTACCCCCGGCACGTCCCGCCCGTCGGGGCCCTCGGACCGGCGGCGGCCCGGCACCACGAGCGTGACCCGCACCTGGCCGTCGGCGCTGTCGGTGGCGAGCAGCGACCGGACCACCCAGTAGGCGAGCGGGTCGGAGCCGCAGACCACGTAGTGGGGGCGTTCGTCACCGTTCATCCGGAGCCGCCAGCCGGTCGCGCGGCGCGCGCGGTCGCGCAGTGGCTCGGCCATGTCCGGATCGTAGTCAGCCGCTCGCGATGTGCGCAGCCCCGGCGATCATGAACGCATGGCGGGGCCGGGTACGGGTAGAGCACCGGCATGCAGACGTTCCTGCCGTATCCGGACTTCCTGGCCAGCGCGCGCACGCTGGACCAGAAGCGGCTGGGCAAGCAGCGCGTGGAGGCGATCCAGGTGCTGCGCGGGCTGACCCGGCCGGACTACGGCTGGCGCAACCACCCCGCGGTGAAGATGTGGGCCGGGTACGAGGAGGCGCTGACCCGGTACGGGCTGGACATGTGCGCGGTGTGGTGCGAGCCGGGCCGGGCCGACACCTGCGCCGGCACGCTCGCCACCGATCTCGCGACTGCCTGCGGCATCTCGGTGATCCGTACCCAGGACGAGCTGGCCGCCGCCGGTGAGCTGCCGCCCTGGCTGGGCCGCGACGACCTGCACCGCAGCCACCGGTCGTCGTTGCTGCGCAAGGACCCGGTCCACTACGCACCGCTGTTCGGCGACGTCTCCCCCGACCTGGAGTACGTCTGGCCGCCGTCGGACCGGCCACGCCGCTGCCTGCCGTGAACCCCCGCCGAGGCGCACCCAGCGGGTTGCCCACCGAGGCGGCAGACTGTGAGCACCGCCGACTGGAGGATGCCCCGTGGGTCTGTCGCAAGTGGTAGGTCGCCTGATCGGCGTACGCGAGCACGTGGTGGACCCGGGCGGCGGTGGCGCCGACCGCGTGCCGCGACCGGTCCCGGCGCTCGTGGTCGGCGGCGGCATCGCCGGCATGTCGGCGGCTGTGGTGCTGGCCGAGCGCGGGGTGGCGGTGACGGTGCTGGAGGCGGCGCCGCACCTCGGCGGACGACTCGGCGCCTGGCCGGAGGCGTTGCCCGACGGCGTCCAGCGCAACGAGCACGGCTTCCACGCGTTCTTCCGGCAGTACTGGAACTGGCGGTCGATCCTGCGCCGGGTCGACCCGGCGCTGGGCTTCCTCAAGCCGGTCCCGGGCTACCCGATCCTGTCCGAGCAGTGGCCCACCGAGGAGTTCGGCAAGCTGCCGCCCGCGCCGCCGGCCAACCTGCTGGCGCTGCTGCTGCGCAGCCCCAGCCTGCGCCTGGCCGACCTGCGCGCGATGGACCGGGACGCGGCGCTGCCGCTGCTCACCTACGACCCGGTACGCACCTACGAGGAGTTCGACGAGCGGACCGCCGACGAGCTGCTCACCTCCCTACGGCTGCCGGACCGGGCGCGGGCCATGCTGTTCGAGGTCTTCTCGCACTCGTTCTTCAACCACGAGGCGGAGATGTCGGCCGCCGAGATGATCGCGCAGTTCCACTTCTACCTGCTCGGCAACCCGGAAGGGCTGGCCTTCGACTGCCCGGACCGGGACTACGGCACGGCGATCTGGGAGCCGCTCACCCGGCACGTCGAGAAGCACGGCGGCCGGGTGCTGACCGGCGCGGCGGCCGCCCGGCTGGACCGTACCCCGGACGGCTGGCGGGTCACCGACGCCGACGGTGACGCCTGGGAGGCGCCGCACGTGGTGCTCGCGGTGGATCCGCCCGCACTGGCCGCGCTGGTCGACGCCTCCCCCGGCCTGGTCGCGGCGGCACCCGAGCTGGTGGCGCGGATGCCCGCGTTCGGTAGACCCGGCCCGCCGTACGCGGTGGCGCGCTACTGGATGGACGGGGACGTCCGGGCCGATCGCGCGGTGTTCAGCGGCGTCTCCCGGCAGCCCACGCTGGACTCGGTGACGCTCTACCACCGGCTGGAGGACGAGCCCCGCCGCTGGGCCGAGCGTACCGGCGGCTCGGTGCTGGAGCTGCACGCGTACGCCTGCGAGCCGGACGTGCCGGCCGACGAGCTGGCCGACCGGATGCTGCGGGAGCTGACCGCGCTCTGGCCGGAGGTGGCCGACCTGCGGGTACGCGAGCTGCGGGCCCGGGTCGAGGCGCAGGCGCCGGCGTTCACGCCCGGCAGCAACGCCTGGCGTCCCGGGGTGGAGACCGACGCGCCGGGCCTCTACCTGGCCGGGGACGGCATCCGCACGGAGTTCCCGAGCGCGCTGATGGAACGGTCGGCGGCCACCGGGATCATCGCGGCGAACCACATCCTCCGTGCCGAGAGGGCGGCGGCCGAGCCGGTCCGCTCGATCCGTCCGCGCGGGCTGCTGGCCGGCCGGGCCGCACCGAAACGGTCATAAGCGACCAAAAACGCCTCTACGCTCGACTGATCCGGTGACACGGGAGGTCGGGCGGTGAGCACCGCGACGCGGGATCGGCGCGACGAGGGGCACGGGACGCCACGGGACGAACGGACCGCGGTGGTCACCGCGCTGCGGCTCGGCTGGTCGATGGCGGACGCCTACCACCACGCGCAGACCGCCGACCTGACCGGGGACGGGCACCGGCAGACGCCGGCGCCGCCGAAGCTGTCGAACCTGACCGAGCTGGCCGGGCGGCACCGGCTCGGCATGTACCTCGACGGCGTGGACGTGGCGCTGGCCCAGATCGCGCCGCTGACCCCGCCAGGCCGTACGGTGCCGTCCACCGCCGCCGCCCGGGGTGCCACCGGGGCCGACCGGGAACCGCTGCTGCGCGCGCTCGACGACCTCAACATCGACGTGCTGCGGTGGACGATGGCGACGAACCACCGGGTCGGGGTGGCGTACCGGCTCGGGCGCTCGCTCGCCGACACCGTCCGGCGCGGCGACGCCGACCAGCTCGCCGCGCGCTTCGGCGGCCGGCACCTCCAGATCAGCAGGTGGCTGGACGAGCTGGCGAGCGTGCTGCCGCCGTACTCGGCCGCCGTGGTGCGCCGCTCGCTCGCCGCGTGGGCCACCGCTGTCGGCCGGGCCACAGTGGGCGATCCGGGCGAGGCCGGGCTCGCCGAGCTGGCCCGCGAGCTGCGCAACCAGGGCGACCTGTGGCAGGACGTCCTGACCGGCGGCCTGCACCCACGCGACCTGCTGGACGAGGAGAACTGGGCGGTGATCGCCCGCAACGTCGTCATCCGGGACCGGAAGCTGGTGGCGCAGGCGGCCCGGGGCATCTTCTGGCCGGTGCTGGCGCCCCTGCTCGTGGTGCTGCTCGCGGTCGTCGGGGTCAGTGCCGCCGCCGCGGCCGGCTCCCCCACCACCCGGGCGGCGGTGGCGCTCGTCGGCCTCGGCGCCGGGCTGACCGCGATCTGGCGGTCGATCTCCACACCAACGCTGTCGGTGGCGGCCGAGGTGAACCGCCCGCTGCTGGACAGCGAGCTGGTGGTGCAGATGACCGCCCGGATCGACAGACCGCTCACCGCCGCCCGGCGGGCCGGGCGGGCCGGACGGCAGCGGCGGCCCGCCGACGACGGATCGAAATACGTTGCCCGCGATTCCCGAATCGATCTACCGTGAGCGCGCAAGGTCAGCCGCCGTTCCAGGAGCCGTCGATGTCGCTGCGATCCGCCACCACGATGACGTCGTGGCTGCTCGGCGACGGCTGCCGGGAACACGGTCCCTGGCCCGGAGGGCACGACTGACGCCTCTCGCGTTCCCGTCGTCGCCGTACCGCCGACTGTGAAGGGAGAGCCCGGTGGACGCCGTCCTCGTCATCAACGCCGACCTCGGCCCGCTGCACCGGGTCACCGTCAAGCACGCGATCCGGATGCTCTGCCGCCGGGTCGCCGAGATCCACGAGGCCGAGCCCGACCGGGTGATCGGCGTCTTCCCGCTGCCGCGGGTGGTCCGCCTCGTCCGGTACGTGGTGACCCGCTGGCGCTTCAGC
This sequence comes from Micromonospora sp. CPCC 205554, assembly GCF_036902745.1. Taxonomy (NCBI): domain Bacteria; kingdom Bacillati; phylum Actinomycetota; class Actinomycetes; order Micromonosporales; family Micromonosporaceae; genus Micromonospora; species Micromonospora sp. CPCC 205554. Next base: position 218,183 of record NZ_JBAKHP010000008.1, on the reverse strand, counting down.
GCCGGCCCGGCCTGGTCCCGGGCCGGGGTGCTGGCGCGCGACCGGCGGCGGTGCGCCTACTGCGACGGCGCGGCGAGCACGATCGACCACATCCTGCCCCGCTCGCGCGGTGGCCGGAACACCTGGGGGAACACCACCGCCGCCTGCTACGCGTGCAATCAGCGCAAGGGCGACCGGACCCCGGCCGAGGCGGGCATGCCGCTGCGGCGGGAACCGGTGACGCCGAGCTGGGCCGCACTGGCGCGGTGACGGACGGCCGGCGGGCACAGGGGGCGGTGTCGGGGTACGCCCCGGCGCCGCGCCCGCCGGTCCCACCACGCCCTAGGTGTCGAGGCGGCGCGCCAGCCCGTCGAGCAGGAGGTCCAGCCCGCCACCGAACTCGTCCTCCGGTCCGACCGCGCCGGCCTCGCGCGCGGTCTCGGCGAGCAGGGGGAACTCGTCGCGGGGCAGCGCCGCGATGACAGCCGTGCCGGGCCCGGCCAGCGCGCCGAGGTGTTCCATCTGGATCGCGCCGACCACGTAGCCGAGCAGGGCGCGGAACGCGACCACCCGCCCGGTTCCGGTGAAGCCGGCCCGGGTCAGCACCGCGAGCACCGCCTCGCCCCAGCGCAGGATCGCCGGTGAGCGGTGCCGGTGTGCGGGCAGCAACGGGACGACGGCCGGATGGGCGCCGACCGCCCGGCGTACCCGGCCGGACAGCTCCCGGACGCCGTCCGGCCACGGGACGTCGAGCGGCGGGCGGGTGTCCACCCGGTCGAGGACCCGCTCGACGACGAGCGCCTCCAGTTCGTCGCGATCGGCGACGTAGCGGTAGAGGCCCATCGTGCTGGTGCCGAGCTGCGCGCCGACCGCGCGCATGGTGAGGCCGCCGAGGCCGTCCCGGTCGAGCACCGCGAGCGCCGCGTCGGCGAGCCGGGCGGGGGTCAGGGAACGGGGACGGGGCATGGCCTTGACAGCGTACAAGATACGCCTACGGTTGTAGGAGTACGCCGTACGCCTACAACGGGAGCGCGCATGGACGTCGTCACCCCCCGCCACCTCACCAGCGTGACCGGCGCCGGAGTAGACCTGCCCGACCCGGACCGCCTGGTCCACCTCCAGTTCCGTCGCTTCGCCGGCTGCCCGGTCTGCAACCTCCACCTGCGCTCGATCGTCCGCCGGCACGCCGAGATCGAGGCGGCCGGCGTACGCGAGGTGGTGCTCTTCCACTCCCCCGCCGACGAGTTGCGCGAGCACGTCGCCGACCTGCCGTTCGCCGTGCTGGCCGATCCGGACCGGCGGCTCTACCGCGAGTTCGGGGTGGAGTCGGCGCGGCGGTCGCTGCTCGATCCGCGCGCCTGGCTGCCGATCCTGCGTGCCGTGGTGACCGGCACCTGGCACGTCCTGCGCGGCCGGGAGCGGCTGCCGTCCCGCACGCCGCACGGCGGGCGGCTCGGGCTGCCGGCCGACTTCCTGATCGCCCCCGACGGGCGGGTGCTCGCCGCGAAGCACGGCGAACACGCCTCCGACCAGTGGTCGGTGGACGAGTTGCTGGCCCACGTCAGCGCGGACCGCGCGTCACGGTGACCGCCAACCGTGCGTTCGCGGCTGACGCCGGCCGTCCGGTCAGCGCATGGCGGGCGGGGTCCAGCCGAAGCGCGGCGGGCGGCGCTCGTTGATCGCCGCCACCCCCTCGCGGGCCTCGCCGCTGTCCCGCACCTGGGCGTGCCACCAGGCGAGCCGGTCGGCGTCGGCCCGCCCGTCCACGATCTCCTTGGCGGCGGTCACGGTGAGCCGGGACCGCTCGGCGACGGTGGTGGTCAGCGCCGCCACCCGCCCGGCCAGCTCCCCGGCCGGCAGCACCTCGTCCACCAGGCCGATCCGCAGCGCCCGCTCGGCGTCGACCAGCTCGCTGGTGAACAGCAGGTGCTTCGCAGCGGACGGCCCGACCAGCGCGGCCAGCCGCCGGGTGGTCGGCGCCGGATAGACCAGGCCGAGCCGGGCCGGGGGTACGCCGAACCGGGCGTCCGCCGCGGCCAGCCGCAGGTCGCAGGCGACGGCGAGCTGGCAGCCGCCGCCCACGCAGGCGCCCTCGATCGCGGCGACGGTGGGACGGCCGAACGCGGCGAGCCGTTCCTCGGCGGCCACCGCGATGCTGCCGTCACCGGCGGCCAGCAGCTCGTCCAGGTCGCCCAGGTCGGCGCCGGCGCAGAACGTGCCGCCCGCGCCGGTGAGCACCAGTACCCGTACCGCCGGGTCGGCCTCCAGGCCGTCGAGCAGCACCGGGAGCTGCCGCCACATGGCCGGCGTCATGGCGTTGCGCCGGGCCGGGTTGTGGATGACGACAGTGGCCACCGGGCCGTCCAGGGTGACGGTCAGTTCCGCGTCGGACATGGGTCCGACCGTAACGGGCGGGGCCCGGCGACCACCCGCGTGGGGTGGCCGCCGGGCCCCGGGGTCGGGCCGTCAGGTCAGGAGACGTTGACGGCGGTGTCGTCGAGCACGAACGAGGTCTGCAGCGAGCTGTCCTCGGTGCCGGTGAACTTCAGCGTGACGGTCTGCCCGGCGTACGCCGCCAGGGAGAACGACTTCTGGCTGTAGCCGCTGGCCTTGTTCAGGTTCGAGTAGGTCGCCAGCGTGGCCAGCACCGAACCGGACGAGCTGAGCACCTGCACGTTCAGCTTGTCGTACTGGACGCTGCTGGTGCTCTCGGCCGAGTCGATGTGCAGCCAGAACGAGAAGGTGTACGCGGAGCAGCCGCTCGGCAGGCTCACCGACTGCGACAGCGTGTCGGTGCGGGTGGTGCCGTAGCCGTTCAGCCAGGCGTTCCAGGTGCCGGTGCGGGTCGGCTGGCCCTGCGAGCCGTACTGGCCGATCACGCCGGAGGTGGAACTCCAGACCGTGTTGCCGGACTCGAAGCCGGGGTTGCCGAGCTTCTGGCCCGCGCCGGTGCAGCCGCCGCCCGTACCGGTGACCGTCAGCGAGTACGTGGCGGTCTTCGCGCCGGACGTCGCGCTGCCGCTGACGGTCACCGAGTAGGTGCCCGTCGGCGTGCTGGAGCTGGTGGAGATGGTGAGCGTGGACGAGCCGCCCGAGGTCACCGAGGCGGGGCTGAACGACGCGGTCGCGCCGGTCGGCAGGCCGGACGCGGAGAACGTCACGGTCTGCGCGGTGCCGCTGGTGGTGGACGTGGCGACGGTGGCGGAGACGGAACCGCCCGCGGTGACCGACCCGGCGGTCGGCGAGAGCGAGACGGAGAAGTCGTTGCCGGTGGAGCTGCACGGCGCGTCGTTGCCGGCCACGTTCACCGCGGTCCACGCGGCCTGGACGGTCTTGTACTCGGTGGAGCAGTTGCCGTACAGGTCGGTCGCGGCCCGCAGGGTGTACGCGCGGGCGGTGTTGGCCGGGTTGCTGGTGTTGACGTACGAGGTGTTCGAGGTGAAGTACACGTCGAGCGCCCGGTACCAGATCTTCTCCGCCTTGGCGCGGCCGATGCCGGTCACCGCCGGGGCCGAGCCGCAGACCGGCGAGGTGCCGTACGCGGTGGCGCCGGTGCCCTCGGCGAGGTTGAAGAAGAAGTGGTTGCCGACGCCGGAGGAGTAGTGCACGTCCTTGTTCTTCGTGCTGGTGGACCAGCAGGAGTCGGACGAGCCGTCCAGCGACGGGTTGTACATGTAGCGCAGCGGCGTACCGTTGCCGTTGATGTTGATCTTCTCACCGACCTGGTAGTCACCCGGGTCGCTCGGCGCGGCGGCGTAGAACTCCACCATGTTGCCGAAGATGTCGCTGGTGGCCTCGTTGAGGCCACCGGACTCACCGGAGTAGACCAGCCCGGCCAGCGCCTCGGTGACGCCGTGGCTCATCTCGTGCCCGGCCACGTCCAGCGAGACCAGCGGACGGGAGTTGCCCGAACCGTCGCCGTAGGTCATCTGGGAGCCGTCCCAGAACGCGTTGACGTAGTTGTTGCCGTAGTGCACCCGGCTCGGCACACCCTGGCCGTTGCCGAAGATGCCGTTGCGGCCGTGCACGTTCTTGAAGTAGTCGAACGTCTTGGCGGCGCCGAAGTGGGCGTCCACCGCGGCCGACTGCCGGTTCGAGGTGGCACCGTTGCCCCACGCGTTGTCCGCGTCGGTGAACGTGGTGCAGGTGGAGGTCCCGTTGTTCATGTCGCAGGTACGGCCGTTGCCGCGCACCGGGTCGATCATCTGGTACGTGCTGCCGGAGAGCGTCGTGTCGATGGTGACCGAGCCGGTGTAGATGCCCTGGCCGGTGCCGGCCACCGTCTCGATCTCGTCGTACGAGCCGATCACCTTGCCGGTGGTGGCGTCGGTGATGACGTGCAGCTTCGACGGCGTCTGCTTGTCCGCCTTCCACCCCGTCGCGACGGTCTCCCAGGCGAGCCGGCCCTTGCCGCTGCTGGCGTCGACGAACAGCTCCGGCGCGCCGACCGAGGTGAGCGAACCCGAGAACGTCTTGCGGGCGCTGGCCTTGGCCGCGTCCGCGCCGACCTTCGCGGTGGTGCTCAGGGTCAGCGGGGCGGAGAGGCTGACCGACGCGCTGGTCATGGTGCCGTTCGGGGCGGTGTGGATGACGAAGTCACCGCCGTACACGCGGAGACCCTGGTAGGTCCGGCTGTACCGGGTGTGCGCCGCCCCGGAGGGGTCGACCTTGGTGCGGACGGCCTGGTAGGCCTCACCGCCGGCGCCCTGCACGGCGCCGGGGTTGGCGCGCAGCAGGCTCGCGGCCCGGGCTGCGGCCGAGGTCTCGGGGCTGGGGGCGCTTGGCGCTGCCGCTTGCGCCGAGGTGGTGACGCAGGCCAGCACGCCGCTGGTGAGCAGCGCTGCGCTGACGGCGGCGACGGATCTTTTCACGGGCCCTCCTGGAAGGCGAAGTTGTGACGGGGGTAGTCACTGATGTAGATATAGCGATACATCGAAGAACGTGAAAGAGGCTGGCGAGATCCCGCCGGAGACATTGACCGAACGGATGAGGAGGACCGGTGGGCCGGAACCGGGTGGTCCCGTCGCGCGTCCGATCGGGTATGAGAGCTGCCTCCGCCGCGGCGGCCGTCGCCGCCCTTCTCCTCCCGCTCGGCGGCTGCGCCCGCGCCGACGCGCCACCCGTCATCACGGACGGGCCCTCACCGCCGGCAGCCACCGAGGTCGTGCTCGTGAGGTCCGGCGGGATCGCCGGGGTGAAGGACACGCTCACCGTGCGGCCGGACGGCCACTGGACGAGGACCGACCGGACCGGCGCCTCCCAGGAGGGCCGGCTGGCCGAGACGGACCTCGCCCGGCTGCGGCAGCTCGCCACCGACCCCCGGCTGGCCACCGAGAGCACCGAGACCAAGGGCCCGGACAACTGCGCCGACGGGTTCACCTACCGGCTCACCGTCGGCCCGGCCGAGAGCGGGTACGTGGACTGCGGGCCCGCCGCCCGGCCGCCGGCCGTCACCGCCGAGATGGTCGAGCTGCTCACCCGCGCCACCGGGTGACCCGGTTCTCAAACCCGCTGCCGCTGTGACATCGGCCTATGGCCGGCGGACCGGCGGCCAGGCCAGCATGGAAGGCATGACTCGCGCACTCATCGCCCTGACCAGTCACTCCGAGCTGGGCCGTACCGGCCGCTCGACCGGCTACTACGTCGGCGAGGCCGCCGAGCCGTGGGAGGTGTTCCGGGCCGCCGGGTACGACGTCGACCTGGCGTCGGTGGCCGGCGGTGAACCGCCCGTCGACGGGCGGGACGAGAACGACACCACCCAGAACGACTTCCTCGCCACCGCCGGCGTCACCGACACCCCGAAGGCCGCCGACGTCGACCCGGAGCGGTACGACGTGATCCTCTTCGCCGGCGGCCACGGCACCATGTGGGACTTCCCCGACGACCCCGACCTGGCCCGGATCGCCCGCTCGGTCCACGAGCGCGGCGGCGTGGTGGCCGCCGTCTGCCACGGCCCGTCGGCGCTGGTGAACCTCACCCTCTCCGACGGCTCCCGGCTGATCGCCGGGAAGCGGGTCGCCGGGTTCACCAACAGCGAGGAGGCGGCCGTCGGCCTCACCGACGAGGTGCCGTTCCTGCTCGCCGACAAGCTCACCGAGGCGGGCGCGAAGCATGTGCCGGCGCCTGACTTCACCGAGCACGTGGTGGTCGACGGTCGCCTGGTGACCGGCCAGAACCCGCAGTCCGCGCGCGCCGTGGCCGACGCCGTGGTGAAGCTGATCGGCTGAGCGCCGGTCAGAACCGGTAGTCGTCGGGCAGGCCGGTGGCCCGCAGCTCGGGCGGCAGGTGGGCGACGTCGTTGAGCGCGACCAGCGTCGGCGGGCCGCCCGAGCTGTAGCGGATCACGGTGAGCCCGCAGTTCTGCTGGTTGAGCCCGATCCAGCGGTGCGGCGGCGCCTCCAGCGCGTTCAGCACCAGCCAGGCGACCAGGAAGTTGTGGGTGACGACCAGCTCGCGTACGTCACCCTCCGCGGGGGCGGTGGCGAATCGGGCCACCGCCTCCGCTGTCACGCGCGGCCCGTCGCGCCGCTCCCGCTCGGTGAACCCGGCCAGGAACTCGGCGTACCGCTCGGGCAGGCCGGCCGGGTCGGTGTCGTGCGGCATGTGGTCGCCGGCGCGGTCGTCCTCGCGTACCGGAACACCCGGCAGCGACGCCGCGACCAGCGCGGCGGTCTCCGCGGCCCGGCGGGCCGGCCCATGGTGCACGGCGGTGAGCCGGGCCCCGCGCAGCCGCTCGCCCAGCAGCGCCGCCTGCCGGCGGCCCCGCTCGGACAGTCCGGTGTCCGCCTCTTCCTCCGGCCGGTCCTGCTCGCCGTGACGGACGAGGTAGAGCAGGCGGCTGGGCATCGGCACCTCCACGGTCGGGGACCGCGAGACTAGCCCGCCGCCGCGCCGTTCACCGGCCCTGGTGCATCTGACCGATCCGGATGCGGTTGCCGAACGGGTCGCGAATGCCGAAGTCGATCCCGTACGGCCGGTCGGTCGGCTCGTCGGTCACCTCGACGCCCTTCGCGACCAGGTCGGCGTACGTCTTGTGCGCGTCGTCGGTGGTGAAGAACAGGAAACCACCCGCAGCGCCCTTGGTGAGCAGCTCCCGGACCTGCTCGGCCGTCTTCGGGTCCAGCGCCGGCGGGCCCGGCTTCTCCAGCAGGATCTCCCGGCCGGGGTCACCCGGCACGTTCACGGTGAGCCAGCGCATGAAACCGAGGTCCTGGTCGAGGCTGACCTCCAGGCCGAGCTTGCCGACGTAGAAGTCGAGCGCCTCGTCCTGGTCGAGCACGTAGATCTGGGAGCGGGAAGTCGAAGTCATCGTCATGCCGACGACGCTAGAGCAGCGCCCCGACCTGCTGCTTATCCAAAACTGCGCGAGTCGTCTCGCCCGGCACCTGGTCCGGCTTGTGTCGTTTGTCCACTCGGGGACACCACCGCGTCATCCGCTGTTAACGTCCTCGCGACGACATCGGGGGAAGTCGATGCAGTTGATGTTGGCGTGGGCCGCCACGGCCGCCCTTCCGCAGTCCCGCCGTGACGCCGCCGTCGCCCGGTTCGACAGGGCCGCCGCCGAACTGGTGCCCGGCAGCTGGCACCGCCGGCACCTCGGGGGCACGGACCGGGGCGTGCTGGTGCTGCACCCGGCCGACCCGGGTGGCTACCGATGGCCGCCCGTCGCCACCGAACGCGACGTCACCGCCGTCTCCGTGGGCATCCCGGTCGGCGCCGACGGCGACCACCCGGTGGCACTCGCCCACCGCCTGCTCACCGGCGAGGACGTGCACCGCGACGTCGTACCGCCGTTCGCGCTGCTCGCCCTCGACCCCGACCGCCTCGCCCTGCAGCAGGACTGGCTGGGCATGGCCCGGGTGTTCACCGGCACCGCCGACGGCGTCACCGCCTGGTGCACCCGGCCCGGACTGCTCGCCGCCTTCCTGCACGGCGAGGCCCGTCCCGACCCGGCCGGCTGGACGTCTTACCTGCTCACCGGCCACTTCGGCGGAGACCTCTCCCCGCTCGCCGGCATCCGGCTGCTCCGGCCGGGCGAGCGGGTCACCGGCCACCGCCGCGCCGACGGCGGCTGGCAGCTCACCACCGAGATCCGGTACGCCACCGACGACGTCGTCCGCAGCGGCCTCGCCGACCGGGACCGGCCGCCCGCCGAGCGACTGGACCGGGCCGCGGACGCGCTGACCCGGACCGTAGCCGGCCTGCACCGGCTGCACGACGGTGAGGTCACACTCGGCCTCTCCGGCGGCAAGGACTCCCGGCTCATCGCCGCGACGCTCGTCGCCGCCGGCCGTACGCCGAACCTGGCCACCAACGACGACACCCCCGCCGAGGGCGACGTGGCCCGCGAACTGGTCCGCCTCGTGCGGGACCGGCGCGGGCTGGAACTGCCGCACCGCCTCGTGCCGGCCGCGCCCCCGGCCACCGTCCTCGGCGTCGGCCTCCGGGACCGGGCGCGACGGCTCGCCGCGCTGCACGACCACCAGTTCCCGTCGAACTACCTGGCCCGCCCGGCCGTGCGCACCCGGCTGCCGGAAGTGGTACGCGCACCGAGCCTCACCGGCGCGGCGGGCGAACTGGTGGTCGGCTACTGGTATCCCCCGGCCGACGCCGGCCCGGCGCCCACGCCCGAGCAGGCGGGCATGACCAAGCTGCTGGCGGGCGTGCCGAACAGCGCGGCGTCCCCCGAGGCGCTGGCCGCCGAGCGGGACCGCGTCACCGCCCTGCTGGCCCACGCCCGGGGCGTCGGCCTGCGCGACGAGCACCTGATCGACTACCTCTACCTGGTCGAGCGGATGCGCCGGTGGTGCACCTCCGCGTACACCACCGGGATGGTCACCCCGTTCCTCGCGCCCGGCTTCGTCGCGGCCAGCTTCGCGTTCACCGTCGCGGAGAAGCGGGCGCGGCTGCCGCACACCGCGCTGATCGCCCGGCTCGTACCGGAGTGGGCGGACGTGCCGTTCGTCAGCGCCGCCGCCGGGCCGTCCCGCGCCACCCGGATCTGGGAGGGCGACGGAGTCGCCGCCGTTTCCGACCTGCTCGACACCGTCCACGGGCCGCTCACCGAGCTGATCCGGCGTCCGGTCGTGGAGCGGGATCTGCGTACCGCCGCCCGGGGCGGCCGGCCCGACCCCCGGGTGCTCGCCCAGTTCACCGCGCTGGCGGTCGCCTCCGAACGACTGGAGCCCGGCTTCACCAGGCCGTCGACCGGCGCCACCTACGCCCGGGTCACCGCGCCCCCGCGCCCGCGTACGCCGACGAAAGGCTTGTTCGCCGGCGTGCGCTGGGTACGTCGGACCCGCCTCGGCGACCGCCTCTGGGTCATGGTGCGGCGGCAGGTGCGGAGACGCTGACCGCTGCGGCTCTCCCGGCTGTGGCCTTCTGGCCGGCGGTGACCGGCTGACCGGCGGCTGCCGGCTCGACGGCAGTGGTGCTCGGGCGCATCCATGCCTTGGTGAAGCAGCCCGGGACGTCGGCAGGCGCGGCCTTGCGGCGCCGGTAGGCCGACGGCGACTCACCGACGATGCCGTGGAACGTCCGGCTGAACGTGCCCAGGCTGCCGAAGCCGACCAGATGGCAGATCTCGGTGACCGGTTCGTCGGTGCGCACCAGCAGGTACATGGCGCGTTCCACCCGGCGGCGTTGCAGGTAGCGGTGCGGCGTCTCGCCGAAGGTGGCCCGGAAGGTACGGATGAAGTGCGCCTCCGAGACGTGCGCGATCCGGGCCAGCGCGGGGATGTCCAGCGGCTGTGCGTACGCCCGGTCCATCGCGTCGCGGGCACGCAGCATCGCCCGGTTGGACTCCTCGACGGCGCGACTCATCGCTGGTCAGCCTAGCGCCCCGCGTCCCTACGACTCGTCCACGAGGCTCCTGGTCATGATGTGCTCGCGGCGCACTCCGTCGGGCATCAGGCCGCCGACGTCGCCCGTGTCCCGGAAGCCGTTGCGCAGGTACAGGGCCCACGCGTTCGGGTTGCCCTCGGCCACGGCGAGCCGCAGCGTCCGCGCACCTGCCAGCCGGGCCCACTGCTCGACCGCCCGCACGAGCTGGTCGCCCACACCTCGACCGCGTCCCGCGGGTGCCACGTACATCGAGATCAGCTCGACGACCCCGTCCTGCTCGGTCGGCATCCCGCTGGCCATCCCGACCGGCTGCCCGTCGAGCAACACCACGATGTTGTACGACCCGGGGACGGCGAGCCGCCCGCGCCAGCGTTCCTCGCGGTCGCCGTCGCCCTGCCAGTCCGCCAGCCGGGCACCGAAGGCGTACCCGGCCTCGGTGAGCGCGGCGAGCCGCAGCTCCCGCCACACCTTCCAGTCGTCCTCGCCGAGGACGCACGTCTCAAGCATGCGGAGAGGGTGGCGCAGGCGCCCCGGGCGAACAATCGATTTCCGGCGACTGCGACGACCACGGAGCCAGACCATGAGACTTCCCGCCGGAGCCACCGGCTTCCACCAACCCGGCGGACGAGCGGACCTCCGGGCCGTCACCGTCCGCCCGCGCCATTGGCGCCACCGTCACCGGCGTCGCCCCCGCCGGCTCGGACGACAACCCGGATCGCCTCACGGCGCCATGCTACGGCGGCGGAAGCGCCTTCCGGCTTGCGTGGCATCGACCTCCGCGACTTTGGCTCCTGCTCGCCGGAATGGCTGCTCGTCAGATGCCGGGGGCCTCTCTAGCCTGAACCAGGCAGGCTCGGCCGGACAGCGCCCAACGGGGAGAAGCTCATGGAACGCGTGACGGGCATCGGCGGCGTCTTCTTCCGCGCCCACGACCCCGACCGGATCAACCGCTGGTACGCCACCCACCTCGGGATCGACCTGGCACCGGAGTCCTACGACGTGTCCTCCTGGTGGCAGAAGCCCGGTCCCACCGTCCTGGCGGCCATGCCGGCGGACTCCGAGCACTTCGGCGGCCCCGAGCACTCCTGGTCGCTCAACTTCCGCGTCGTCGATCTGGACGCGATGGTCGGCCAGTTGCGCGATGCGGGTATCGACGTCGAGATGGATCCCGAGGAGTATCCGAACGGCAGGTTCGCGAACCTCAGAGATCCAGAGGGCAACATGGTCCAGCTCTGGGAGCCCGCGGGGGCCGACGCCCGTGGACCTGCCTGACCCTCACGCGTGCACCGTCGTGCAGCTGCAGACGGAGTCGGGCGTCCCGCGGCGACATCGGCCCGGAACGCCTTGTGGAATTGGAGCCCCCGGCCGGGATCGAACCGGCGACATCTCGCTTACAAGGCGAGTGCTCTGGCCAGCTGAGCTACAGGGGCGCGTGCGTCGGGCTCAGCATAGCGACTGAGCCCCGGAAATCCCGCCTCGCAGGGCTCCCGAGCACGGAAAACGTCGGCATCCCGACCGGTGCGGCCGATGGATCATCGCCCGGCCGCGCTCACCGGTGGGGAGATTGATGCCTCCCAGTGCCCTCCTGACCGTTATGCGTATGCCGCCCATCCCATCCCGAGCACCACGTCTTGGCACGATCGCGAAAGCCGTTTACCGTGCAGTGACACGGACGGCACTCCGGCCGGCCTCGGCTGCCTGAGCGACGACCCCGTTGGCCGGTGCCTTGGGCGCCGGTCGCTCCTTCACTCGGATCGTCCGGCACGTTCCTGCCGGTGAAAGGAAGCGCTCCATCATGGCTACGGTCACCTACGCGAAGGCGTCCCGGATCTATCCGGGCACCGAGCGCCCCGCCGTCAACCAGCTCGACCTCCAGATCGGTGACGGGGAGTTCCTCGTCCTGGTCGGCCCGTCCGGCTGCGGCAAGTCCACCAGCCTCCGGATGCTCGCCGGCCTGGAGGACGTCGACGACGGCGCGATCTACATCGACGACCGGGACGTCACCCACCTCCCGCCGAAGGCCCGCGACATCGCGATGGTCTTCCAGAACTACGCCCTCTACCCGCACATGACGGTGTACGAGAACATGGCGTTCGCGCTCAAGCTGCGCAAGACCTCGAAGTCGGAGATCGACCGGCGGGTCAAGGAGGCGGCCGGGCTGCTCCAGCTGGAGGAGTTCCTCAGCCGCAAGCCGAAGGCGCTCTCCGGTGGTCAGCGCCAGCGTGTCGCCATGGGCCGCGCGATCGTCCGCGAGCCGCAGGTCTTCCTCATGGACGAGCCGCTGTCGAACCTCGACGCCAAGCTGCGTGTCCAGACCCGCACCCAGATCGCCTCGCTGCAGGCGAAGCTGGGCGTCACCACCGTCTACGTCACTCACGACCAGGTCGAGGCCATGACCATGGGTCACCGGGTGGCGGTCATGCTCGACGGTGTGCTCCAGCAGGTGGACACCCCCCGGGCGCTCTACGACACCCCGGCCAACGTCTTCGTCGCCGGCTTCATGGGCTCCCCGGCCATGAACATCAAGACGGTGAAGCTGACCGACCAGGGCGGCGCGTTCGCCGAGATGATCGTGCCGCTGACCCGCGAGCAGGTCGAGGCGGCCCGCTCCGAGGGCGGCGACGGCAAGGTCACCGTCGGCTTCCGGCCGGAGGACTGCGACCTGGTCAGCCCGTCCGAGGGCGGCATGCCGGTCGTGGTCGAGCTGGTCGAGGACCTGGGCTCCGACGCCAACGTCTACGGCCACGCCGCGCTGGAGGGCCACAACGAGCGGTTCGTGGTCCGTACCGACCGGCGCAGCATGCCGAACATGGGTGACACCGTGTTCGTCAAGCCGCGTACCGGCCGCAGCCACGTCTTCCACGCCACCACCGGCCAGCGGATCTGACGTACGTACGCGAGAAGGGGCGGCCCGCCACGGCGGACCGCCCCTTCTTCGTACTCTCGATCAGACCTCGACGGACCGGCGGCGGGCGACCTCGGCGAGCGTGACCGCGGCGGCGACGCTGGCGTTGAGCGACTCCACCTCGGAGACCATCGGAATGCTGACGGTCAGGTCGCAGGTCTCCCCCACCAGGCGGGACAGCCCGCGCCCCTCCGAGCCGACCACCACGACCAGCGGGCCGACGGCGGCCTCCAGGTCGTACAGGTCGGTCTGCCCGTCGGCGTCGAGGCCGACCACGACGAAGCCGGCGTCCTTGCACGCCTTGAGCGAGCGGGTCAGGTTGGTGACCTGGGCGACGGGCACGCGCGCGGCCGCGCCGGCGCTGGTCCGCCAGGCGGTCGCGGTGATCCCGGCGGCACGCCGTTCGGGTACGAAGACACCCTGCGCGCCGAACGCGGCAGCCGACCGGATGACCGCGCCGAGGTTACGGGGGTCGGTGACGCCGTCCAGCGCGACCAGCAGCGGAGCGGCCTGCTCCAGCGCGGCGGCGACCAGGTCGTCGAACGGCTCGTAGGCGAACGGCGGCACCTGGAGGCCGACGCCCTGGTGCAGCACGCCGCCGGTCATCCGGTCCAGCTCGGCGCGGCTGACCTCCAGGATAGCGATGCCCCGGTCGGCGGCGGTGCGGACGATCTCCTTGACCCGGTCGTCGATGTCGATGCCCTGCGCGGTGTAGAGCGCGGTCGCGGGCACCTGGGTGCGCAGCGACTCCAGTACCGGGTTGCGCCCGACCAGCAGTTCCGGGCTGTCCTTCGCCGGGTTGGCCTTGCGGCCCGGCGCGACCCGGGGACCGCCCCGGCCGCCGGCCGGCTTGCCGCCGCGGCCCTTGGTCGTGGGCGTACCCCGGCCACCGCCCTTGCCCCAGGTGGTGTCCTTGGTGCCGGGCTGGCCGATCTTCGGCGCGCGGCCCTCCTCGGCGGCGGCGCGGCGCTCCTTGTCCTGCTTCCAGGCGGTGCGCTGGGGCAGCTTCTCGGTGCCCGAGTACGCCTTGTGCCAGGGCCGCTCGTCGGCGGGCAGCGTGCGGCCCCGCCCGGCGAGCGAGTCCTTGTTCTTGCCACCGGTGCCCTTGGGGGCGCCCGCCTTCGGCGTCAGTCGCCGGCCACGGCGCTGCGAGTTGCCGGCCATCAGTCCTGCTCTCCAATAGTCCAACGCGGGCCCTGGGGGGTGTCCTCGACGACCACGCCTGCCTGCTTGAGCTGGTCGCGTACGGCGTCGGCGGCAGCCCAGTCCTTGCGGCTGCGGGCCTGCGCGCGCTGTTCCAGGGCCAGCGCGATCAGGGAGTCCACCACGCCGCGCAGGTCGTCCGTGCGGCCGCCGCCGGTCCAGGCCGGGTCCAGGGGGTCGACGCCGAGGATATCCAGCATCGCCCGGGTGGCGGCCAGCGTCGTGCGGACGGTCACATCGTCGCCTGCGGTGAGCGCGGTGTTGCCGTCGCGGACCACCTCGTGCAGCGCCGCCAGCGCCGCCGACGTGTTGAGGTCGTCGTCCATCGCGGCCGCGAAACCGGCCGGCAGGTCGCCGGGCCGGCCCGGGCCGACCCGCTCGGCCGCCCGCTGGACGAAGCCCTCGATCCGCCGGTACGCGACGGCGGCCTCGCGCAACGCGTCCTCGGAGTAGTCGATGCGGGACCGGTAGTGCGCGGCCACGTAGTAGTAACGCAGCTCGACCGGGCGGACCCCGAGCGAGGCAACGTAGTCGAGGTCGAGCGTGTTGCCGAGCGACTTGCCCATCTTGGTGCCGCCGATGCCGAGCAGGCCGTGGTGCACCCAGTAGCGGGCGAACGGCAGGTCGGCGGCCTGCGACTGGGCGATCTCGTTCTCGTGGTGCGGGAACGTCAGGTCGAGCCCGCCGCCGTGGATGTCGAACTCGGGGCCGAGGTAGCGCCAGCACATGGCCGAGCACTCGATGTGCCAGCCGGGCCGGCCGCGGCCCCACGGCGACGGCCAGTAGGCGTCGGCCGGCTCGCCCGGCTTGGCGCCCTTCCAGAGCGCGAAGTCACGCGGGTCGCGCTTGCCGCGGTCGGGGGCGTCGCCGGCGGGCTGCATGTCCGCCGGGGACTGGCCGGACAGCGAGCCGTACGCGGGCCAGGAGGCCACGTCGAAGTAGACGTCGCCGGAGCCGTCGGTGGCCGGGTAGGCGTGGCCGGTCTCGATCAGCCGGGCGATCAGCTCGTGCATCTCCGGGACGTGCCCGGTGGCCCGCGGCTCGTAGGTCGGCGGGAGCACGTTGAGCGCCCGGTAGGACGCGGTGAGGATCTGCTCGTTCGCGTACGCGATCGACCAGAACGGCCGGTCCTGCTCCATCGCCTTGGCCAGGACCTTGTCGTCGATGTCGGTCAGGTTGCGGATGAACGTGACCTCGAAGCCCTTGCTCAGCAGCCAGCGGCGCAGCACGTCGTAGTTGACGCCGGAGCGAAGGTGGCCGATGTGCGGCGGGGCCTGGAGCGTGAGACCACACAGGTAGACCCCCACCTTGCCGGCTTCCCGCGGGACGAAGTCCCGCACCGATCGGGTGGCGGTGTCATACAGGCGTAGCGTCACCTCACAAGGGTAGCCGTCCGCACATTTCCGGGTTGGCCGGAGCCGGGTCGTACGCTGCGTGCTGTGGACACGGCGGCGCGCACGGGAGAGACGGCACAGACCCTGGACCGGGGCCTGCGGCTGCTGCACCTGGTCGCGGACGCGCCGGGCGGGCTCACGGTCACCGAGGCGGCGCACCGGCTGGGCATCGGCCGGGCGGCCGTCTACCGGCTGGTCGGCGCGCTGACCGGCCACGGGATGCTCCGGCGCGACGGCGAGGGCCGCCTGCGCATCGGCGTGGGCGTGCTGCACCTGGCCCGCCGTGCCCAGCCGCTGCTGGCCGAGGGGGCGCTGCCCGCGCTGCGCCGGCTCGCCGAGGGCACCGGGGCGACCGCCCACCTGACCGTGGTCGAGGGCGGCGAGGGGGTCGCGCTCGCGGTGGTCGAGCCGAGCTGGACGTCGTTCCACGTGGCGTACCGGACCGGCACCCGGCACCCGCTGGAGCGGGGTGCGGCCGGCCGGGCGGTGCTGGCCGGGCGGGCCGGCGATCCGGGGCCGGTGAGCACCAGCGGCGAGCTCCAGTCGGGCGCGTACGGGGTGGCCGCGCCGGTGCTCGGCGTGCCGGGCCTGGAGGGCAGCGTCGGGGTGGTGTCGCTGACCCCGCTCGACGTGGCGGACGTCGGCGCACAGGTCACCGCCGCCGCCGAGGCGGTCGCCGCCGCGCTCTCCTGACCCCCGCATGTCCGCGCGCCAGCGCAAGACGCCCGGACGGCCACACGACCCGGCCCACCCCGGAGCCCACACGCCAAGGTGGCTACGTCAGCGCCCCCGAACCGGCCCTCCTCCACACACCCTTGCGCCGGCTCGGGGAAGTGGCTGCATTCAGGCGGCCCGGATACCGCCACCTCCCCGAGCTGGAGTGGATCATGCCCAGGTCGAGGGGCCATAGCACACGGACAGGGCCGGTCGGGGGTTGTCCACAGGGCGCGGCAGGCGGCACGGCTACGGCTGTCCACAGGGGTGTCGATCTCGCCCCGCGCGCCGCCACGCTCGTCACATGCCACCTCATCCCCATCGCCCACCGGAGTTGGCCTGGCAGGTCTTCCGGGGCTCGGAAGCGATCCGGCGCGGGCTGCTGTCCCGGCACCATCTGCGGGGCGCGTCCTGGATCCGGCTCCGGCAGGACGTCTACGCCGACGCGCGGCTCGACCGCGACCACGCGCTGGCCTGCCGCGCGGCGCTGCTGCGCATGCCACCCGGCGCGGCGATCGCCGGCCCTTCGGCGGCCTACCTGCACGGGGTTGAGCACGCCGCCGGCTTCACCGACGACGTGCACGTCCTGCTGCCGGCCACGGTGCGGGCCGACTCCCAGCCGGGTGTCCGGGTGCACCACGCCCCGATGTCGAGCACCCGCAGCGGTTTCCTGGTCCCCGTCGGGGCCGGCGCCCCCGCGCGAACGAGCCCACCCGCCGGCACCAGGTCGCCCGTCGCAGCACCGTCGGCGGTCGACCGCCCACCGGGCACACCGGGCCGGACCAGATCCCCGCACCCGGCCGACCCCCGCAACCGCCCCGGGCCGCCCGGTCCGGCCACCCCACCCTCAGCCGCGGCATCGAACCCGTTCGCACCCCCGGCCCTCGGCGCGACGATGATCATGACCGGGCCGCCGCCACGGACCGAGCCGGCCGCCTGCGCCTGGGAGACCGCGGTCTGGGCCGATCCCGTGAAGGCGGTCGGCATCATCGACGGGCTGCTGCGCGCCGGCTCCGTGAACCGGTCGGCGCTGGCGAGCGAGGCGGCCCGCAACGCCTGTCGTCCCGGTGGGCGGCGGGCGTCGTGGGTCTTCGGCCTGACGGACGGGCTGGCCCAGTCCCCGCCCGAGTCGCACCTGCGGGTACGCCTCGTCCTCGCCGGCCTGCCGCGTCCGGTGGCCCGGCATCCGGTGCGCGTGTCGACCGGCCTGATCCTGCACCCCGATCTGGCCTGGCCGGAGTTCCGGGTCGCCGTCGAGTACGACGGTCAGTGGCACTCCGACGCGGACCGGATGCACCTCGACCGGCGGCGGCTCAACCAGCTCGTCGAGGCCGGCTGGCTCGTGCTGCATGTGACCGGCCGCCGTCTGCACAAGGAGTTCCCCGCCTTGGTCCGGGAGATCCGCGCCGCGCTGGTGGCTCGGGGGTGGCGCCCGTGACACCCGCCGTCGTCCGGCACCCCCGAACGCCGAGGTGGCGGCGTCCGGGAACTCCGGACACCGCCACCTCGGGGAAACAGTCGTTACGGTCGTACGTTCGGCTTGACCGGGGTCTTCACCGCGGCGTAGGCGTCGACGATGCCGTAGCCGTAGAAGCCGTTGAAGTTCAGCGAGCCCGCGCAGTACGCGTCGAACTCGGCGTCCCGGCCCTCGTTGGTGTAGCTCTGCAGCCGCGGCTCCGGGCAGGCGTGCTCGGCCGCCGTCCGGTAGAGGTGCTGCTCGACCAGGTCCGGCGCCATGCCGTAGCCGTTGCGGCCCTCCTTCTTGCCGTGCTTGCTGACGATCAGCGCCGCCACGCCCGAGACGTGCGGGGACGCCATCGAGGTGCCCTGGAGGTAGGTGTAGTAGCCACACTCACCCTTGGCGGTGCACTGCTTGAACACCGAGTTCTCGAAACCGGCGACGATGTCGCCGTTCTCGTCGACCGACCCCTCCTCCTGGAGCACCTTCTTCGGGTACGTGGAGAGGATCATGTTGGCGTCGGTGCGGTACGTGTCGGTGCCGAAGCCGTCCCGGAACCAGCCACCCGGCGCCGCCACCGAGATCTGCTCGGTGCCGTAGTTCGAGTAGTCGGCCTTCTTGCCCGACGGGCCGACCGCCGACACGCCGATCACGTGCGGGCCCTCGACCGGCAGGTCCCAGCAGGTCGCGTTGTCGATCGGGCGCGGGTAGGGGTCCGCGCCGTAGTCCGGGCTGCTCACGTCGGTGCGCGGCGCGCCCAGGTCCTCGTGGTTGTTGCCGAGCGAGCCGACGAGCGTGACGCCCTTGCGGTGGGCGAAGTTCAACGCCCGCTTCATGGCCTCGATGACGGTGCGCTGCTCGGCCTGCGCCTCCGGCGAGTCGGCCGGGTTGGCGGTGCAGTTGTAGAGCCACGGGTCGACGTAGAAGGACATGTTGACCACGTCCAGCCCGGAGCGGCCCGCGTGCACCAGGGCGTTCACCACCGGGTTGAGGAAGAAGTAGCCGCTGTCCTGGCCACCCTTCAGCTCGACCAGGGAGACGTTCGGGGCCACGCCGGAGAGGCCGAAGCCGTTCGCGGCGGCGCCGATGGTGCCGGCCACGTGCGTGCCGTGCCCGCCGTCGTCGGTGCCGACCGGGTCGAGGCAGCTCGCCACCTCGCACGGGCCGTCGACCTCGGGGATGTCCGGGGCGAAGTTGCGCGACAGCGCCCAGTTGAAGTTCGGCGCCAGGTCGGGCTGGCTGGCGTCGACGCCGGTGTCCAGGATGCCGACGGTGACCCGGCGGTCGCCCGGCTCGACCTTGCGCGCCTTGTCGGCCCGGATCATGTCCAGACCCCAGAGCTTGTCGTCGAGCGGGTCCATCTTCTTGCCGTTGTTCCTGGCGGCCTTGCCCTTGGTCGCCGCGGCGGCCAGCAGATGCTCCTGCTCGACCCGGTCCAGCTTCGGCTTGCGGCCGATCGCCTTCTCCTCGGCCGCGCCGACCAGCGCGCCGGCCGCGGTGGCCCGGCTGGCGAAGTCCGCCCGGTCGCTGGTGACCTGGAACAGGCCGACGTCGTCGGTGCGGGCGACGACCTTGCCACCGGCGGCGGTGATCGCGGCGACCGCGGCGTCGCCGGAGACACCGCTTTCGGCCAGCACGGTGAAGGTCCGGGTCTCCGAGGGCGCGGCGTTCGCCGGAATGCCCAGACCGGTCACCGTTAGTGCCAGCGAGGCCGCAGCCGCGACCGCGCCGACGGTGAAGCGCTTGCTCACCACATCAGATCCTCTCGTTGAGGGACGTGGTGTCATCCCACATCACGGGAGCGGGTTCCGCCAGATCGACGCCCGTTATCGGCCGCAACTAGGCATTCGCGTTCGTCAGGGTGGTGAGCACCGTGGACAGTCCGGCGAGCGTGGACACCTCGGCGTCCGGTTCGAGGCCGCGCGGGCGGGGCAGCCCGGCCCGGTTGAGCCAGACCGCGCGCAGTCCGGCCCGCCGGGCGGCGACCACGTCGTGCTCCGGCGAGTCGCCCACGTGGACGATGCGCGCGGCGGGCAGCCCGGCCGCCGCCACCACCGCCGCGTAGAACTCCGGCGCCGGCTTCTTGGGCAGGCCGCCCTCGTGCGCGTACAGCTCGAAGGCGAACTGCCCGGCGAGGCCGCAGCGTTCGGCGCGGCTGTTGCCGTTCGTGGCGAAGCCCAGCACGTGGTGCGGGCGCAGCGCCGCCAACGCGGGCAGCACGTCCGGGAAGGGACGGCTCAGCGCGTACCGGCGGGCGAAGAACAACGCCGCGAACTCGTCCAGGTCCGCCTCCAGCCCGGCCCGGGCCAGCGAACGGGTCAGGGCGGCCCGCCGGATCTCCTGCACCGGGGCGGCGCTGAGCGCGCCGAAGACCGCACCCCAGTCCTCCTCCAGGTCCGCGAGCATCACTGCGGCCGCCGCCGGGGTCCGCCGCCGCATCTCCTCGAGTACGGCGACGAGCGCGCCGGTGACCGCCGGGCGCAGGTCGACGAGCGTCTCGTCGGCGTCGAAGACGACGGCGCCGAGCGGCCCGCTCATCGCTCGCCGGCCAGCACCGGCTCGGCGGGTGCGGGCGCCGACGGTGTGCCGCGCAGTTCGTCCGCCCGGACCAGGGCGACGCCGCCGAGGATGAGCACGCCGCCGGCCAGCTGGATCAGGCTGGGCAGCTCGTCGAGCACCAGCCAGGCGATCAGGACCGCGAACATCACCTCGGTCAGCCCCACGAAGGAGGACAGCCGCGCCCCGAGCAGCCGGGTGCCCGCGACACCGGCCAGGTACGCGACCACTGCGGCGATCAGCGACAGCCCGGCGATCGGCACCAGCCAGCTCACCCGGTGCCCGCCGAAGGTGACGTCGGCGGTGCCGGCGGCGAGCGGCAGCGCTCCGATGCCGCCGAGCAGCAGCAGCGCCAGCGCGCCGACGGCCATGCCGCCGCTGGCCATCACCACCGAGGGCAGGCCCGCGTCGATCCGGCCGGCGATGACGAAGTATCCGGCCAGCCCGACGCCCGCGCCGAGCCCCCAGAGCACGCCCACCGGGTCGAGCCGCCCGGCGCCGGTGAGGTCGAGGACGAGCACCAGCCCGCACAGGGCGGTGACCGAGCCGGCCACTGTGAGCAACCGGGGGCGCTGCCCGTGGACCAGCCACATCCATCCGACCACGAGCACGATGCCGAGGTATTCCAGCAGGAGCGCCACGCCGACCGGGAGGTAGCGGACCGCGTTGAAGAAGCACGCCTGCGCCGTGGCCACGCCGAGCAGCCCGAACAGCACGACGCTCACCGCGTTGCGGCGCAGCACCGCCCACCTGCCGCGCAGCGCCAGCACGGCGGGGACGGCGAGCACCAGCGCGGCGATGCCGACCCGCGCGATCACCACGGCGACCGCCGACCACTCGCCGGTGATCAGCGGTCGGGCGAAGGTGCCCGAGGTGGCGAACGTGATCGCGGAGAGCAGTGCCAGACCGAGCCCGGCGCCGGACCGTTCACGCATCGGCATCTCCTGGTCATGAGTCAAGGGAGGTTATGCTGATGACGCTAGGCGCAGCCTCCGACAGGAGTCAAGTTGCTTTTCGCTCATGACACCGAATGCGCGCTGGTCGCCGCCGCCGCGCTGGTCAACACCGCCGGCGACCCGGACGGGCTGCCCGACGTGGCAGCCCTGGACGCCTTCTTCACCACCCACGGGTGGAGCGGCCGGCACGAGCACACCGACGCCGAACTGCGCCAGGTCCGCGCGCTGCGGCCCCGGCTGCGCCGCATCTGGTACGCCGACACCGACGAGGTGGTGGCGATCGTCAACGGGCTGCTGCGCGAGTCGCACGCGCTGCCGCAGCTCGTCCGGCACGACGACGAGCCGTACCACGTGCACGCCGTGCCGCGGGACGCGCCACTGGCGACCCGGATGGCGGTCGAGGCCGCGATGGCGATGGCCGACCTGGTCCGGATGGGCGAGCTGAGCCGGCTGCGGCACTGCGACCACCCCGACTGCGACAACGTGCTGGTCGACCTGTCCCGGAACCGGTCCCGCCGGTTCTGTGACGCCGGGTGCGGCAACCGGGCCGCGGTGAGCGCCTACCGCGCCCGCAGGGCCGCGGCGTCCCACTCCTGACGGGTCGCGGGCCAGGCGTCGCGGCTCAGCTCGTACTCGACCTCGCCGTGCTCCGTACCCGGGATCGGGTCGTCGAAGGCCAGGTGGAACGTGCGGACGTAGCGCAACCCCGCGCGGGCCATGACCGCGCGGGAGCGGTCGTTGACCGCCATCGTCTGGGCCCACACCCGGCGGACACCGACCGTGTCGAACGCGTGCCGCACCAGCGCCCGCGCGCCCTCGGTGGCCAGCCCGTGCCCCCACGTCGCGCGGCGCAGCCGGTAACCCAGCTCCGCCTCGGCGCCGTCGTCCGACGGATCGAGCGAGTGCCAGCCGAGGAACTCGCCGGTGAACCTGTCGAGCGTCGCCCAGCGGCCGAGCCCGGGGTGCCGGGCGTACTGCGCGAGCACCCGGGGCAGCACCTCGTCCCGGTACGTCCCGGCCGGGGTCGGCACGCCGCCCGTCAGGAAACGCATGACCTCCGGGTCGGCGTCCAGCGCCACCAGCCGGTCCACGTCGTCCATCGTGAACCGGCGCAGCGTCAGCCGCGCGGTCTCCAGCAACACACCGCCGTCGTCACGCACGGTCGGATCATGCCGCGCCCACCGTGACGGGTCGAGGCAATTACCGGCGCCCGGTCAGGGGTGGGTCATCCGCAGCAGGTCCAGTGCCTCGTCCAGCTGGGTCTCGGTGAGCGTGCCCGAGTCGACGTGACCCCGGGAGATCACCACCTCGCGGATGGACACCTGCCTGGCCAGCGCCTCCTTGGCGATCGAGGCGGCCTCGTCGTACCCGAGGTGGCGGTTGAGCGGGGTGACGATCGACGGCGAGCCCTCCGCGTACGCCAGGCAGACCTCGGCGTCCGCGACCAGGCCGACCACCAGCCGCTCGGCGAACAGCCGGCTGGACGCGGCGATCAGCTTGATCGACTCCAGCAGGTTGCGGCCCATCACCGGGAGCATCACGTTCAGCTCGAAGTCGCCCTGCGAGCCGGCGAAGGCCACCGCCGCGTCGTTGCCGATCACCTGGGCGCAGACCTGCCGCATCGCCTCGGCCACCACCGGGTTCACCTTGCCCGGCATGATCGACGACCCCGGCTGAAGGTCGGGGATGCGCAGCTCACGCAGCCCGGCACGCGGGCCGGAGCCCATCCAGCGCACGTCGTTGGCAATCTTGTAGAGGCCGACCGCGACGGTACGGAGCTGGCCGGACGTCTCCACCAGAGCGTCCCGGGCGCCCTGCGCCTCGAAGTGGTTGCGCGCCTCGGTCAGCGGCAGGCCGGTCGACTCCCGCAACTTGCCGATCACCCGGTCGGCGAAGCCCAGCGGCGTGTTGATGCCGGTGCCCACAGCGGTACCGCCCAGCGGCAGCTCGGCCAGCCGGGGCAGCACCGACTCCAGCCGCTCGACGCCGTATCGCACCTGCGCGGCGTAGCCGCCGAACTCCTGCCCGAGCGTGACCGGCGTGGCGTCCATCAGGTGGGTACGCCCGGCCTTGACCACCGTCTCGAACTCTGCCGCCTTCTCCTCCAGCGCGCCCGCGAGCTGCTTCAGCGACGGGATCAGATCCTCCACCACGAACTGGGTGGCGGCCAGGTGGATCGAGGTGGGGAACACGTCGTTGCTGGACTGCGACGCGTTGACGTGGTCGTTCGGGTGCACGTCGCGGCCCAGCTCCCGGCTCGCCAGCGTCGCGATCACCTCGTTGGTGTTCATGTTGGACGACGTGCCGGAACCGGTCTGGAACACGTCCACCGGGAACTGGTCGTCGTAGCCGCCCTCGGCCACGTGCGCGGCGGCGGTGGCGATCGCCTGCGCCACGTCCGCGTCGATCACGCCCAGCTCACCGTTGACCAGGGC
The DNA here is from genome assembly GCF_036902745.1 of Micromonospora sp. CPCC 205554. NCBI lineage: Bacteria > Bacillati > Actinomycetota > Actinomycetes > Micromonosporales > Micromonosporaceae > Micromonospora > Micromonospora sp. CPCC 205554. Next base: position 194,739 of record NZ_JBAKHP010000008.1, on the reverse strand, counting down.
CGCTGCCCCCTTGATCTGCGCCAGGGCCTTGATCTGGGCCGGTTCCAGCCCACGCCCCGAGATCGGGAAGTTCTGCACCGCGCGCTGGGTCTGCGCCCGCCACAGTGCCTCGGCGGGCACCTCCACCTCGCCCATCGAGTCGCGTTCGATCCGGTAGCCGGTCGCCTCTGGAGTCGTCACGCGTTCCATCCTGCCGCGCAACCGGCCGGTGTGCAGGGAAAGTGGCACGGCCCTCAGCCCAGCTCGGCGAGCAGCCTCTCGGTCTCCCGCCGGTCCGGCGACTCGACCTTGCGGAACAGCGCCAGCGCCCGCGCGGCGTACCGGCGGGCCTGGTCAGGGTCGGTGTGCCGCAGGCACCGGGCGAGGCCGTCCAGGGCCCGGGCCTGCTCGTAGCGCAGGCTCAGTCGCGTGGCGTCGTCCAGCACCCGGCGGTGCAGGTCGATCGCGGCGTCGACGTCGCCCAGATCGTGGAGGGCACGGGCGAGGAGGTTACGGGAGGCGCACTGCCCGATCCGGTCCCCCGCGTCGGTCATCGCGAGCAGGGCGGCCCGGTGCTGGGCTGCGGCCTCCACCGGGCGGCCCGCCTCACGTTCCATCATGCCGATCTCGTTGAGGATCTCCCCCTCACCGAACCGGTTCGCGGTGGTCCGCTTGAGGTGCAGTGCCGCCCGGAGCAGCCGGCGGGCCGGCCCGGTGTGACCCAGGCGGTGCCGGATCATGCCGAGGTGGCCGACCGCGTTCGAGGTGTGCCGCGGATCCCCGGCCTCCCTCCCCAGGACGATGTGCCGGCGCGCCGCCCGGAGGGCCAGGTCGTACCGGCCACGGAACAGTTCGGCGACGGACAGCATGTTGAACAGGCTGGATATGGTCGCCGCGTCGTCCGGGTAGCGGCTGATCCGCAGCGCCTCGTCGACGTACCTGATGCTGCGCTCCGCGTCGTCGGTCCCGAAACACACAGCGGCGAGGTTGGAGAGCGCCTGGACCTGCTCCCGGCGCAGCCCGAGCCGGCGGTACCTGTCGACGCCCGCCTCCAGGAACCGGATCGCCTCCGGAAAGTCCCCCAGCCGGAACTTCGCCGAGGCGAGGTAGTTCATGGTGATGGCCGCTGCTTCCTCGTCCCCCGCCCTCACGGCGGCGCGCAGTGCCACTTCGTGCGTCTCGACCAGTTCGTCGAGGTGGCCACCGACGAAGTTGGACCACCAGCACGCCCGGGTCAGCTGCCAGCAGTACGCCGAGAGGTCCTCCGCTTCGGCCAGGCGCACCAGCCCGACGAGAGCCGCCCGGTTCTCGTCGAACCAGGACTGACCCGGCCTGTCCCGGACGGGCAGCAGGTCGGGACGCCGCGGCGGCGGGAAGGCGACCTGGCTCAGCGCGCCCTGCTTCGTCTCGGCGACTATCGCCAGGCCGACCGCCACCTGAAGGTGATGGTCGAGCAGGTGGGCCACCGCCGTCCGCCGCTCGTCCGGGCGCTCGGTCTCGGCCAGCAACCGGCGCGCGTACTCCCGAAGCAGGTCGTGGAGGCGGTACCGGCCCGGCGCGGTCTCCTCGGCCAGGTGCACGTCCACCAGCTCGTCCAGCAGGTCCTGCGCCTCCGGCAGTGGCACGTCGGCGAGCGCCGCCGCCACCCGGTTGTCGAACCGTACGCCGGGGTGGAGCCCGAGCAGTCGGAACAGCCGCCGGGCCGGCGCCGAGACCTGCGCGTACGAGAGCGTGAAGGCGTGCCCGACGGAGCGTTCACCGACCGCCAGCTCGGCCAGTGAATCCTGCGCCTCGGCCAGCCGCCGTGCCAGGTCGGCGACCCGCCAGTGCGGGCGGTGCGCGAGCCGGGAACCGGCCAGCCGGATGGCGAGCGGCAGGTGACCGCACCGCCGGGCCACCTCGGCGGCGGCCGCCAGCTCGGCGCCGACCCGGTCGGCGCCGACGATCCGGCCGAGCAGTTCGACGGCCTCGTCGGGGTCCAGGACGGGAAGCGAGTGTGGACGCCCCTCGTCCAGGCCGGCCAGCCGGCGACGGCTGGTCACCAGCACGAGATTGTCCGGACCGCTGGGCAGCAGCGCCGCGGCCTGGGCGGCGCTCGCCGCGTTGTCGAGCACCACCACGGCCCGCCGGTCGGCCAGCTCGGAGCGCCACATCGCCAGCCGGTCCTCCGCGTCGACCGGCACCCGCTCGGTGGGCACGCCGAGCTGTCGCAGCAGGGTGGCCGCGGCCGCCGCGGGGGTCAGTGGGCTGCGCTCGCTGTAGCCGTGCAGGTCGATGAAGAGTTCCGCGTCGGGGAACCGCTCGCGCAACGCGGTCGCGACCTGGACGGCGACGGTCGTCTTTCCGCTGCCGGCCATCCCGTCGATCAGGTACAGCCGCGTCCCCTCCTCGACGATGTCCTTGACCAGCCGCGCCATGGTCTGCTGACGGCCGGTGAAGTCCCGGATGGCCCGGGGCAGCGTGCGTACGGGCGCCGCGGGGCGCGGACCGGCCGCCTCGTCACCGGCCAGTACGCGCTGGTGCAGTTCCTGCAACGCCGTACCGGGCTCGATGCCCAGTTCCTCGGCGTAGATCCGGCGGCCGTCCCGGTAGACGGCGAGTGCGTCCGCCTGCCGGCCGACCGCCGCGAGGGCCAGCATCAGCTGCCCCCGCAGCCGTTCCCGCAGCGGGTTGTTCTCGACCGCCTCGGTGAGCTCGTCGACCAGTTCGGTCCCCCGGCTCAGCCGCAGCTCGACGTCGACGCAGTCCTCCAGTACCGCGAGCCGTTGCTCGTCGAGCGCCTGGGCCCGCAGCCGCACCAGCCGGGCCGGGATGCCGGCGAGCGCCGGACCGCGCCACAGCGCCAGGGCGGACCGGTAGTGGCGGCGAGCCTCGGCCGGCCGGCCGGCGGCCGCCTCGGCGCGGGCCGTCTCCACGGCACGGGCGAACACCTCGGCGTCGAGGTCGTCCGGCTCGATCCGGATGCCGTAGCCCGCCGGGTCGGTGACGATCGTGTCGGCCGGCAGCCCGAGCGTCGCGAACCGTTGCCGCAGCCGGGACACGCAGATCTGGAGCTGGGTCCGCGCGGTGGCCGGGGGACGCTCCTCCCAGACGGCGTCGACCAGGTCCTCCACCGGCACGACCCGGCCGGGGCGCAGCAACAGCATGGCGAGCACGGTGCGATCCCGGCCCGCGGTGACGGTGGCTTCGCCGCCGCCGACCCGCAAGGGCCCCAAGATCCCGAATCGCATCCGCGCCCCCGCCTGCCGCCATGCAACTTCCAGCAGCGTAGCCCGGCGGTCACCGAGCGACGCGACGAGGCGATAGCGATCCGATAGCGTCGGCACACAGACTCGTCACGGGTTGTCGGTGACGGCATCCGACGGGGGCGGTGCGCCTGCCCGGCCACCCGGCCGGGCAGGCGCACCGATGTCGATGCACGACGGACACACCGAGGGGCGCCCGGGACATTCCCGGGCGCCCTCGCGTACGTCTGACGTCAGCGCCGGCCGACGGTGAGCACCGGCTTGGTGACCTCGGCGAAGAAGTCGTTGCCCTTGTCGTCGACGACGATGAAGGCGGGGAAGTCCTCCACCTCGATCTTCCAGACCGCCTCCATGCCCAGCTCGGCGTATTCGAGCACCTCGACGTGCTTGATGCAGTCCTGCGCCAGCCGGGCGGCCGGGCCGCCGATCGAGCCGAGGTAGAAACCGCCGTGCGCCTGGCAGGAGCGGGTGACCTGGGCGGACCGGTTGCCCTTCGCCAGCATCACCATCGAGCCGCCGGCCGCCTGGAACTTCTCCACGTACGCGTCCATCCGGCCGGCGGTGGTGGGGCCGAACGAGCCGGAGGCGTAGCCCTCGGGGGTCTTGGCCGGGCCGGCGTAGTAGACCGCGTGGTCGCGCAGGTACTGCGGCATCGGCTCGCCCGCGTCCAGCCGCTCGGCGATCTTCGCGTGCGCGATGTCCCGGGCGACGACGAGCGGGCCGGTCAGGGACAGCCGGGTCTTCACCGGGTACTTCGACAGCTCGGCCCGGATCTCGTCCATCGGCCGGTTCAGGTCGACGCGGACGACCTCCTCGGTCTCCAGCGTCTCGTCGGTCACGTCGGGCAGGAACCGCGCCGGGTCGGTTTCGAGGCGCTCCAGCCAGACGCCCGACGGGGTGATCTTCGCCACCGCCTGCCGGTCGGCCGAGCAGGAGACGGCGATCGCCACCGGGCAGGAGGCGCCGTGCCGGGGCAGCCGGACCACCCGTACGTCGTGGCAGAAGTAGCGCCCCCCGAACTGCGCGCCGATGCCGAAGTTGCGGGTCAGCTCCAGCACCTCGGCCTCCAGCTCCAGGTCACGGAAGCCGTGCGCGCTCATCGAACCCTGGGTGGGCAGCGCGTCGAGGTACTTCGCGGAGGCGTACTTCGCGGTCTTCAGCGCGTACTCGGCGGAGGTGCCGCCGATGACGATGGCCAGGTGGTAGGGCGGGCAGGCCGCGGTGCCGATGAGCCGCAGCTTCTCCTCCAGGAACTGCATCATCCGCGTCGGGTTCAGCAGTGCCTTGGTCTCCTGGTAGAGGTAGGACTTGTTGGCCGAGCCGCCGCCCTTGGCCATGAACAGGAACTTGTACGCGTCGGCGTGGCCGTCCGGGTCCTCGGCGTACAGCTCCACCTGCGCGGGCAGGTTGCTGCCGGTGTTCCGCTCGTCCCACATGGTCAGCGGGGCGAGCTGGGAGTAGCGCAGGTTCAGCCGGGTGTACGCCTGGTAGACGCCGCGCGAGATCGCCTCCGCGTCGGTGCCGTCGGTGAGCACGTGCCGGCCGCGCTTGCCCATCACGATCGCGGTGCCGGTGTCCTGGCACATCGGCAGCACGCCGCCGGCCGCGATGTTGGCGTTGCGCAGCAGGTCGAGCGCGACGAAGCGGTCGTTCGGCGAGGCCGCCGGGTCGTCGATGATCGAGCGGAGCTGAGCCAGGTGGGCCGGGCGCAGGAAGTGGGCGATGTCGTGCATCGCCTCCGCCGTCAGCGCGGTCAGCGCGCCCGGATCCACGGTGAGGAACCGGCGGCCTCCGGGGCCGTTGACGACGTCCACGCCCTCGTCGGTGACCAGACGGTATTCGGTCTGGTCGGGACCGGTCGGCAGCAGGGGTGCGTACGAGAAGGCGGCGGCACTGCTCATGACCGAAAAGCCTAGGGCAGAGCCGTCGATCGGTGGCACCCGCAGGTGGGTCGTGGGACGACGCTCTCACCCGCTGTCACTTGCCGCCGGCGCAGAGTTCGTTCTTCGGCCCGCAACTTCCCTGGTCGCTCGGCGGACGCCAGCTGCCTCCCGGGTCCGGCGCCACCGGCGCGCCGTCCTGGTCCGGCCCCGGCGCCTCCCCCGTGCCGGCGCCCCAGCGGACGTACCCGATCTCCCGCCCCTCACCGATGATCATGCCGTTCGGGCCGACCGCCAGCGCGTTCGCGGAGGTGCGCAGCTCGACCAGCACCCGGCCCTCACGCGGCTCGACGGCGATCAGCCGGGACGGCTTCTCCTCGGTGATCACCGCCGCGTACGGGGTGAGCGCCGCACCGCTCTTGCCGCCCGCCGGCCGGGTCCAGCGGGTCCGGTCGGCCGACAGCTCCCGCCCGAGCAGCGAGCCCTTGTCGGCGCTGCGCACCACTGTGTAGCGGTCGTCCACGGCGAGCACCTTCTCGCCGTCCGCACCGACCTGGAGCAGCCGGCCGTCGTACCCGTCGAGCACCGCCTCCCGGCCGTCCGGGGCGACTCCGATGATCACGTTGCGCCCGCCCTGCGGATCCTCCCGCTGCACGCAACCGGCGTAGTCGGCGGTGCGCAGGTTGATCCCGGTACGCCGCCACACCTGCTGACCGGTGGCCGGGTCCACGGCGGTCACCGCGTAGTAGCAGTTCCCGTCGCGGGAGGTGGCCGCGATCCGGAGCAGCCGGCCGCCGACCACTGCGAGCCGTTCCTCCCGGCCGGGCTGGACGTTCTGGAGCACCCGGCCGGTGGCGGTGTCCACCACGTGCACCCGGCCGTCGACCGGGAAGCCGAGCAGCGGCGGTACGGACTCCGGTCCGGCCACCCCGCCGTCGATCCGGGTGGCGCCGAGCCGCCGGGTGCCGAGCAGTTCCGGGTTGTCGGCGAGCACGCCACTGTGCACACCGGGCAGGAACGCGCTCCACAGCGGAGCGGTGCCGCGCGGCTCCCAGGCACGCAGCGTGCAGTCGGTGGCCTGCACGCAGTACGCGTCCAGCAGCAGGTTCCGGTAGGTCCAGACGGCGATCGCGCGGTCGTCGCGGCGGCGGGTCACGCCGCTGACCGGGTCGAGCACCTCGTACCCCTTGTCGAGCAGCCGGCCCACGGCGACGACCGACTCCCGGCCGCTGCCCGCGACCGCCGACCAGTCGGCCTTGTGCTCCCACAGCCGGCCACCGTCGGCCAGGTTGCGCGCCTCGATGCGGGTGCGTTGCTCGACGACCACCGTGTCGCCGGCGATGGTGACGCTGCGCGGCGTGCCGCCGACGCGCTGCTGCCAGGCCACGTCCGGCTCGGAGATCGGCTTGCTGCGGTCGACCCAGTCCCACAGCGCCGGGAACGGGTTCCAGACGCCGGTCGCGGCGAGGACGACCACGGTGACGAGCCCGAGCAGCAACCAGCCGCGTACCCCTAGGCCCTTCACACCGCACACGGTAGCGACGATCACCGGTCCCCCGGGCCGCGTGCGGGGCGTGTCGCGGCGCTTCTTGGGTGGTCCGGGGTGTTAAGGGCCGCCGCGGGCGGCGGAGCGGACGAGCGGCAGTGTCCGGTACGGGATCTGCTCGGCCAGCGCGATGATGGTGGAGGCGCGCCGGATGCCCTCCGAGGCGACGATCTGGTCGATGACCCGCTGGAGGTCGGTGTTCGACCGGGCGACGATCCGGCAGAGCAGGTCGCTGGAGCCGGTGATGGTGTGCGCCTCCAGCACCTCGGGGATCGCGGCCAGGTGTGCGGTGACCTGGTCGTGGCCGTGCCGCTGGCTGATCTCCAGCGTGACGAAGCTGGTCACCCCGAAGCCGATCGCCGCGGGGGTGATGTCCGGCCCGAACCCGGTGACGACGCCCCGGCCGACGAGCTTGTCGAGCCGGGCCTGCACCGTGCCGCGGGCCACGCCGAGGCGCCGGGAGCACTCCAGCACGCCGATCCGGGGCTCCTCCGCCAGTAGTTCGATCAAGCGGGCGTCCAGCTCGTCGAGCTGTACATCCTGACCAGTGTTCATGGTGTCCAACGGTACCGAATGCACAACCTGACCAGGAATAACGCCAACTGTTGCCCAACTCACCGTCGCCCGTAGATCCTCGCCGGAAGAGCACATCCACGGCGGCCCGCGAGGCCGGCCGGTACGCGAGGGAGGCCACCATGACCCAGGCGATCGACCGACCCCAGTCGACCGAGGAGGTCGACGTCGACGCTCTCGTCGGCGCAGTCGACCACGACATCACCCGCGACCCGTTCCCGGTCAAGGGCATGGACCACGTCCACTTCCTGGTGGGCAACGCCAAGCAGGCGGCGCACTACTACTCCACCGCGTTCGGCATGACCTGCGTGGCGTACCGGGGGCCGGAGCAGGGCTACCGGGACCACGCGCAGTACGTGCTGACCAGCGGTTCGGCCCGCTTCGTGCTGACCGGCGCGGTCCGCCCGGACGCGGACGGCGCCGAGCACGTGGCGAAGCACAGCGACGGCGTCTCCGACATCGCGCTGGAGGTGCCGGACGTGGACGCCGCGTACGCGCACGCCGTGGCGCAGGGCGCGACCGGCCTGGTCGAGCCGCACGACGTCAGCGACGAGCACGGCACCGTCCGGATGGCGTCCATCGCCGCGTACGGCGACACCCGGCACAGCCTGGTCGACCGGTCCCGCTACACCGGCCCGTTCCTGCCCGGGTTCGTGGCGCGCGGCCCGATCGTGGACCGGCAGCCGATGATCGACGCCGGCATCCAGCCGAAGCGGTTCTTCCAGGCGGTCGACCACGTGGTCGGCAACGTGGAGCTGGGCCGGATGGACGAGTGGGTCGAGTTCTACAAGCGCGTCATGGGCTTCTCGAACATGGCGGAGTTCATCGGCGACGACATCGCCACCGACTACTCGGCGCTGATGAGCAAGGTGGTCGCCAACGGCACCCGCAAGGTGAAGTTCCCGCTCAACGAGCCGGCCGTGGCGCGCAAGAAGTCGCAGATCGACGAGTACCTGGAGTTCTACCAGGGCCCGGGCGCCCAGCACATCGCGGTGGCCACCAACGACATCCTGGCCAGCGTGGACGCCATGCGCGCCGCGGGCGTCGAGTTCCTGGACACCCCGGACTCGTACTACGAGGACCCGGAGCTGCGCGCCCGTATCGGCGAGGTCCGGGTGCCGATCGAGGAGCTCCAGTCCCGCAAGATCCTGGTCGACCGGGACGAGGACGGCTACCTGCTCCAGATCTTCACCAAGCCGGTCCAGGACCGTCCCACCGTCTTCTTCGAGCTGATCGAGCGGCACGGCTCGCTCGGCTTCGGCAAGGGCAACTTCAAGGCCCTGTTCGAGGCAATCGAGCGCGAGCAGGAGAAGCGCGGAAACCTGTAACACTGTCCGCGTGACCCAGCCTTCTCCGAACCCGACGCCGCCGCCCGCCGGACTTTCACCAGCGGGCGGCGGCTTCGCGCCGCCCGGCGGACCGGCGGTGCCCGCACAGCACACGCCGCCGGGGTACGCCGGGCCGCCCGGCTACCCGCCGCCCGGTTACCCCCCGCCCGGGTACGCCCCGGCGCCCGTCCCGCCCCCGGTGGCGCCGAACGGGCAGCCGCTGGCGGGCTTCGGCGACCGGCTGCTCGCCTATCTGATCGACACCGCCGTCGCCACGGCGGTGGCACTGGTGCTGTTCGTGCCGGTCTTCTTCCTGATCTTCTTCCGGATGATCGACCAGATCGAGCAGGCCGGCCCGGCGGGACCGGACCCGGCGACGTTCTGGACGGACGTCTTCCTGCCGCTGCTCGCCGCCGAGCTCGGGGTCCTGCTGCTGATGCTCGCCTTCTACTGGGTCTACCACGTCGAGTACGCCCGCCGGACCGGGCAGACGCTCGGCAAGAAGGTGATGAAGCTACGGATCGTCCCGGTGCAGCCGGACGCCGCGCTGACCCGGGGCATGCTCGGCAAGCGCTGGCTCGTCGAGTTCGCCGGCGGGATGTTCGTGCCGTTCCTCAACTACCTCGACGGTTTCTGGCAACTGTGGGACAAGCCCTGGCAGCAGTGCCTCCACGACAAGTTCGCCGGGACGGTCGTCGTTAAGGTTGGCCCGTGAGTTTGGAACCCGGCTGGTACGTCGACCCCGCCGACACGGAGACCCGCAGGTGGTGGGACGGCGAGGGCTGGATCGGCGCGCCGATCCCGGTCGACGTCACCCCGCCCGACGGCCCGCCGCCCGCCGAACCGGAGCCCGCGCCGGCCACCGCGACGCCCGCCGCCGACCAGCCGGCCTCCGGTCCCGGCGGCCGGCCCGACGCGATTCCGACGTCCGGCACGCCCGGCGCACCGAGTTCCTGGCCGGGTCAGCCGGGCCCGGCGAACCCGTGGCCCGGACAGCCGGGCCAGGCCGGACAGCCGGGACAGGCCGGGCCGGGTATGCAGGGACCGCCGCCGGGCTGGCCGTACCCGCACTGGCCGGGTGCACAACCGATCCCGCGCCCGCACGGACTGCCGCTGGCGTCGTACGGCGCCCGGCTGGTCGCGCGCCTGATCGACCTGGGCATCGTGTTCCTGCTCAACGCCGTGGTCAACGGCTGGTTCGTCTGGCGCTACGTCGAGGCGGTCTCCCCGTACCTGCGTGAGTCGGTGCGCCGGGCGCTCAACGGCGACACGTCCACCGAAGGGCTGCCCCAGATCGATGACCAGGCCGGCGGGCTCCAGATCGCCATCCTGGTGATCGCCACCGCGCTCTGGTACGCGTACGAGGTGCCGTCGATGGCGGCGCGCGGTCAGACCTTCGGCAAGCGGCTGATGGGCGTACGTGCGCTGCCGGTCGAGGCGGACCAGCCGCTCGGTTTCGGCCGGGCCACCCGGCGCTGGAGCACGCTCGGCCTGCCGACGCTGCTCTGGTACTGCTGCGGGCTGGGCCTGCTGCTCCAGCTCATCGACGCGATCTCGCCCCTGTTCGACCACCCGCTGCGCCAGGCCCTGCACGACAAGAGGGCGCAGACGGTGGTGGTCCAGCTCCCCCGCAAGCGTGACACCAGTACCGCCCCGCCCGAGAGCGCCGACACCCCGGGAGACACCCCATGACCGAAACCGGACGCCGCCAGCCCGCGCTGCGGCTCACCCGCGCCGACCTGGACGCGCTGCCCAACTACGTGCCCGGCCGCAGCCCGGCCGACCTGGCCCGCGAGCTGGGCCTGGCCGAGGCGATCAAGCTGGCCAGCAACGAGGTGCCGTACGGCCCGCTGCCCGGCGTGGTGGAGGCGGTCGCCGAGGCGGTCGCCGGTTCGCACCGTTACCCGGACATGGGCGTGGTGGCGCTGCGCCAGGCGCTCGCCGAGCGGTACGGCGTGGACGCCGACCGGATCGCCACCGGCTGCGGTTCGGTGGCGCTGGCCGAGCACCTGGTCCGCGCCACCTGCCTGCCCGGTGACGAGCTGCTCTACTCGTGGCGCTCCTTCGAGGCGTACCCGATCATCGCGGCGACCAGCGGCGCGACCAGCGTGCGGGTGCCGAACGACGACGGCCACGGTCACGACCTGGACGCGATGGCGGCGGCGGTGACCGACCGGACCCGGATGGTCCTGGTCTGCAACCCGAACAACCCCACCGGTACGGCGGTGCGCCGGGCCGAGCTGGACCGCTTCCTCGACGCGATGCCGGACGACGTGCTCGTGGTGATCGACGAGGCGTACCGGGAGTTCGTCACCGACCCCGAGGTGCCGGACGGCCTGACGTACCTGGACCGGCCGAACGTGGCGGTGCTGCGCACGCTGTCCAAGGCGTGGGGCCTGGCCGGCCTGCGGATCGGCTGGCTGGTCGCGGCACCGGAGGTGGCCGCCGCCGTGCGCAAGGTGGTCACCCCGTTCTCCACCAGCATGGCCGCCCAGGCCGGCGCGCTGGCCGCGCTGGCGCAGGCCGACGAGGTGGAGCGGCGCTGCGCGCTGGTCGTCGCCGAGCGGGACCGGGTCACCGAGGCGCTGCGCAAGTTCGTGCCGGACGTGCCGGACAGCCAGGCCAACTTCGTCTGGCTGCCGCTGGGCGAGCGGGCGGTGGAGTTCGGCCGGGCGTGCGAGGCGCGCGGCGTGATCGTCCGGCCGTTCCCGGGCGACGGCGTCCGGGTCACGATCGGCACCCCGGCCGAGAACGACGCGTTCCTGGCCGCCGCCGAGGCCGCGCTGGCCTGATCGCGCGCCCGGCGCCGGTCCGTCAACCCCCTACGGACCGGCGCCGGGCGTCTTCGTCCGACCGATCAGACAAGAGGACTATAGGGGCTTTTGTCCGTTTTGTGGCTTGACTCGCCAGATCAGGTCACGGCGAACAGCACCGGTTCGGCCATCAGGAAGTAGCCCTGGTCGTCGTCCTCCGGAGCCGCGCTCTCCCGCAGCCGCTCCACCGCGACGTAGCCGTCCACCGCGTACGCCCGGCCCGGCCGCCAGCCGATCCCGTCCCGTCCCAGGTCGAGCACGAACGTGGACCGGGTGGTACCGGTGAGCGGGTCGACGGTGACCAGTTCCCGCCGGTCGGTCAGCAGGTGCACCCGCCCCGGTTCGGTCGCGAGCACCCGGGCCGGATGGATGTCCGCCCGGCGCCACAGCTCCTCGCCGGTACGCGCCGAGCGCCCGACCACCACCGGGCCGGACGTGTCCACCGCCCGCTCGCCGTCCAGCACCGTGTCCGGGTGGTCCAGGCCCGGCGCGGCGGCCGGCTCGCCCGGGTCGGTCACCAGCCAGCCCCGGCTGCCCGCGCCGTCCGGCCCGGCGGTACGCAGCCCCCGGCAACCGGAGTGCCCGTCCCGGCAGCCCACCGACGTGACGACGAGCTGCTCCGGCGCGTCCGGTGGCCGCCAGCGGGTCCGCACCACACCCGTCGCCGCGTCCCGCAGCTCGACCGCGGCCGGGCCGTCGCAGCGGTCCACGCCGACCAGCTCACCGCTCGCGGTCGTGCCCACGTCGGACCGGCAGTCAGGGGCCACGTCGGCACGCCAGAGCCGCCGCCCGTCGGCGAGGTCGTAGCCGCCGAGCCCGCCCGGACCGGTCGCGAGCAGCACGGTCCGCCCCTCGGCCGTGCGCGCCACGTGCAGCCCGGCCGGATCCCAGACCGTGGCGGCGAAGGTGCGTCGCGGTTCCGGCACAGGCCCCGGCTGCGGGCCGTCGGCCCGCCAGGCCACCCGGCCGGTACGCGCGTCGAGCGCCACCAGCCGCCCGTCGGACCAGCGGCTGACCACTGTGGTCCCCTCGGCGAGCACTCCGACCAGCGTCGCCGGCCAGCGGCGGTACGACCAGAACGGGGTGACCCGGTGCCGTCCGGTGACCGGCTGGTCCGCGTACACCTGACGGGTGCCCGCGTAGACGCGGAGCCGGCCGTCCACGACGAGCGGCGCCACCGGCAGCCGCGCGAGCACCCCGGCGATCGGCGCGGGCGCCGCCGGATACGGCTTCCGGGCTGCGGTGTCGACCTCGGCGGGCGCCAGCACCCGGACGACCACAGCCACCGACGCCGCGACGGCGAGCACCGCCACCAGCGCCACCACGGCCCGCCGCCTCGCGGCCTTCGCCATCCGTCACCTCCGCCCCGGCACCCTACCGGCCGCGTGCGGGCCGGGTACGGGGAGCAGCCGGGTCGGCTCAGGCGGCCTCGGTGGATCGGGCGGGACCGGCGGCCAGCGCCAGGTCGGCCAGGTCACGCCGGAGCGCGCTCTCGACCGCGCGGGCGGCCAGGCCACCGAGGATCAGGGCCAGCACCCGCCCGTACGCCCGGGTCGGCACCGCCTCCTGCTCGACCGTGACCTCGGTGCAGCCGCGCCGCCGCCGCTCGACGGTGCGCAGCGTCCAGGTGATCCGGTAGTCCGCGCCGGCGCCACGCGAGCCGAGCACGAGGCGGCCGGGCGCGACCGCCTCGATCACCTCGAACTCCTCCGGTTCGGTGCCGTCGTCCGGCCGGACGCGGGTCTCCCGCCACACGGTGCCCGGTCCGAACCCGCCGGTACCGAGGACCTCGACCGCGTCCACCGCCGAGAGCCAGTCGGCGCGGGCCGGGAGGTCGGTGAGCAGCCGCCACAGGTCGGCGTGCTGCGCTTCGATGAATGCGGAAACCGTCACCGTCGACATGGCACCTCCCGTGTCGTACACGGTACGGGCCGTGACCGGAAACGGGGAGCCTCCCGGTGACATTTCCATCACCGGTGCCCCGGCGGGGGCACCGGTGTGGTTCGCGAGCGGTCAGCCTCCGAACGCGCCGCCACGCAGTGCGGTGACGAACGCGGCCCAGCCCGGCGGGCTCACCGCGAGCGCCGGACCGTCCGGGTCCTTCGAGTCGCGTACGCCCACCACGCCGTGCGCGGCGACCACGTTCGTGGCCACCTCGACGCAGAGACCCTGATCGTTCGAGCGGCTGCTGGTGCGCCAGACGGCACCGGTCAACTCGGTCATGCTCGGTCCTTCCTGTTCGGCTTCCGCGGGTACGCCCCCGACCCGGCACCACCCGCGGCTCCGGTCCGACCGGGAGCCGCCGTCCGGGGCGTACGTGATCCGGAGCGATCAACGCCGAAGGAAACGGCCCCGGTCGCACTACGGGTGCGACCGGGGCCGGTTCGGAAGGTCGGATGTCAGCGGGCCGGCAGGATCGTCCCGGTGACCTCGCCCAACGCGACAGTGGTGCCGTCCGGGCCGGGCGCGGTCGCGGTGATCGTCACCGTGTCGCCGTCCTCCAGGAACGTCCGCTCGCTGCCGTCGGCGAACTTGACCGGCTCGGACCCGCCCCAGGTCAGCTCCAGGAACGATCCGACCTGGCCGCGCTCCGGACCGGAGACGGTGCCGGAGGCGTAGAGGTCGCCGGTACGCAGCGACGCGCCGTTGACGGTGAGGTGCGCGAGCTGCTGGGCCGGGGTCCAGTACATGCCGGCGAACGGCGGCTCGGCGACCCACTCGCCGTTCCACTCGACCGACAGCGTCAGGTCCAGCCCGAGGTGCGGGGTGTCGCGCAGGTAGTCCTGCACCGGCGGATCCTGGTCCGGCGCGGGCACGAACGCGTCGGCCAGCGCCTCCAGCGGCGTCACCCACGCCGAGACGGAGGTGGCGAACGACTTGCCGAGGAACGGTCCGAGCGGCTGGTACTCCCACGCCTGGATGTCCCGCGCCGACCAGTCGTTGACGAGCACCACACCGAAGACGTGGTCGGCGAAGTCGGCCACCGGCACCCGCTCGCCGAGCCGGCTCGGCACGCCCACCACGAAGCCCACCTCGGCCTCGATGTCCAGCCGGACCGAGGCACCGGTGGTGGGGCCCTGCGCGCTGGCCCGCTGGCCGGTCGGGCGGATCACCGGCGTACCGGAGACGACCACGGTGCCGGCCCGGCCGTGGTAGCCGATCGGCACGTGCTTCCAGTTCGGCAGCAGCGGCGGCTGCCCGGGCCGGAAGATCTGCCCGACGTTCGAGGCGTGGTGCTCGGAGGAGTAGAAGTCGACGTAGTCGGCCACCTCGAACGGCAGCGCCATCTCGACCTCGCGCAGCGGCACGAGCAGCGGCTCGACCGCCGCCCGGTGCTCCGGCTCGGTGAGCAGCTCGACGACCCGCTGCCGGACCGCCGTCCACTGCGGGCGGCCGAGCGCCATGAAGGCGTTGAGCGCCGGCTCACCCAGCGCGCCGCCGGCCAGCACCAGACCGGCCGCCTCCGCGCCGGCCAGGTCCAGCGCGAAGTCACCGATGCGGACGCCGACACGCGGCTCACCTCCGCCGTGCCGGAACACGCCGTACGGCAGATTCGTCACCCCGTACGGCGACCCCGCCGCCCCTGGTACCCAGGTCATGCCGTGCCCGTCGGGCATGCCCTCACGGCCCTCGCTCCGCTCGGTGCGTTCGCTCATGCCGTGCCGACCGGGCATGCCCTCGCGGCCCTCGCTCCGCTCGGTGCGTTCGCTCATGCCTCGTAGCCTCCGTTCACCAGCCCCAGCCGGATCAGATCGGTCAGTGGTTCGGAGATGCTGCACGAGCCGTACCCGACCCAGAGCTGGCGCTCGGCGTCGCGGTGCGCCCGGGCCGGCTCGACCACACGTACCGGGTCGGTGGCCGCGAGCAGCTCGGCCACGGCGTCCACCTCGGCGCCCCCGACGGCGGCGAGCGTGGCGCCCAGCACGTTGACGAAACCGTGGTGGTTGAACCCGGTCTCCGGGTCGCGGTGCCGGATCGCGTGGTGCAGCCCGGCGGTGAGCTTGAACGGCAGCTTACGGTCCCGGCAGGCGCAGATCACCGCGGCCAGCTCGACCGGGGTGGGGAACAGCTCGGCGGCGAGCCCGCCGGTGCGGAACTTGGCCGCCACCGGCAGCCCGCCGGCACGTGCCTCGGCGAGCGTGTCGAGCGCGCCCATCAGCCCGAAGGTCAGCGGGATCTCGGCGTACACGGCCGCGCCGTCGAGCCGGTCGGCGAGCGCGAGCAGCTCGGACAGCCCGGGTTGCGGATCCTCGCCGCGCTTGGCGACCGGCGCCTCGATCTGCCGGGCGGTCACCCCGTCCGGCGCGAGCGCGGCCAGCGCCTGCGGGATCTGGTCCAGGCCGGTGTCGCCGATCAGCCCGATCACCAGGCCCTCGGCCGGGTCCACCAGGCCGCTCAGCGATCCGCGCTGGATCTCCGAGGCGGGCAGCAGCAGCGGGCCGACCATGTCCGCGTACCAGGCGGCGCGGTGGGTGCGGTGCGCGGTCACCGCGTCGGGCAGCGGGGCGTTGCCGGGCGGGAAGACCGCGGCGTCGTCCACCAGGCCGGAGAGGAGGCGGGGCACCTGCGTTGACACGAGACAAGAATGTACGGGACGCTACGAGGAACGGACAACAGCGTCCGATTATCGGACGCCACCGGCCGGAGAACGGGACATATCGGGAGGCGAGATGCCGTACTACCGCAGCGTCGGCGACGTGCCGCGCAAGCGCCACACCCAGTTCCGCCAGCCCGACGGCACGCTCTACGCGGAGGAACTGGTCGGCCAGGAGGGCTTCTCCTCCGACTCGTCGCTGCTCTACCACCGGCACGCGCCGACCGCGATCCTCGCCGCCGAGGAGTACGCCCCGCCCACCGTCACCCGCGTGCCGAACCTGCCGCTCAAGCCGCGCCACCTGCGCACGCACAAGCTCGACGGCACCGGCGCGGACCCGGTGCTCGGCCGGCAGTACCTGCTCGCCAACGACGACGTACGCATCGCGTACGTGCTCGCCGACCGGCCGTCGCCGCTGTTCCGCGACGCCACCGGCGACCACTGCCTCTACCTGGAGGCCGGGTCGATGCGGGTCGAGTCGCCGTTCGGCGTGCTCGACGTAGTCGCCGGCGACTACGTCGTCATCCCCACGTCGACCATCCACCGCCTGGTACCCACCGGCGACGAGCCGACCCGGCTGCTCGCCGTCGAGGCCGCCGGCCACATCGGCCCGCCCAAGCGCTACCTCTCCGTACGCGGGCAGTTCCTGGAGCACGCGCCCTACTGCGAGCGCGACGTCCGGGGACCGGACACGCCGCTGCTGGTCGACGGCGAGGAGGTGGAGGTGCTCGTCAGGCACCGGTCTCGGGCCGCAGGCCCGGGTGGCAGCGGCACAGCCTGGACGCGTCATGTTTATGCCAACCACCCGTTCGACGTGGTCGGCTGGGACGGGCACATGTACCCGTGGGCGTTCTCCATCCACGACTTCGAGCCGATCACCGGGCGGATCCACCAGCCACCGCCGGTCCACCAGACGTTCCAGGGCCCGAACTTCGTGATCTGCTCGTTCGTGCCGCGCAAGGTCGACTACCACCCGGCCGCCATCCCCGTGCCGTACAACCACCACAACGTCGACTCCGACGAGATGCTGTTCTACACCGGCGGCAACTACGAGGCCCGGCGCGGCTCCGGCATCGAGCAGGGCTCGATCTCGCTGCACCCGTCCGGCTTCACCCACGGCCCCCAGCCCGGCGCGGCCGAGCGGTCGATCGGGGCGGAGTTCTTCGACGAGCTGGCGGTCATGGTGGACACGTTCCGCCCGCTCGACCTCTGCGACGCGGCCGCCGCCTGCGAGGACGACGGCTACGCCTGGACCTGGGCGCGCAAGTCCTGACGTACGCGGAAGGGGCCGCGCCCGGCACGGACGCGGCCCCTTCGCACACGGTCGTCAGAACGTGGACGCGTCGATGACGAAGCGGTAGCGCACGTCGGAGGCGAGCACCCGCTCGTACGCCTCGTTGATCTTCTCGGCCGGGATCACCTCGATCTCGGCGCCCAGCCCGTGCTCGGCGCAGAAGTCGAGCATCTCCTGGGTCTCGGCGATGCCGCCGATGTTCGACCCGGCGAACGAGCGCCGGGCCGGGATCAGCGAGAACGCGTGCACCGACAGCGGCTTCTCCGGCGCGCCCACGTTGACGAGCGTCCCGTCCACCGCGAGCAGCCGCAGGTACGCGTCCATGTCGAGCGTCGCGCTGACCGTGTTGATGATCAGGTCGAACGAGCCGGCCAGCGTGGTGAACGTGTCCTCCTCCGAGGTCGCGTAGTAGTGGTCGGCGCCGAGCCGCAGCCCGTCCTCCCGCTTCTTCAGCGACTGGGACAGCACCGTCACCTCGGCGCCCATCGCGTGGGCCAGCTTCACGGCCATGTGGCCGAGACCGCCCATGCCGATCACCGCGACCCGGCGGCCCGGCCCGGCGTTCCAGTGCCGCAGCGGCGAGTACGTGGTGATGCCGGCGCAGAGCAGCGGCGCGGCGGCGTCCAGCTCGATGCCGTCCGGGATGCGCAGCACGAAGTCCTCGGTGACCACGATCGCCTGCGAGTAGCCGCCCTGGGTCGGCTCCCCGTCCCGGCCCACCCCGCCGTACGTGCCGGTGCTGCCCTTCAGGCAGTACTGCTCCAGCCCCTTGCGGCAGTTGTCGCACTCCCGGCAGGAGTCGACCAGGCAGCCGACGCCGACCCGGTCGCCGACGGCGAACTTCGTGACCGCGGAGCCGACCTCGCGCACCACGCCCGCGATCTCGTGA
The DNA here is from genome assembly GCF_036902745.1 of Micromonospora sp. CPCC 205554. Lineage (NCBI taxonomy): Bacteria > Bacillati > Actinomycetota > Actinomycetes > Micromonosporales > Micromonosporaceae > Micromonospora > Micromonospora sp. CPCC 205554. Next base: position 176,598 of record NZ_JBAKHP010000008.1, on the reverse strand, counting down.
CCCACCACGATCGGGTAGCGCGCCGGGCCCCACTCGCTGCGCGCGGTGTGGATGTCGGAGTGGCAGATGCCGGAGAACTTGATGTCGATGAGAACGTCGTCCGGTCCGAGATCGCGCCGCTCGATGGTGGTCGGGGCGAGCGGTTCGGTCGCGGACGTCGCCGCGTAGGCGTTGACGGTGAGCACTGGTTCCCCGCTTCCTTCAGCCGGTGTTTCCGGTCCTCCTACCCTGTCACCGGCGAGCGAACGCGGTGAATCCGGCCACCACCGACGCGGTGATCGCCCCGACCAGCGGCCACGGGCCGCCGACCAGCGCGTACACGAGCAGCAGCACCACCGCGGCGGCGGCCGCGTAGACCGGCACGACCAGGCCGCGCGACATCGCCTCCCGCAGGCCCGGCCGCCACGTCGCCGGGCGCCGCAGCAGCACCGCCACCCCGGCCACCGCCAGCACCGCGAACAGCCGGGACGCGCCCGGCGAGGCGGGGGCCAGGGCGGCGACCAGCACGCTCGCGAACAGGGACATCCCGGCCACCGACAGCAGGAGACGCCGGATGCCGGCGTCCACCGTCCGGACCGGGTCGGGGCGGGCCACCGGCAGGTCGGCCATCGCGGTCAGGTGTTCCAGCGTCTCGGCGTACCGGCGTCGTTCCAGCCGGGCCACGCCCACGTCCTGCCCCGCCTCGCCCAGCTCCGGGTCCAGCCGCAGCGCCTCCCGGTAGGCCCGCTCGGCCAGGTCGAACAGTTGCAGCCGCACCGCGACCAGGCCCAGCACCAGGTGCGCCTCCGGCTCGTCCGGCGACAGCTCCACCCCGCGCCACGCCGCGTCCAGCGCCGCCTGCCCGTTGCGCGACGCGGAGAGCAGGGCGGCGGCACTGCGCTGCGCGTACGCGTCACCCGGCGCACGCGCCAGGATCTCGTCGGCGGTGGCGGCGGCGGGCTTCCAGCGTTCGAGGTCGAGGAGGGCGAACCCGCGCGCCACGAGCGCCGGCACCGCCTCAGGGCCGGTGGTCGCCTTCTCGACGGCGGTCTCGGTGGCGGCGAGCGCCTCGGCCGGGCGGTCGGCGGCCAGGTGCATCCGGGCCAGCATGGTCAACGCGGGCAGGTGCGCCGGCTCGGTCGCGAGCAGCGCGGTGAGTTCGCCGATCCCCTCGTCGTAGCGCCCCAGCTCGGCGAGCAGGTGGGCGCGTTGCAGGTAGCCGTCGGCGGCGGACTGGTCGGGAGCGGCGTCACTCGGCATCCCGGCGAGCGTATCCGCCCGGCCCCACCGCGCGCCGGGGGTGCCCGGCGTCAGGCACTCCGGCAGGACGCGCCCGCCCGGCCGCCGCACGTCCCCAGACTGCACCACCGGCGTAGTCCGCTCTCGTCCAGGAACAGCCACCCGCACCGCCGGTCCGGGCAGACCCGAACCGTGAACCGGGCCGGGTCGGCGAGCAGTTGCGCGCCGCTGAACGCGGCGGCGTGCACCGGCAGCCGCAGCCCAGCCGCCAGGTCCGGCCACCAGCGGCCGCGTCCGTCGGCCTCACGCCGGAAGACGAGCGTACGGGCGGCGGCCTCGGCGGCCCGCGCGACCGTCTCGAAGGCCGGGCCGTCGTCCGGGTCGACCAGGCTGGCGTAGAGCGCGGCGCGGAGCGTGCGGGCCTCGTCGAGCACCGCCTCCGCCGCTCCCGGGTCACGGCGCGCGAGGTGCAGCAGACGGTTCGTGGAGACCTCGTCCACCAGCCCGACATGGCCGGCCCAGACGGCAAGGGTGCGGTAGCCGCGCAGCCACTCGGCGCCGGGCAACGGCGGCTCGTGCCTCCACCCGGCGAGGGTGTTGCAGAAGTCCAGGGCCGGGTGGCCGCCCACGCTCCACGGCAGGCTCTCGTCGCCGACCCGGATCTCGTGCATCGGCCGGGCGGCCCGGTCCAGCCGGTCGTCGCCCGCGAGCACCCGGCGCTGCACCTCCCGGAGGCGGGGCCCCGGCTCGACGCCGAAGTCGGCCGCGAGCAGGTCCCGGGTGGCGCGGTAGAGGCGCAGTGCGTCGGCCCGCCGGGCGCCCCGGTAGAGGGCGATCATCAGGACCGCCACGAGGTGTTCCCGCGTCGGGTGCTGGGCGGCCAGCGGCATCAGGTCCGCGATCGCCCGCGTGTGCCGGCCCAGCGCGAGCTGGGCCTCGGCCCGTAGTTCCACGGCGACGAGGCGAAGTTCCTCGACCGTGCCGTGCAGCCGGTCCCGCAGCTCGTCGTCCGCCGCGTCGGCGAGCAACGGCCCGCGCCAGAGGGCGAGCGCCCGGTCGAGCGACCGCACCCGCTCGGCGGGATCGGCGGTCCGCCCGGCCGCCCGGACCAACTCGGCGAACTCGTCGACGTCGACCCGGTGCCCGTCCTCCTCCACCGCGTAGCCCTCGCCCCGGGTGCTGATCAGCACCCCGTACGGGTTGAGCGAGCTCCGCAGCCGCCCGATGTACGTCTGCACCGCACTGCGCGCCGTGGCCGGCGGCCGGCCGTTCCAGAGCAGGTCGATGAGGCGGTCGGTCGGCACCACCCGGCCCACGTCGAGCAGCAGCACCCCGAGCAGGCAACGCTCCTGGCGCCGGCTGCCGACCTCGACCGGCCGGCCGTCGTGGCGGGCCTCGAACGGCCCGAGCAGGCGGAACTCCATACCGAACAGGACGACCCGGTACCGGCCCGGGGTTGTCGCCCGACGGTGATCGCGTGGTGAGGAACCCGGCCGACCGGGTCGCTTCGCCCGACGCCTGCCGCGCGATGCGGTGAGCCGGTGGTGAGCGGGCCCGGCGATGCTCGCCGCCCGGACCAGCGAGGAATGGAGTGGAACATGCGGTTCAGGATGAGTGTCGCGGTGGCGAGCGTCGTGGCGGCGGTGGTCGCGGGCCTACCGGGCTCGGCGTCCGCCGCGCCGGAGCGGCATCCCGCCCCCGGCGCCTGGGAACCCGCACCCCAGGAGCCGTTCGAGATGCCGGCGGGCGCGCGGTGCGAGTTCGCGGTACGGGTCGAGCCGATCGTGGACGAGGTGCGGAAGCTGACGATCGACACCTATCCGGACGGCGCGCCGAAGCGGGAGTTGTTCACCGGCGCTCTGATCGACCGGGTGACGAACCTGGAGACCGGCGCCACCTCGACGGCGGACGCGAGCGGCACCGCCCTCGTCGTCTACCGCCCAGACGGCTCGATGACCTGGTACGTGACCGGGCCGGTGCTGCTCGGCTTCCGGGAGAACGCCGGCACGCTGCCGAAGGGCCTGTGGATCGTCGACGGCCGGTTCCGGGTGGAGTTCTCCCCCACCTACGACAAGACCATCACGATGCTCCACGGCACGACCCACAACGTCTGCACCGACGTCGACTGATCGGGTGACGCGGTGACCGGCGTCCCCGGTCACCGCGTCAGTCGGCCGGAGCCTCGTAGACGAGGGCCACCGCGATCCCGGCCAGCCCTTCGCCGCGCCCGGTGAAACCGAGGCCGTCGGTGGTGGCCGCGGAGACGGTCACCGGCGCGCCCACCGCCTCGGAGAGCACCCGCTGCGCCTCCTCCCGGCGCGGCCCGATCTTGGGGCGGTTGCCGACGACCTGCACCGACACGTTGCCGATCCGGAAGCCCGCCGCCCGTACCCGGCGTGCGCTCTCGGTCAGCAACGCCACCCCGGACGCGCCCGCCCACTCCGGCTGGTCCACCCCGAAGTTCGCGCCCAGGTCACCGAGACCGGCGGCGGAGAGCAGGGCGTTGCAGGCGGCGTGCGCCGCCACGTCGGCGTCGGAGTGCCCGGCCAGGCCGTCCTGGTCCGGCCAGTGCAGGCCCGCGACCCAGCAGGGCCGCCCGGCCGCGAACGCGTGCACGTCGGTGCCGACAGCCACCCGAGGAACGATCATGACCAGAGGGTACGCACACCTCGGGAGAGATCTTGGTAGCAAAGGGCCCCTATGAGGGCCGTTTCGTACCACGATCCCGAAGCCGCGGTGCGGCGCGGTCAGGCGCCTGTGGTCAGGAGGTGTTCGGCCAGGGCCATGTCGAACGGGCGGGTGATCTTCAGGGCCAGCTCGGAGCCGGGTACGCAGGTCACCGGGAGCCCATGCTTCTCGACCAGGCCGGCGTCGTCGGTCAGCGTGTCACCCGCCGAGCTGTGGGCCGCCACCAGCACCGACCGGCGGAAGCCCTGCGGCGTCTGCACCGCGCGCAGCGCTGACCTGTCGACGGTGCCGAGCACCCGCTCGGTCGCGTCGACCTCTTTGATCGTGTCGACCACCGGCAGCACCGGGATCACCGCGTCGTGCCCGCCGCGGACCGCCGCGGCCACCGACTCGACCAGGTGGGGCGGGGTGAGCGCGCGGGCCGCGTCGTGCACCAGGACGATCTCCGGACCGGCTGGTACGGCCGCGAGGGCCGCCGCCACCGACTCCTGGCGTTCGGCGCCACCGGGCACCACTGTCACCGGGGCCACGGGGGCGAGCATCGCGCGTACCGCCTCGACCTCGGTCGCCGGCGCGGCCACCACGACCGTGTGCACGGAGGGGGCGGCGGCGATCCGGCGGACCGCGTGCACCAGCAGCGGCTCGCCGCCGAGCAACCGGAGTGCCTTCGGGGCGCCGGGTCCGAGGCGTACCCCGGCACCGGCCGCAGGAACGAGGACCGCGACGTCACCGCGCGGATTGAGCTGCGCGGTCACGTCGCGGTCCTCGGATTCGTTCGCTGCGGGGTGGGTAGAGGCAGAGGCGTGGATCAGGCCTCGGTCAGCACCTTGTCGAGCAGCGTCTCGGCCTCGTCCTTGGTGCTCTTCTCCGCCAGCGCGACCTCGCCGACGAGGATGTCACGAGCCTTGGCGAGCATCCGCTTCTCGCCCGCCGACAGGCCCCGCTCCCGCTCCCGGCGCCACAGGTCGCGGACGACCTCGGCCACCTTCAGCGGGTTACCGGAGGCCAGCTTCTCCAGATTCGCCTTGTAACGCCGCGACCAGTTGGTCGGCTCCTCGGTGTGCGGTGCACGGAGCACGTCGAAGACCTTGCCCAGGCCCTCTTCGCCAACCACTTCGCGCACACCCACGATCTCGGCGTTCTCGGCGGGCACCCGGACCGTCAGGTCACCCTGTGCGACCCTCAGGACGAGGTATTCCCTGGGCTCGCCCTTGATGACCCGAGTCTCGATTGCCTCGATGAGTGCGGCCCCGTGGTGGGGGTAAACAACGGTCTCGCCGACACTGAAAACCATAGGTTCGAAACCCCTTTCGCTGTGTCTAGGGTAACACGCTCAGGCACCGATGTCTCACCGCTGTCCTGACCGTTGGCGCAGCTCAGGGGCCCTGTGAGAGGTATTTCTTCGGCTTGACAGGCGGTCAAACCGATGCTTTCGACACGCTCCGTGAGGAACACGTGACAACCCGGTAACGGGTGACGGGAGCGTCCAGATCTAGGGCGATGCGCTCCTTCCATGGTAGCTCCGCAACTCGGTCCGCGCCCAGGTGTGGCGTTACGGCGGCCGGTGCGGGACGCTGGTGAGGGACGTGACGTCCGCTCACCGAGACGTTCCTGGGGGTCCGATGGGCGTGCCTGACGCTGACGGCCAGGGGCCGCCGGACGGGCTGCCCGGCCTGCCCCCGGAGTGGGGCCGGGTGGTCGTCCCGGACGACGCCTCGGCGCTCGCCGACGAGGCCCGGCAGGTCCGCCGGGAGCTGCGCCGCGCGCGGCAGGGCTCCGGCCGGCCCGACGGTCCGGCCCGCCTCGGGCTGCCGGCGTTGATCCTGCTCGTGTCGGTGCTGGTCACGATCGCCGGGCTGGCCGCCGTCACCTGGCCGCGTACCACCCGGTCCGGCGCGCCGACGGTGCTCCCCCGCTCCACCGCCGCGCCGCAACCGGTCGGCCCGCTGCCCGCACTGGACCTGGTCGGCGCGGGCGACACGCCGGTACCGCTGCGCAGCCTGCTGCCCGCCATGATCATCCTGGTCGACGCCTGTTCCTGCGCCGAGCAGGTCGGCACCGCGGCGCGCGCCGCCCCGCCCGGCGTCACTGTGGTCACCGTGACCGAGGGCCGCAGCGCCGGGCCCGCGACCGTCCCCGGGGTACGCCCGCTCGGCGACCCGGCCGGCGGGCTGCGCTCCTACCTGCACCTGTCGCCCCACCCCGGCACCGCCGCGGCGCTGCTCGTCGACCGGCAGGGCTCGCTGGTGCGGGTGGTGCCGGAACTGGGCCCGCTGTCGGACTACGGCGCCGACCTGACCCGGCTGGGCGGCTGACGGGCCGGCCCGAGAACGCCGGCTCGGCGGCTGAGACGCCGCCCCGAGAACACGACCGGGACGGCTGAGCCGCCGGCGCCGGGCGCGCGAACGTGGTCAGTAGAGCGCTTCGAGCCGGGCGTCCAGCTCGGCCCGGCCGCGTACAACGGTGAACCGCACCAGCACCGGCGCGCCGGTCCCGCCCAGCAAGGGCAGCTCCAGTCGGCCACCGCACCGGAGGAACCGACGTGCGTCGCCGGACCCGGCACCGGAAAGCTGCACGGCGACCGCCCCGTCCCCGGAGCAGCTCACCGACAGGCGGTAGTCGTCGCCCCGCGAGGGATTCACCTGCCGTACGACAGGCGGCCCGCCCGGCGTCAGCGCGGACGTCTCCCGCCACACCACGTGCGACACCTGGAGCACGCGCGCCGTGTCGTCCGCCTCCACCCGCATCACCACCGACCGGTCCGGCTCGGTGGCCGGCGCACGGCCTGCCCTGAGCGTCGGATCGCGCCCCGGGCGTGCCGGCCAGGCGTCACCGGTCGACGGATCGACCCGCCAGGTGCGGGAGATCGGTTCGGCGCTCGGAGACGGCGCCGGCACTGCCGTGGCCGCACCCGGCTCCGGTGCCGCCGACCGCCACCAGGCCGCCCCGGCCAGCAGCGACAGAACGGTCAGGACGGTCAGCAGCGCCCGCCCGTCCCGCTCCTCGGAGGCCATGACGGCAGCGTATCCGCGCGGCCCGGGCAGGGCGAGCCGTCAGCCCACCCGTTCCAGCAGCACCGCGTAGAGCGTCAGCCCCGGGCCGAACGCGAGCATCACCACCCAGCGCGGCGGCGACGGCTCCGTACGCCACAGCCGGTCCAGGATCAGCAGCACCGTCGGCGACGAGCAGTTGCCGTGCTCGGCGAGCGTCCCCCGGGACGCGGCGAGCCCGTCCGGCGGCAGCGCCAGCTCACGCTCCACCACGTTGAGGATCCGCGGCCCGCCCGGGTGCACCGCCCAGCCGTCCACGTCGGAACGCTCGCACCCGTGCCGGGCCAGCAGGTCGTCGACCAGATCCTGCACGTGCCGGGAGAGGACCTGCGGCACCTTCGGCGACAGCCCCATCCGGAAACCGGTGTCGGTGACGTCCCAGGTCATGTGGTCGGCAGTGGAGGTGTCGGTGACCGAGGTGACCTCGCGCAGCGCGTACCCCCGGCCGCCGGGGACGACCACGGCGGCGACCGCGGCGTCCGAGAACAGCGCGTGGGAGACGATCTGCTGGGTGTCCACCCGGGCACCCGGCGGCTGGATGTGCAGGCTGGTCAGCTCCGCGCAGAGCAGCAGCGCGGGCCGACCCCGGGCGGTGACGAAGTCGCTCGCCGCGCCCAGCCCGGGCAGGGCCGCGTAGCAGCCCATGTGCCCGACGAACATGCGCTGGGTGCTCGGGGACATGCCCAGGTCCCGGGCCAGCAGGATGTCCAGCCCCGGGGTGGCGTACCCGGTGCACGAGCAGACGATGAACAGCCCGACGTCGGCGGCGTCCAGGCCGGCGGCGGTGAGTGCCCGGCTGACCGCCTCCTTGCCCAGCGGAAGCGCCTCGACCTGGTAGCGGCGCATCCGGCGCTCGGTGGGCCACTCCGAGACGTCCTCCAGCAGCGGATTCACCGCCGCCTGCCGCCGGGTCACACCCGAGTTCGCGAAGATCCGCTCGGCCAGCGCCCGGGTGTTCCCCTGGAAGTGCCCCGCGAAGAAGCCCGTCCACAGTTCGTCCTGCATCGCGGCCGGCGGTTGCGCCGTACCCAGACCCGCGATCACCGGTATGCCCACGTCCCCCACCCCTCGCCCTTCACTCGCACCTCGCGCTCACCGTGCCGCCTTTCGTTCGCGACCGCGGGGCTCGCAAACCCGGCTCACTCCTCGCGCTCACCAACGAGGGAGCGCGCTGTCCCGGTCCGGGTCGCCGCCGAGTGCGGCGATGCCGAGCCAGTCGGCGCACACGTCGGACGTGGCCGGATGCAGCGAGCCGCAGCGGGCGTCCCGGTAGAGCCGCTCCAGCGGATGCCCGCGCCGGGTCGCCGACGTGCCCGCCGCCTCCAGCATCGAGGCCGCCACCTCGGCGGCCGTCGTGCCCGCCAGCAGCTTGGCCCGCCACACCCAGCGGTTCGTCTCCGCGTCCCCGGGCGCCTCGTCGACCCGGCGGGCCGCCTCGGCGACCACCAGTTCGGCGGCGGCCGTGGCCGCGTCGGCCCGGCCCAGGCGGGCCCGGACCGCGGGCAGGCCGGCGAGGTTGCGGGCGTTGAGGTGCTCGGCCGCGGCGTCGATGGCGGCCCGCGCCACGCCGACGTAGACCGCCGCGTAGCTCGCCACCAGCCAGTGCGGCATGAGCTGGGCGACGACCAGGGCGAGCCCTTCGACGCCGCCGAGCAGCCGGTCGGCCGGGACGGTCACGTCCAGGTGCACGTCGTGCGAGGACGTGGCGCGCATGCCGAGCGAGTCCCAGGTGGGCTCGACGGTGATCCCGTCCCCGGCCGGCACCAGGAACTGCGACACCACCGACTGGTCCGCGGCGCTGCGGGCGGCCACCAGGTAGCCGTCCGGATGGCCGGCGCCGGAGCAGAACGTCTTGCTGCCCTTGATGTGCCAGCCGCCCTCGACCGGCTCGTAGACGGTGCTGAGCTGGGACAGCCGGGCACCGGCGCCGCGTTCGCTCATCGCGACCGCGTACCAGGCGCCGTCGGCTGCCGCGCGCAGCAGCCGGTCCCGCGCCGCCAGCGCCTCGTCCGGTACGCCGAGCGCCTCGGCCAGCTCCTCGGTGACCGCGCCCAGCGCGCCGGTGACCGAGGCGTGCATGTTGAACACCAGCGCGGTCGCGCCGTTGCCCCGGGCCAGTTCGGTGGCGACCGCGGCGTACTCCGCGAAGCTCGCGCCCGCACCGCCCAGCTCGGGCGGCACCATCAGGCCGAACAGCCCGGCCGCCCGCAGGTCCGCGAAGTCGTCCACGGGGAACGAGCCGTCCCGGTCGTGCTCGGCCGCGCGGGCGGCCAGTCGCGGCGCCAACCGGCGAGCCGCCTCCAGCGCGTGCACAGTCATGTCGCCCCCTCCTCGCGTCCTTTACCCCGGGCGGCCCCGGCTACCCGCCCCGGCGCCCCCAGCCCTGGTACAGCACCGCCGTCGACCGGGTCGGCACGATGCGTGGTTCGGTCCGGCCCGGACGGTCACCGCCGCGCATGCGGCGCAGCAGCCAGGCCAGCGTGCCGCCCAGCTCCGGGCGAACCCCGCGCACCGTCAGCGACACGCCGTGCCGGGCACACTCGGCGACGAGCGCGCGGGCGTCGACGAACAACCGTGGATCGTGAATGCCGCGTGGCACGGTGGGCAGCCGTTCGCCCAGCTCCACCGCGACCAGCCGGGCCAGCAGCGTGTCGTTGAGCGTGTCCAGCACCAGCAGGCCGCCCGGGCGCAGCAGACGGCACGCCTCGGCGACCGCCCGCCGCCAGTCCGGCACGTGTTCCAGCAGTTCCCCGGCGGAGACCACCGCCGCGCAGCCGTCGGCCAGCGGCACCGCCGTCGCGTCGGCCTGGACCACCGTTACTCCGTGCGCGGCGGCCTGGTCGAGCGCGGAGCGGGTCAGGTCCACCCCGACGTGGCGGTAGCCCTTGCCGGCCAGGTGCGGCGCCAGCAGCCCGGCGCCGCAGCCCAGGTCGGCGAGCAGATCGTCCGGGGTGGACGCAGCGGGCACCAGAGACGCCCGGGCGCGGGCCAGCCAGTGCAGCATCGCGAACGCGCCGTCCGGCCGCCACCACTCGCCGGCCAGGTCGTCGTACTGCCGGGGGTCGTTCGGCGGCAGCACCCGGTACGGAGTGGACACCGGCGACGCGTCGGGCATGCGTCGAGCGTGGCACGACTGCCCGGTAACGACCAGACTTCCCTTATGTCGACACGGGTGTTAGGGCTGCTCAGGGCGAGCCATCCGGAGCCCGCCGCGGCGGTCACAGTCGTCGCCGCTCTGCTCGCCGCCGGTGTCGGGCACTCCGCGGCGGGCGTGGTGACGGTGGCGCTGACGGTGCTGGCCAGCCAGCTCGCGGTGGGGTGGAGCAACGACCTGATCGACGCCGAGCGGGACGCCGCGGTGGGGCGTACCGACAAACCGGTGACCACCGGCGAGGTCACCCGGCCGACGCTGGCCCGGGCCACCGCGGTGGCCGCCGTCGCCGTGCCGGTGCTGGCGCTGGCCGGCGGCCCGGCCGCGGCGGCCTGCGCCACGCTGGGCCTGGTCTCCGCGCTGCTCTACAACCGGCCGCTGAAGTCGACGCCGGTGTCGGTGCTGCCCTACGCGGTCTCGTTCGGCGCGCTGCCCGCGTTCGTGGTGCTCGCGCTGCCCGGCTCGCCGGTGCCCCCGGCCTGGCTGGTGGCCGCCGCCGCGCTGCTCGGCGCCGGGGCGCACTTCGCCAACGTGCTGCCGGACCTGGCCGACGACGCCCGGACGGGGGTACGCGGCCTGCCGCACCGGTTCGGGCCGGTGGGCAGCCGACTGGCCGCCGCCGGGCTGCTGCTCGCGGCCACCGTCGCGCTGGTCCTCGGCCCGCCCGGGCCGCCGTCGTGGACCGGCCTGTCGGCGGTCGCCGCCGCCGTCGCCGTCCCGGCGGTCGGCTGGTACGCGGGACGCGCGACCGCCGGACGCTCGGCGACCGCCTTCCGGGCGGTGCTGGTGGTGGCGCTCATCGATGTGGTGCTGCTGGTGACGAGCGGCCGGCTGGTCTGAGGAGTCCCCTCCGAGGTGGCATTGCCGGGTCCGCGTGCGGGCCTCGATCAGCTCCAACTACCCTGGAGCGCGGTCTGCGCGGGTATGGCCACCCCGTGCCCGGTGGTCGACCGGGCGGGGATCGTGACGAGGAGGACCGACGTGACGCGCTCGATCAGGGGTTCCCGGGGGCCGGCCCTGCTGCTGGCCGGCACGGCGGCGGCGAGCCTGCTGCTGTCCGGGTGCGGCGCCGGGCAGATTTCGGAGACCGCCAACAAGATCCCGTCGGTACAGGGCGTGAACGTCCAGACCTCCGACAACCTGTACAAGGTGCGCGGGCTCTACGTGCAGTTCCCCGGCCCGAAGGGCTACGAGGCCGGGTCGAACGCGCCGGTCAACGTGGTGATCTACAACGACAGCGAGCAGCCGGTGACCGTGACGGTCACCACCGACAGCGCGCGGGACATCGTGCTCACCGGTTCCGGCGCGGGCGAGAGCGGCGCCGCCACCCCGACGGGCTCGCCCACCGAGCCGGCCACCGCCTCGCCGACCGCCACCGACCCGAGCGCGTCGCCGAGCCAGTCGCTGGAGGTGACCGGGTCGCCGTCGGCCAGCCCGTCGCCGAGCGAGAGCGAGTCCGCGCCCGCCGGTCAGCCGGCCCGGATCGAGATCCCGGCGCTCAGCTACGCCCAGCTCAACGCCGGCAACCCGCGGTTCCTCCAGCTCGTCGGCCTGAACGAGAAGCTGCTCGTCGGCCAGCAGGTCAACCTGACCTTCGACTTCGGCGACGGCAAGGTCGTCAAGACCCCGGCGCCGATCGGCATCCCGCTGACCCCGGAGGCCACGCCGTCGAAGATCGTGAACCCGCGTGAGCACGCCGGTGAGGACGGCGGCGCCGAGGGCGGCCACTGACCTCTCCCTCCTTCCGTCGGCACCGCCGCCGTGGCCAGCGCCACGCCGGCGGTGTCGCCGTTTCGGGTGGGCTTTCGTCGTACGGGCCGGTTAGCGTCCGGTGGTGACCACGCCCCGATCGACCTCCTCCCGCGCCGGCGCCGGCCGCGGTCGCGCCGCCACCCGCGAACCCCGCCCGGCCTACGAGTGCGACGCCTGCGGCCACCAGCCCCCGAAGTGGGTGGGCCGGTGCCCCGAGTGCGGCGAGTGGGGTTCGGTGGTCGAGTGCACGGTCACCGGTCCGATGGTCTCCGGCCGGGTGGTCAGCTCGCGGATGCCGGCCGAGCCGGCCCGGCCGATCGCCACGATCAGCGCCGCGCCCGCCCGGGCCCGTCCCACCGGCGTCAGCGAGCTCGACCGGGTGCTCGGCGGCGGCCTGGTCCCCGGCGCGGTGGTGCTGCTCGCCGGTGAGCCCGGCGTGGGCAAGTCGACGCTGCTGCTCGACGTGGCCCAGCAGTGGGCGGCCGGAGCCGGCAGCCCGTCGCTGGTGGTCAGCGGCGAGGAGTCGGTCAGCCAGGTGCGGCTGCGCGCCGAGCGGATGGGCACCCTGCACGACCAGCTCTACCTGGCCGCCGAGAGCGACCTGTCGGCGGTGCTCGGTCACCTCGACGCGGTCAAGCCGGGGCTGCTCGTGCTCGACTCGGTGCAGACCATCTCGACCACCGGCACCGAGGGCGTGCCGGGCGGCGTCACCCAGGTGCGCGCGGTCACCGCCGCCCTGGTCGCCGTGGCCAAGGAGCGCGGCATCGCCACCGTGCTGGTCGGGCACGTCACCAAGGACGGCCAGGTGGCCGGTCCCCGGGTGCTGGAGCACCTGGTCGACGTGGTGCTGCACTTCGAGGGCGACAAGCACTCCTCGTTGCGGATGGTGCGCGGCGTGAAGAACCGGTTCGGCGCCGCCGACGAGGTGGGCTGCTTCGAGATGCACGAGGGCGGCATCAGCAGCCTGGCCGACCCGTCCGGCCTGTTCCTGACCCGCTACTCGGAACCGGTGCCGGGCACGTGCGTGACGGTGGCGATGGAGGGGCGCCGGGCGCTGGTGACCGAGGTGCAGGCGCTGATCGGGGCGACGGTGGCCGGTTCCCCCCGGCGCACCGTCTCCGGCCTCGACAGCGCCCGGCTCGCCATGGTCCTCGCCGTGCTCCAGCGCCGCACCGAGCGGCTCACGCTGCACGACCGCGAGGTCTTCGCCGCGACGGTCGGCGGCATCCGGGTGGTGGAGCCGGCGGCCGACCTGGCCGTGGCGCTCGCGGTCGCCTCCGGCGGGCTCAACCTGGCGCTCAACCCGCATCTGGTGGCCATCGGCGAGGTCGGGCTCACCGGCGAGGTCCGCCGCGTCGGCGCGGTGCCCCGCCGGCTGGCCGAGGCCGCCCGGCTCGGCTTCCGGCTGGCCCTCGTACCGCCCGGGTGCGGGCCCGAGAGCAGCGGCGCCGGGCCGGAGAACATGCGGGTGATCGAGGTCACTGACGTGCGGTCCGCTCTCCAGGCGGCCGCGCGCGCTTCGGCGGAGTGACACGGTGGGCGTTTCCCGGCAGGCCACGCAGGCCGTGACGACCCGCCCGAGCCGGGCATCGTGACACATCACAGTAACCACGAGAGCACCCACCGCATGGCAGTCCGTAGACTGTGCCCGTGCCGATCGACCGCGATGCCACCAAGCCCGCAACGGCGACGCCGCACGCCCGTACCGGCGCCGTGAGCGGCAACCCCGCTCGTGCCATCAGCGTGACCGTCAACGGAAGCGTCGGCGGCGGGGCCGGCGCCGACCCGCTGCGCGCCAACCTAGCCCTGATGGCTCCCGGCACCGCCCTGCGGGACGGCCTGGAGCGGATCCTGCGCGGCCGCACCGGCGCGCTGATCGTGCTCGGCTACGACAAGGTGGTCGAGCAGATCTGCACCGGCGGCTTCCCGATGGACGTGGAGTTCTCCGCCACCCGGGTCCGTGAGCTGTGCAAGATGGACGGCGCCGTGGTGCTCTCCAGCGACGGCACCCGGATCGTGCAGGCCGGCGCGCACCTGATGCCCGACCCGTCGATCCCCACCGAGGAGTCCGGCACCCGGCACCGCACCGCCGAGCGGGTGGCCCGGCAGACCGGCTACCCGGTCATCTCGGTCAGCCAGTCGATGCGGATCATCAGCCTCTACGTCAACGGCCAGCGGCACGTGCTGGACGACTCGGCGGCCATCCTGTCCCGCGCCAACCAGGCGCTCGCCACGCTGGAGCGCTACAAGCTCCGGCTGGACGAGGTCTCCGGCACGCTCTCCGCGCTGGAGATCGAGGATCTGGTCACCGTCCGCGACGCGGTGGCGGTGGTGCAGCGGCTGGAGATGGTCCGGCGGATCGCCGACGAGATCGCCGGCTACGTGGTGGAGCTGGGCACCGACGGTCGCCTGCTGGCCCTTCAGCTCGACGAGCTGATGGCCGGCGTGGACGCCGACCGCACCCTGGTCATCCGCGACTACCTGCCGACCGGCCGCAAGTCGCGCACGCTCGACGAGGCTCTCGTCGAACTCGACCTGCTCAGCGCCACCGAGCTCATCGACCTCGTGGCGGTGGCGAAGGCGATCGGCTACCCGTCCGCGTCCGACGCGCTCGACGCGGCGGTCAGCCCGCGCGGGTTCCGCCTGCTGGCGAAGGTGCCGCGGCTGCCGGTAGCCGTGGTCGACCGGCTGGTGGTGCACTTCGGCAGCCTCCAGCGGCTGCTCGGCGCGACTGTGGAAGACCTCCAGGCCGTCGAGGGGGTGGGCGACGCCCGCGCCCGCGGCGTCCGCGAGGGCCTGTCCCGGCTCGCCGAGGCCAGCATCCTCGAACGGTACGTCTGACCGGTCGCTCAGCCGGTGATGGTCAGCTTCACCGGCTCGCTGATCTTGGTGCCGACGCGGGCGAACACCTGGTACGCGCCGATCGCCGCGAAGTCACCGTTCGCCAGCCCGTTCGCGCACTTGTTGTCCAGCCTGCCGTTCCAGCCCAGCTCGTAGGAGCGCTCGAAGTTCGGCGTGAACGACTGCACGTCCGAGCCCTTGCCGGTGCCGCAGGTGTCCGACGACCAGATCTTCTCGGCGCCCGACTTGACGTACAGCTCCTGGAGGTCGGCGCCGACGTCCCGGCTGCACGTACGGTTCGACACGTTCTTGACCTTCAGGCGCAGCGTGACCACAGTGCCCCGCTGAGCGGTCGGCGGCACCGCCACCGGCGTCACCAGCAACTCGGAGTCGGTGCAGGTGCCGTCGTCGGAGACCGGCTGACCGGTCGCGCCACCGTTGCCGGTGCCACCCCCGTCGTTCCCGCCCCCGCCGTCGTTCCCGCCGCCGGTGTTCCCGCCGCCGTTGTTCGCGCCACCGCCGCCGGCGTCGCCCGCTGTCGGTGACGGGCTGCCCGACTGCGGGGTCAGCACCGAGCCGGACGGGTCGGGCTGAACCCCGGCGGAACCACTCGGCGACGGGTC
This sequence comes from Micromonospora sp. CPCC 205554, assembly GCF_036902745.1. Classification (NCBI taxonomy): domain Bacteria; kingdom Bacillati; phylum Actinomycetota; class Actinomycetes; order Micromonosporales; family Micromonosporaceae; genus Micromonospora; species Micromonospora sp. CPCC 205554. The sequence continues at coordinate 161,275 of NZ_JBAKHP010000008.1, read as the reverse complement.
GGTGCCCGGCGCGCCGGTGTTGCGGTCCGTACCGGTGCAGGAATAAAGCAGGACAATCAGGAAGAGCAGCCCCGCTCCGAGCACGACAGCACGACGCCGCCAGTACACGGCAGGGGGCAGGGGGCCGACCGTCAGACGCATGATGCGCCTACCGTAGCCGCGCGGCGCACGGCTCGCCGGTCCGACGCGCCGGGAACCCGCCGCCGTACGGCCGCCGTCGTCCACACTGGATCCCGACGGCCACCGTCAGAGGTAGACCTTGCGCTGGTAGATCGCGTGCGCGCCGGCCACCCGGTCGAGGAAGAGCAGCCCGGCGCAGTGGTCGATCTCGTGCTGGAGCGCACGCGCCTCGAAGCCGTCCGTCACCAGCCGGACCGGCTCGCCGCTGCCCGGAAGCGCACCCTCGACCACCAGGCGGCTGGCCCGCTTCACGTCGCCGGTCAGGTCCGGCACCGACATGCAGCCCTCCCGCCCGGCCTTCCACCGGGACGCCTCCACCACGCGCGCGTTGCAGAGCACGAACGTGCCGTGCACGGTGATCGCCTTCGGATGCCCCGTGACGTCCACCGCGAACACCTGCGCGCTCACCCCGACCTGCGGCGCCGCCAGCCCCACGCAACCGGGCGAGACGCGCATCGTCGCCACCAGATCGGCGGCGAGCCGCACCACCTCCGCCGACGTCGGGTCGACCTCCGGGCCGGGTCGGCTCAGCACCGGCTCCGGCGCGGTGACCACCGGACGCACCGCGCCTGGGACGCCGAGCTTCTCCGGGGTCCAGCCGCCCAGGCCCGCGTACTCCGGCCCGGTCACAGCAGATCCGTGTCCGCCGGGCGGAGGCTGACCCCCACGCCCAGCTCCGCGGCGACGCGGGTGAGCCGACCGGCCACCTCGTCCGACACGCCGGGCGGCAACTCGACCTCGGCGACCACCACGTAGAGCGAACCGGTCAGCCGGGTGCTCAGGTCGGTCACGTTCCCGCCCGCGTCGGTCAGCACCCGGGTCATCGCCGCGACGATGCCCATCCGGTCGGCGCCGTGCACCGCCAGCACGTACGGCTCCCCGGTGGGCTCGCTGCCGGTGTCGGGCGTGACCGCGCGTACGGTCGCCAGCAGGTGCCCGTCGGCGGCGAGCGGGGCCAGCGCGGCCTCGACGTCGGCGGCGGCCGGTCCCACGCAGATCAGCGTCATCGCGAAGTGTCCACGCAGCCGGGTCATCGTCGAGTCGGTGAGGTTCGCGCCGAGCCGGGCGAGGACCTCCGCGACGTCGGCCACGATGCCCGGCCGGTCCCGGCCGATGACGGTGATCGCGAGCTCGTTCATTCGGACATTCTGCCCCGTCGTCCATGATCGATCGCGCCCGGCCACCCGGCCCGCCCAACCTGCGGGAAAGACCGCCGTGACATGATCGGCGGCGCGATGTCCGATCCCACATTCGCCACCCTGGTCAGCCGGTGGTACGAGCGCAACGCCCGCGACCTGCCCTGGCGCAAGCCCGGCATCGGCGCCTGGGCGATCCTGGTCTCCGAGGTCATGCTCCAGCAGACCCCCGTGGTCCGGGTGGTGCCCGCCTTCCAGGCGTGGCTGGCCCGCTGGCCCGAGCCGCGCGCGCTCGCCGAGGACACCCCGGCCGAGGCGATCCGGATGTGGGGGCGGCTCGGCTACCCCCGCCGCGCGGTACGCCTGCGCGAGTGCGCGGTGGCGATCGTGGAACGGCACGGCGGCGTGGTGCCCGACCGGCTCGACCAGTTGCTGGCGCTGCCGGGGGTCGGCACGTACACGGCCCGCGCGGTCGCCGCGTTCGCGTACGGGCAGCGGCACCCGGTGGTGGACACGAACGTGCGGCGCGTGGTGTGCCGGGCGATCGCCGGTGAGCCCGACGCCGGCCCCACCACCCGTCCGGCCGACCTGGTCGCCACCGAGGAACTGCTGCCGATCGAACCGGCCGCCGCCGCGCTGGCGAGCGCCGCGTTCATGGAACTCGGCGCTGTCGTCTGCACCGCCCGCGCCCCGCGCTGCGCGATCTGCCCGGTCGAGTCGAGCTGCGCCTGGCGGGCCTCCGGGCAGGCCGCGCCCACGGGACCGACCCGCCGCCCGCAGCGCTACGCCGGCACCGACCGGCAGGTACGCGGACTTCTGCTCGCGGTGCTGCGGGAGTCCACCGGCCCGGTGCCGCACCAGCGGCTGGACCAGGTGTGGCACGACGACGTCCAGCGGGCGCGCGCCCTGGCCGGCCTGGTCACGGACGGCCTGGTGGAACCGGTCGGCGAGGAGTCGTTCCGCCTGGCCGGCGACGGCCCCGCCGTCCCCCTCCCCTGACGCCCTTCCCACCCCCGCGCCCCCACCCCGGGTCCACCCCGGGTCCACCCCGAGTCCGCCCCGGGTCCGCCCCGGGTCCGCCCCGGGTCCGCCCCGTTGATCATGAAGTTAGCGGCGACAAATCGGACGCCAAGTGCGGTCAACTTCATGATCAACCGGGAGGAGGGCAGGCGTGAGAGCGGGACGGGAGGGCGGGCGGCACCGGGGGCGGGGTGCGGTGGGCGTGGGGTGCAGTGGGCATGGGAAAGGCGACGGCCCCGGTGGCTTTCGCCTACCGGGGCCGTCGCCCTGATCTGTGCCCGGACCTTATGCGGCGTCGTCCGCGCCGGTGGCGGCGGTGCCGCCGAGGTCCGCCGGGACCGCGTCCGGCACGGCGTCCGGCCGGTCCGCGCCCCGGAAGACGAGCTTGGACTTGTCGATGTCCTCCGGGTCGCCCTCGCAGTCCACGACCACGATCTGACCCGGGGTCAGCTCGTTGAACAGGATCCGCTCGGACAGGTTGTCCTCGATGTCGCGCTGGATCGTGCGACGCAGCGGCCGCGCGCCCAGCACCGGGTCGAAGCCCTTCTTCGCGAGGTACTTCTTCGCGTTGTCGGTCAGCTCCAGACCCATGTCCTTGTTCCGCAGCTGGGTCTCGATCCGGGCGATCATGATGTCGACGATCGACAGGATCTCGTTCTGACGCAGCTGGTGGAAGACGATGGTGTCGTCGATCCGGTTCAGGAACTCGGGCCGGAAGTGCTGCTTGAGCTCGTCGTTGACCTTCTGCTTCATCCGGTCGTAGTTCGACTCGGAGTCCTCAGAGGCCTGGAAGCCCAGCGACACCGCCTTGGCGACGTCGCGCGTACCGAGGTTGGTGGTCAGGATGATGACCGTGTTCTTGAAGTCCACGATCCGGCCCTGGCCGTCGGTGAGGCGCCCGTCCTCCAGGATCTGGAGGAGCGTGTTGAACACGTCCGGGTGGGCCTTCTCGATCTCGTCGAAGAGGACCACCGAGAACGGCCGGCGACGCACCTTCTCGGTCAGCTGCCCGCCCTCGTCGTAGCCGACGTAGCCGGGAGGGGCACCGACGAGCCGGGACACCGTGTACCGGTCGTGGAACTCCGACATGTCGAGCTGGATGAGGGCGTCCTCGCTGCCGAACAGGAACTCGGCCAGCGCCTTGGACAGCTCGGTCTTACCGACGCCGGACGGGCCGGCGAAGATGAACGAGCCGGAGGGGCGCTTCGGGTCCTTCAGGCCGGCCCGGGTACGCCGGATCGCCTTCGAGACCGCCTTGACCGCGTCCTCCTGGCCGATGACGCGCTTGTGCAGCTCGTCCTCCATGCGCAGCAGGCGCGAGGTCTCCTCCTCGGTCAGCTTGTAGACCGGGATGCCGGTCCAGTTGCCGAGCACCTCGGCGATCTGCTCGTCGTCGACCTCGCTGACGACGTCCAGGTCACCGGCCTTCCACTCCTTCTCCCGCTGTGCCTTCTGACCCAGCAGCTGCTTCTCGGTGTCGCGCAGCTGGGCGGCCCGCTCGAAGTCCTGCGCGTCGATCGCGGACTCCTTGTCGCGGCGCACCTGGGCGATGCGCTCGTCGAAGTCGCGCAGGTCTGGCGGCGCGGTCATCCGGCGGATCCGCATCCGGGCGCCGGCCTCGTCGATCAGGTCGATCGCCTTGTCCGGCAGGAACCGGTCGGAGATGTACCGGTCGGCGAGCGTCGCGGCGGCGACCAGGGCGGCGTCGGTGATGGAGACGCGGTGGTGCGCCTCGTAGCGGTCCCGCAGGCCCTTGAGGATCTCGATGGTGTGGGCCAGCGACGGCTCACCCACCTGGATCGGCTGGAAACGACGCTCCAGAGCGGCGTCCTTCTCCAGGTGCTTGCGGTACTCGTCGAGCGTGGTGGCGCCGATGGTCTGCAGCTCGCCGCGGGCCAGCATCGGCTTGAGGATGCTGGCGGCGTCGATCGCGCCCTCGGCCGCGCCCGCACCGACGAGGGTGTGGATCTCGTCGATGAACAGGATGATGTCGCCGCGGGTGCGGATCTCCTTGAGCACCTTCTTCAGGCGCTCCTCGAAGTCACCGCGGTAGCGGGAACCGGCGACCAGGGCACCGAGGTCGAGCGTATAGAGCTGCTTGTCCTTCAGCGTCTCGGGCACCTCGCCCTTGATGATCTTCTGGGACAGGCCCTCCACCACGGCGGTCTTGCCGACGCCGGGCTCGCCGATCAGCACCGGGTTGTTCTTGGTGCGGCGGGACAGCACCTGCATGACCCGCTCGATCTCCTTCTCGCGCCCGATGACCGGGTCGAGCTTGCCCTCGCGGGCTGCCTGGGTCAGGTTGCGGCCGAACTGGTCCAGCACGAGGCTGGTCGACGGCGCGGCCTCACCCGGCGCGGCACCGGCGGCGGCCGGCTCCTTGCCCTGGTAGCCGGAGAGCAGCTGGATGACCTGCTGGCGCACCCGGTTCAGGTCGGCGCCCAGCTTCACCAGGACCTGGGCGGCGACGCCCTCGCCCTCGCGGATCAGGCCGAGCAGGATGTGCTCGGTACCGATGTAGTTGTGGCCGAGCTGCAGCGCCTCGCGCAGCGACAGCTCCAGCACCTTCTTGGCCCGCGGCGTGAACGGGATGTGCCCGCTCGGTGCCTGCTGGCCCTGGCCGATGATCTCCTCGACCTGCTGGCGCACGCCCTCCAGGGAGATGCCGAGGCTCTCCAGGGCCTTTGCCGCGACACCCTCACCCTCGTGGATCAGGCCCAGCAGGATGTGTTCCGTACCGATGTAGTTGTGGTTGAGCATCCGGGCCTCTTCTTGGGCCAGGACGACAACCCGTCGCGCTCGGTCGGTGAACCGCTCGAACATGCCCTCGTGCTCCTCACGTGCCGTGCGCCTTGATGGTCAGATCTCGGCGGGGCCGGTGCGCGGACGTCCGGGACGGGCGTCCGTGCCTCCTTACTCTATCGCCGCGGACCGTCTCCGCTGAGGTCGTGTGCCCCCGCGAATGACCGTTCCGACGTCGTTTCTGACAACCGTCCACGCTCAGGAGGTGTTCCGGGGCCCCTGCCTGTACGCGCAGAGCGAAATTCGACCGGCACCCGAACGGCCGGTCGAGTGGACCGGAGGCGGCACCGATGCGTCCGCCGGGTCGTCCACAGCCTGTGGATGAACTCTCCACCGCCTGTGGACAACCACCCCGGGCGGGGATTTCTTCCCGGCGGCGCCGCCCCCGCGCCGGGGTGGGCCGGACCGGACATCCGGCACCGCCGGGGACGGCGGGGCGCAACGGTGGTCCCGGTACGAAAACGGCGACGCCGGCCCGGAGTCGCACTCCGGTCCGGCGTCGGCGTCGCCCGTGACGAGGGTCGGGTCAGTGCCCCGCCTTCGCGTGGTACTCGTCCACGATCTCCTGCGGGATCCGGCCCCGGTCGGAGATGTCCTTGCCGGCCTTCTTGGCCCACTCGCGGATGGCCCGGTTCTGCTCGCGGTCGGCGGTCGCGCCGCCCCGGCCCCGAGCGGCCCGGCCACCCACGACCACGCCCCCGCGACCGACCTTCGTTCCGTTCGCGATGTACGGCGCGAATACGTCGCGCAATTTCCCGGCGTTGGAAGCGGAGAGGTCGATCTCGTACTGCACGCCGTCGAGCGCGAACTTGACGGTCTCGTCAGCGTCCCCGCCGTCCAGGTCATCGACCAGCTTGTGAATGATCTGCTTGGCCACGTCCCACATTCCTTTCGAGCAGGGTTGTACTCCTGCAATACACCGAGCACAATAACCCGTCCGGCGCTTGTTCCGTCAATAGGACGGGGTAACGAGCCGGAGAAGGCTTGCGGGGAGCGCCTACTCGGGCCGGACCAACGGGAACAGGATCGTTTCCCGAATTCCGAGCCCCGTCAGTGCCATCAGCAGCCGGTCGATTCCCATTCCCATGCCGCCGGACGGCGGCATTCCATACTCCATCGCTCGGAGAAAATCCTCGTCCAGTCGCATAGCCTCGTCGTCCCCGCGCGCCGCGAGCTGCGCCTGGGCCACCAGCCGCTCCCGCTGCACGACCGGGTCGACCAGCTCCGAGTACGCGGTGCCCAGCTCGAATCCGAGCACGTAGAGGTCCCACTTCTCGGCCAGGCCCGGCTCGCTGCGGTGGGCCCGGGTCAGCGGGCTGGTCTCCTCCGGGTAGTCCATGACGAACGTCGGCGCCTGAAGGGACGGCACGACCAGTTCCTCGAACAACTCCTCGGCCAGCTTGCCCGGTCCCCACTTCGGGTCGACGGAGAGTCCGACCTTGTCCGCGTACTCGACCAGGCGCGCCCTTTCGGTGCGGACGGTGACCTCCTCACCGAGCGCTTCGGAAAGAACACCGAAGAGCGTCACCGACCGCCACTCGCCGCCCAGATCGAACTCGCTCCCGTCGGCGTGGGTCACCACCGTCGAGCCGGCGACCGCCACCGCGGCCTGCTGTACGAGATTTCGGGTCAGCTCGGCCATCGTGTGGTAGTCGCCGTACGCCTGGTACGCCTCCAGCATCGCGAACTCCGGCGAGTGCGAAGAGTCGATGCCCTCATTACGGAAGTTGCGGTTGATCTCGAAGACGCGGTCCACGCCACCGACCACCGCACGCTTGAGAAACAGTTCCGGCGCGATTCGCAGATACAGATCCGTGTCGAGCGCATTGCTGTGGGTCACGAATGGGCGTGCCGCCGCGCCGCCGTGCAGCAGTTGCAGCATCGGCGTCTCGACCTCGACGAAGTCCCGCTCGTGCAGGGTGTCGCGCAGGCTGCGGACGGCGGTGGCCCGGGTGCGGACCATCTGCCGGGCCTGCGGGCGGACCACCAGGTCCACGTAGCGCTGGCGGACCCGGGACTCCTCGCTGAGCGGCTTGTGCGCCACCGGCAGCGGGCGCAGCGCCTTGGCGGTCACCGCCCACTCCTCGGCGAGAACGGACAGCTCGCCACGGCGGCTGGTGATCACCTCGCCGGTCACGCCGACGTGGTCACCGAGGTCGACCAGGCGCTTCCAGTCGGCCAGCCGCTCGGCACCGACCCGGTCCAGCGAGAGCATCGCCTGGACCTCGGTGCCGTCACCGTCCCGGAGCGTCGCGAAGCAGAGCTTGCCGGTGTTGCGAATGAAGATCACCCGGCCGGTGACCGAGACCCGGTCGCCGGTGGCGGTGTCGGTGGGCAGGTCGGCGTAGCGCTCCCGCAGCCGCGCGAGCGTGGTGGTCCGCGGAAAACCCACCGGGTACGGCTCGACGCCCTCGGCGAGCATCCGGTCCCGCTTCTCCCGGCGGACCTTCATCTGCTCGGGAAGGTCGTCGGCGGGGTCTGTTGGCAGGGCGTTCTGCTCGGTCACGGCACGCTTCCTCAGGCCTTGGGAACATCGGCGGGGTCAGCACATGAGCGTACTCAAGCGCCGTGGCGGCCGTTACGGGATAACCTGCCCGCCATGACCGACCCCACTGCGGCGCTCTCGTTCGGCGCGGCCGCGGCCGAGTACGACCGCTTTCGCCCCCGCTATCCGGAGGCGGCGCTGCGCTGGGCGCTGGACGGGCTGGACGCCGCCCGGGTGGTTGACCTCGGCGCCGGCACCGGCATCCTCACCCGCGGACTGCTGGCGCTGACCGGGCCGGTGGCTCATGTCGTACCCGTGGAACCGGATCCGGGGATGCGGGCGCAACTGGCCGCCGCCACGCCCGGTACGACGGCGCTCGCCGGCAGCGCCGAGTCGGTGCCGCTGCCGGACGGGTCGGCGGACGCGGTGCTGGTCGGGCAGGCCTACCACTGGTTCGACCGGGATCGGGCACACGCCGAGGTGGCCCGTGTGCTGCGCCCGGGCGGGACGTTCGCGCCGGTATGGAACATCCGGGACGAGCGGGTCGGCTGGGTGGCGGAGCTGACCCGGATCGCGCACCTCGGTGACAACGCGGGCGACGTGACGCAGCGGTACGCGGACTTCGGCGCCGCCTTCACCGACGTCGAGGTGGGCGAGTTCCCGCACGCCACCACGCTCACGCCGGACGAGGTGGTGGGCATGCTGCACACCCGCTCGTACTGGCTGACGGCCGACGCGGACGAGCGGCGACGGGTCGACGCGGAGCTGGCGGAGCTGTTCGCCTCCCACCCCGGCCTGACCGGCCGGGATACGGTCGAGCTGCCCTACCGGACGTTCGTGCTGCGGGCCCGCCGCCGCTGACCTCAGACGTTGCGGTCGTAGACCATCCGCAGGCCGATCAGCGTGATCATCGGCTCGTGGTGGGTGATGGTGTGGCACTCGCCGAGCACCAGCGACGCCAGGCCGCCGGTGGCGATGACCGCCTTCACGCCGCCCAGCTCCTCGGACATCCGCTCGACGATCCGGTCCACCTGACCCGCGAAGCCGAAGTAGAGCCCGGCCTGGAGGCACTCGACGGTGTTCTTGCCGATCACCGAACGCGGGCGGGTCGCCTCCACCTTGCGCAGCTGGGCGGCGCGGGCGGCCAGCGCGTCGAAGGAGATCTCGATGCCGGGGGCGAACGCCCCGCCGAGGAACTCCCCCCGGCTGCTGACCAGGTCGAAGTTGGTGGTGGTGCCGAAGTCCACGACGATCGACGGCCCGCCGTAGAGCGTGTACGCGGCCAGCGTGTTGACCACGCGGTCCGCGCCCACCTCCTTCGGGTTGTCGATGGCGAGCTGCACGCCGGTCCGCACCCCCGGCTCGACGATCACGCTGGGCAGGTCGGCGTAGTACCGGTCGAGCATGGTGCGCAGCGAGCGCAGCGCGGCCGGCACGGTCGAGCAGGCGGCCACGCCGGTGATCTCCACGGCGTCCCCGGCGAGCAGTCCGCGGAACATCAGACCCAGCTCGTCCGCTGTGGAACGGGCGTCGGTCTTGATCCGCCACGAATGCACCAGCTTGTCGCCGTCGAAGGTCGCCAGCACGGTGTTCGTGTTTCCGATGTCGATGCAGAGCAGCACAGCGGCAGCCTAGACGTCACGCAGGTCGAGGGCGATGTCCAGGATCGGCGAGGAGTGGGTGAGCGCGCCCACCGACAGGAAGTCGACGCCCGTCGCGCCGTACTCGGCCGCCATCGGCAGCGTCAGCCCGCCGGTGGCCTCCAGCTCCGCCCGGTCGCCCACCGACGCCACCACCTCGCGCAGCTGCGCCGGGGTCATGTTGTCCAGCAGCAGGAACCGGGCGCCCGCCTCGACCGCCTCCACCGCCTCGGCCGGCGTGTCCACCTCGACCTGCACCGCGACGTCGGGGAACGCCTCCCGGACCCGGCGGAACGCGGCAGCGATCCCGCCCGCCGCGACCTTGTGGTTGTCCTTGATCATGGCGACGTCGTACAGGCCCATCCGCTTGTTGGTGCCGCCACCGGCCCGGACCGCGTACTTCTCCAGCGCCCGCAGGCCCGGCGTGGTCTTGCGGGTGTCCAGCACCGTCGCCTTCGTGCCGGCCAGCGCGTCGGCCCAGGCCCGGGTGTGCGTCGCCACGCCGGACATGCGGGACAGCAGGTTCAGCGCCGTCCGCTCGGCGGTCAGCAGCAGCCGGGTCGGCCCGGTCACGGTGGCCAGCACGTCGCCGCGCGCCACCCGCTGCCCGTCGTGCGCGACCAACGAGACCTCGACCGTACGCCCCGCGCCGGTCACCTCGCCGACCAGCTCGAACACGGCGGCGGCGACGGGCAGCCCGGCCACCACGCCGTCGGCGCGCGCCACCAGATCGGCCGTGTCGTGCTGCTCGTCCGGGATGGTGGCCACGCTCGTGACGTCGAGGAAGCCGGGCCCCAGATCCTCGTGCAGCGTGTCGACGACGACGTGCCGGACCCGCTCCGGGTCCAGGCCGCCGTCCCGCAACGCCCGCTCCGTCGACTCCCTCATAGAGTGATCCCCTCCCAGCACTCGGCCACGATGCCGTCCCCATCCACCTCGGCCACCAGGTGACCCAGCCACCGCTCGTCGGCCGTCGGGAAGTCCTCCCGCCAGTGGCAGCCCCGCGTCTCCTGGCGCGCGTACGCGGCCGCGACCAGCGTCGACGCCACTGTCAGCAGGTTCGTCGCCTCCCAGTCGGCGGTACGCGGCACGCCCCGGCCCGCGCCCAGCCCGGTGAGCGTGGCGGCGGTGGCCTCCAGCGTCCGCGCCGACCGGAGCACGCCCGCGCCCCGGGTCATCGCCCGTTGCAGCTCCGCCGTGCCGGCCGCCGGCACCAGTGCGCCCGGCCCGCCCACCCAGGCGCCGGTCTCCGCCGGGCGGGCCTGCTCGGGCAGCCCGGCGGCGATGTCCTCGGCGATCCGCCGGGAGAAGACCAGCCCTTCCAGCAGCGAGTTGCTGGCGAGCCGGTTGGCGCCGTGCACTCCCGTGCAGGCGACCTCGCCGCAGGCGTACAGGCCGGGGATCGAGGTGCGGCCGCGCAGGTCGGTCCGGACGCCGCCGGAGGCGTAGTGCGCGGCCGGCGCGACCGGGATCAGGTCGGTCGCCGGGTCCACGCCGATGGCCAGGCAGGACGCGACGATGGTGGGGAACCGCCGGGCCAGGAAGTCGCCGCCCAGGTGCCGGGCGTCCAGGAAGACGTGATCGGCGCCGGACGCGAGCAGCACCCGGTGGATGCCCTTGGCGACCACGTCCCGGGGAGCCAGCTCGGCCAGCTCGTGCTGGCCGACCATGAACCGCTTGCCGTCGCCGTCGACCAGGTGCGCGCCCTCGCCGCGCAGCGCCTCGGAGACCAGCGGCTGCTGGGCCAGCCCCGCGCCCGGCCCGCCGGGCGGCACGATCAGTGCGGTCGGGTGGAACTGGACGAACTCCACGTCGGTGACCGCCGCGCCCGCGCGCAACGCCAGCGCCACCCCGTCCCCGGTGGAGACCGCCGGGTTGGTGGTGGCGGCGAAGATCTGCCCCATCCCGCCGGTGGCCAGCACCACCGCGCGGCCGAGGATCGCACCGACGCCGTCCTCGCTGCCCTCGCCGAGCACGTGCAGCGTGATTCCGCAGGCCGGGCCGAGCCCGCCCGGCCCGTCGCCGGGTGCGCGCAGCAGGTCCAGCACCAGGGCGTGCTCCACCAGCCGGATCCACGGGTCGCGGCGGACCGCGTCGTGCAGCGCCCGCTGCACCTCCGCGCCGGTGGCGTCGCCGCCGGCGTGCACGATCCGGTCGGCCCGGTGGCCGCCCTCCCGGGTCAGCATCAGCGAGCCGTCCGGGTTGCGGTCGAACTCCGCGCCGATCCGCATCAGCTCGCGCAGCCGGGTCGGGCCCTCGACCACGAGCGCGCGGACCGCCGCCGGGTCGCAGAGGCCGACCCCGGCGACCTCCGTGTCGTACGCGTGCGCGTCCGGGGTGTCCGCCGGGTCCAGTACGGCGGCGATCCCGCCCTGCGCCCAGCGCGTGGAGCCCTCGTCCATGTCGACCTTGGTGACCACCGTGACGTGCAGGCCCGCCTCGCGCAGGTGCAGCGCGGCGGTCAGCCCGGCCACGCCGGAGCCGACCACGATCACGTCTGTCGTCTCCACCCAGCCGGGGGCGGGCGCGGCGAGCAGCCGGGGCAGTGCCGGCAGGTCGACGGTCGGTACGTCCATGAGCACAGTCAACCCGAAGCGAACTCGGCTCGGGCGCGGGGGGCGTGACGAGTGCGCTCGGCTACCTCGTCCGGCGCGGGAGGGCGGCCGGCCCGGCGCCCTTCAGGGAGGTGGTCACCGTACGGTCGCTGAGCCACAGGTAGCAGCGCACGCCCCGGTCCCCGACCGCCCAGCGACCGGCCGCCGGCGGGCGGACCACCACGTCGCTGCGGTAGCGCAGGAACGCGTCGGCGGGCACCCCGGCGTACCGGGCGATCACGCCGAAGCAGCCGTCGTAGAGCGGCACCCAGTCCTCCGGCTTCTTCGGGTACGGGCGGTCCGGCGCGGCCCACACGCCGACGAACTCGGCGTCGTGCGCCACGGCGCAGTCGACCGGGGTGAGCCGCTGCACGCGGCCCGCGTCCCGCCCGGTGCGCTGGCAGCCGAGCCGGAGCGGGGACGGCGTCTTGAGCGCGTCGCGCAGGCTGCCCGTCCGGGTGACCACGGTGGCCGCCGCCTCGACCGTGGTCAGCTCGGTCAGGTCGCACCGGTACCAGCGCGAGCCGGCCGTCCAGCCGGCGCCCGTCGGCACCGCCACTGCCAGCCGGAGCCGCCCGGCACGCCAGTCGTCACCCACGTACCCGGAGGCCCGCTTGTCGCAGTCGGCGAACGCGGTACGCAGCTCGGGTGAGGTGAGCGGCGGCGGGGCAGGCCGGTCGGCGGTGAACGCCCCGACGTGCACGGTCTCCACCCGGTGCGGCAGCTCGCAGCCGACCGGCGCGTACGCGGCCAGGCCGACGCTCGGGGTGAAGTCGGCGACCTGGCAGACCCCGGCGGCCGGGGTGAACGGCCCGGGTACGGCCATCGCGGCCCAGTCGTCGGTCAGGTCGCCGTCCAGCCCGCCGGTGCCGGCGCAGCCGGTCAGGGCGGCGCTCGCGACCATCGCGGCGACCAGGAAGCTCATCGCACGGCGCATCGCGGCCTCCCCCAGCCGACGACCGTCGATCCCCGACGGTCCGCCCAGGGTAGCCGAAAATGACCTTCCGGTGACAGACCGCGTTCCCCGCTCGCGCCTCCGTCATCCCCGCACCGCGCCCGCCTCGTCGATCTTGCACTTACCGCCCCGACGAACCGGACATAACGGCCCGTCGGAGGGCCGCAACTGCAAGATCAGCGGCGGAAGGGCGCGGTCGCGGGGGTCAGCTGCGGGCGGCGGCGAGGGGGTTGGGGACGGGGGCTCCGGCGGTGCCGGGAGCTGCCGTCGTGGGATCCGTCGAGAGGTCGACGACCTTGTTGTCGGCGTCCACGTGCACCACCCTCGGGCGGTACGTGCGGGCCTCGGCGTCGTCCATCTGCCCGTACGAGATCAGGATGACCAGGTCACCGGGGTGCACCAGGTGCGCGGCGGCACCGTTGATGCCGATCACGCCGCTGCCCCGCCGGCCCGGGATCACGTACGTCTCCAGCCGGGCGCCGTTGGTGATGTCCACGATCGCGACCTGCTCACCGGGGAGCAGGTCCGCCGCGTCGAGCAGATCCTCGTCCACCGTCACCGAGCCGACGTAGTGCAGGTCGGCCTGGGTCACGGTGGCGCGGTGGATCTTCGACTTGAGCATGGTGCGCAGCATCGGGGTGCCTTTCCGCATTCGTGGTGGGGTTCAGGGACGCGGCGCGAGGTGGATCGCCGTGTTGTCGATCAGGCGGGTGGCGCCGACCCAGGCCGCGATCAGCAGCCGGGCCGGGCCGGCGACCGGGCCGGGTTCCAGTTCGGTGTCGGTGAGCACCAGGTAGTCCAGGCGGGCGTCCGGCGCCTCGAAGGCCCGGTGCGCGGCGGCCAGCACCGCGCCCGCGTCCTCACCCCGCTCGGCCGCCGCCGCGCCGGCCCGCAACGAAGCGGACAGGCTCAGCGCGGTCCGCCGCTCCTCCGCCGACAGGTACCGGTTGCGGCTGGACATGGCCAGCCCGTCCGGTTCCCGTACAGTCGGCACGCCGACGATCTCGGCCGGCACGTCGAGGTCGCGGACCATCCGGCGGACCAGGGTGAGCTGCTGGTAGTCCTTCTCGCCGAAGAAGGCCAGGTCGGGGCGGGTGAGCTGGAGCAGCTTCATGACCACCGTGAGCACGCCGTGGAAGAAGCCGGGACGGCTCAGGCCCTCCAGGTCCTCGCCGAGCGGGCCCGGGTCGAGCCGCACGGTGGGCCGGCCCTCCGGGTACATCTCGGTCACCGAGGGCGCGAACACCACGTCCACCCCGGCCCGGCGGCAGATCTCCAGGTCGGAGTCGAGCGTGCGCGGGTAGCGGTCGAAGTCCTCGTTCGGGCCGAACTGCAGCGGGTTCACGAAGATCGTGACGATGACGTGGCCGGCGCGCTCGCGGGCGGCCCGCAGCAGTGCCTCGTGCCCGGCGTGCAGCGCGCCCATGGTCATCACCACGCCGACCGGGCCGGCCATCGCCTCGCGGGCCGCCGCCAGTTCCTTGCGCGTGTGCAGCACCTCGGCCATCAGGCCGCCACCTCGATTCCGTCGAGCACGTTCCGCAGCGCGGCCGCGTCCGCCGGGCGAAGGCGGCCGACCGCGACGGCGCGGTCCGCCGTCCGTCGTGCCAACGCCAGGTAGGCGGGTACGGATTCCGGCGCGGTCCGCGCCAGCCGGTCCAGATGCCGGCGTACGGTGCCCGCGTCGCCCCGCGACACCGGGCCGGTGAGCGCGTCGTCGCCGAGCCGCAGCGCGTTCTCCAGCGCGGCCCGCAGCAGCGGGGCGAGCACCTTCTCCGGCCGCTCCACCCCGGCGTCACGCAGCCGGTCGGCCGCCTCGTTGACGAGCGTCACCAGGTGGTTCGCGCCGTGCGCGAGCGCCGCGTGGTAGAGCGGCCGGTCGTTCTCACCGACCCACTCCGGTACGCCACCCAGATCGGCCACCAGCCGGGCCGCGAACGGGCGCAGCTCGGCCGGGGCGGTCACCCCGAACGAGATGCCGGGCAGGCGGGACAGGTCGTCCGGCGTACCGGTGAAGGTCATCGCCGGGTGCAGCGCGAGCGGCCGGGCGCCCGCCTCGACGGCCGGGGTCAGCGCGGCGAGCCCGTGCGCGCCGGACGTGTGCGCCACCACCTGGCCGGGGCGCAGCGCGCCGCTCGCGGCCAGGTCCGCGACCACGCCCGCGAGCGCGTCGTCCGGGACCGCGACGATCAGCAGGTCGGTGGCGGCGCGAGCCACGGCGGGCGCGGAGCGGTGCGGGGTCCGGGGCAGCAGCAGCGCCAGCCGGGCCTTCGTCGCGCCCGAGGCGCCGGACGCGGCGACCACGCGGTGACCGGCGGCGGCGAGGGCCGCGCCCAGCACGGCGCCGACCCGGCCGGCGCCGAGGACGCCGACGGTGAGGGTACGCGGGAAGACGAGCGGGGCAGCGGTGGCCCGGGGGCGCAGCGGTGCGCTCATGGCAGTGATCCAGTCCTCGAAGGGGGTACCGGTCGATGGCAAGTATGCGCCCGGGTGACAGACCCGGAACAAGAAGGTGTGAAAACCTTCACCGGCCGCCGGAAGCAGCCGCTGCGGTGGCGGGCAAACCGCCCGTCCGGGTACGTCCCGTAGGGTCGGCCCGGTGACCTCCCCGCTGCGCTGGCGCGACGCGATGGAGCGGGCGCTGTACGGGCCGGACGGCTTCTTCGTCTCCGGCGCCGGGCCCGCCGCGCACTTCCGCACGAGCGTGCACGCCTCACCCGTCTTCGCCGCCTCCGTGCTGCGGCAACTGGAGATGGTGGACGCGGCGCTGGGGCACCCTGCCCGGCTGGACGTGGTCGACGTGGGCGCGGGCCGGGGAGAATTGCTCCGGACGCTGCTGGCGCAGGCCGCACCCGAGCTGGCCACCCGGATCAGGCCGGTAGCCGTGGAACGAGCCACCCGCCCGCCGGACCTGCCCCCGGAGATCGGCTGGCGGCCCGACATCCCCGACGGCATCACGGGCCTGCTCCTGGCAACGGAATGGCTGGACAACGTCCCCCTGGACGTGGCGGTCCACACCCCCGCAGGTTGGCGCGTCCTCCTGGTGGACCCCACAACCCGCCAGGAGACGGTCGGACCGCCCCCTTCCCCCACCGACACCACCTGGCTGACCCGCTGGTGGCCAGTCCCCCCGCCCGCCCCGATGATCAAGGAGTTCGTGTCGGCAGAGGGCCCGGATCAGGACACCAACTCCTTGATCACCGACGTCGGTCAGGGCGGCGGGCGGGGGGAGATCGGGGTGGAACGGGATCTGGCCTGGGCCGGGGCGGTGGGGAAGGTCGCGCGCGGGCTGGCGCTCGCGGTGGACTACGGGCATCTGCGGGAATCGCGGCCCCTCGACGGGACGCTCACCGGCTATCGGGGTGGACGGCAGGTGCCGCCGGTCCCGGACGGGTCGTGCGACGTGACGGCGCACGTCGCCATGGACTCGGTCGCCTCCGCCGGTGAGCGGGTCGCGCGGTGCGCGTACTCCCTGGTCTCTCAGCGGGAGGCGCTGCGGGCGCTCGGGGCCGACGGCGGGCGACCACCATTGAGCCTGGCCTCCCGCGACCCGGCCGGCTACCTGCGGGCGCTGGCCACGGCGTCGGCGGCGGCCGAGCTGACCGACCCGGCCGGGCTCGGCGGGCACCTGTGGCTGCGCCAGCCGGTCGGCGTCGCGATCGACGCGGTCGTGGCACGATGACGGGCATGACCACGGACGCCGCCGACCTCCGCGAGCTCACAGTCGGTACCGGCGCCGGCGGTGAGCAGCTCGGCACCGACATGGTGCTCAACATCGGGCCGCAGCACCCCTCGACGCACGGCGTGCTGCGGCTGAAGCTGGTGCTCGACGGGGAGCGGGTGGTCGCCGCCGAGCCGATCGTCGGCTACATGCACCGGGGTGCGGAGAAGCTCTTCGAGGTACGCGACTACCGGCAGATCATCGTGCTGGCGAACCGGCACGACTGGCTGTCGGCGTTCTCAAACGAGCTGGGCGTGGTGCTCGCCGTCGAGCGGCTGATGGGCATGGAGGTGCCGGAACGCGCCACCTGGCTACGGATGGCGCTGGCCGAGCTGAACCGGGTGCTCAACCACCTGATGTTCCTCGGCTCGTACCCGCTGGAGATCGGCGCGATCACGCCGATGTTCTATGCGTTCCGGGAACGGGAGACCATCCAGGCCGTGATGGAGGAGGTCTCCGGCGGCCGGATCCACTACATGTTCAACCGGGTCGGCGGCCTGAAGGAGGAGGTGCCGGCCGGCTGGACCGGGCGTGCCCGCGCCGCCATCGCCGAGGTACGCCGCCGGATGCCCGATCTCGACAACCTGATCCGGCGCAACGAGATCTTCCTGGCCCGTACCGTCGGGGTCGGTGTGCTGTCCGCCGCCGACGCCGCCGCGTTCGGCGCGTCCGGGCCGGTCGCCCGCGCCTCCGGGCTCGACCTCGACCTGCGCCGCGACGAGCCGTACCTGGCCTACGACCAGCTCGACGTGCCCGTGGTGACGAAGACCGCCGGTGACTGTCACGCCCGCTTCGAGGTGCTGCTCGACCAGGTGTACGTCTCGCTCGACCTCGCCGAGCAGTGCCTGGACCGGGTGGACCGGATCAGCGGGCCGGTGAACACCCGGCTGCCCAAGGTGCTGAAGGCGCCCGAGGGGCACACGTACGCCTGGACCGAGAACCCGCTCGGCATCAACGGCTACTACCTGGTGTCCCGGGGCGAGAAGACGCCGTGGCGGCTCAAGTTGCGCACCGCCTCGTACGCGAACGTGCAGGCGCTGTCGTCGCTGCTGCCCGGCTGCCTGGTGCCGGACCTGATCGCCATCCTCGGCTCGATGTTCTTCGTGGTGGGCGACATCGACAAGTGATCGCCTGCGGTCAGCGCCAGCGGTCGGCGTCGTCCCGGTGCGGCCGGCCGTGCCCACCGTGCTCCGGGCTGCGCCACTCCGGTTCCGCCGGCCGCCATTCCGGCTCGGGCCGACGCCACTGCTCCGGTTCGGGCTGACGCCGTTCCGGCTCGGGCCGGCGCCACTCCGGTTCCGGCTGGCGCCATTCCGGTTCGGGCTGACGCCACTCCGGGGGTGGCTGGCGCCATTCCGGCTGGCCGCTGCGCTGCGTCGGCGGCCGCCACTCGTCCGGCACCGGCACCCCGCCGGCCGGCAGCGCCGGAGGGCTCTCCCCGGACCATCGGGCGTCCGGTGCGTCCGGCGCGCTCGCGTCCGGTCCGCTGCCGCGTACCGACGCCCACCGGTCCTCGACCCGGTACTCCGTGCCGCCACCGTCGGCGTGCACGGCGGCCCGCCGTTCCCCGAGCCGGATCTCCCGGCCCGCACCGTCGTCGCGGACCGCGGCCCACCGGTTGCCGGCACGCATCTCGGACCACTGGTCGCCGTCGGTGCCCGCCCGGCCGGCCGGGACGTCCGGTACGTCCGCCGCGGCCGTCGGCCAGGCACTCGCCGCCCGGCTGGTCCGGTCGTCACCGCCGCCGGACCAGGACCGCTGCTCGTCGGCCGCCGTCCGGCCCTGGTCGCTCGACCAGCCGTCCCCGGCGGCACGGCCCGACCAGCCCTCTTCCCCGGCGGTACGCCCCGACCAGCCCTCTTCCCCGGTGGCACGGCCCGACCAGCCCTGTTCCCCGGCGGTGGCCCGGCCGACACCCGCCCAAGGATGCTCGCCACCACGACGCCCGGGGTCGGTCCACGAGTGCCCCTCGTCGCCGGACCCGCCGCCCCAGCCGCTGTCGTTCGACCCGCCGCGGCGGCCTGACCGGTCGCCCGGGTCGCGGTGTCCCGCGCGCCAGTGCTCGGCCGCGTCCGTGCCCCGGGACCGGTCCTCGTCCGGCCAGCCGCCGGGGAATCCGCCGTACCGGGTGCCGGTCGGCTCACCACCACCGACGATCGTGTGCCGCGTGGTGACGTGCACCGTCTCGGTGTGGTGGACCACGCCGACCGGGCGGGTCTCCGGGCGGGCGGGCGGGTCGGACACCCGCGCCGCGCCGTACACCCCGCTCGCCTGCCGGTCCGGCCGTGCGGTAGCCCGCGCCGGTTCGGCGTCGTGCCGCCCGGGCCGAGCCGGTTCGGAGTCGTAGTGGCCGGCCCGGGGTGGGTCGGCTTCGTAGTGGCCCGCCCGGGACGCGTCGGCGTCGGTTCCGTAGCGGCTGCCGGAGTACGCCGGCCGGGCCGGTTCGTCGTCGTCCCGGCTGGCCGGATGCGCCCGGCCGACGTCGGGCGTACCGGTGACCGGCACCCGGGCCGCACCGCTCGGGCGCTCCGGCGCCGACGCGGAGGGGGCCACGGAGACGGAGGCGGACGCGGGTGCGGAGGCCAGTCCGGCGGCGGCCGCGTCGAGCCGGTGCCGTACCGCGCCGGCCACCTCCTCGGCCCGGCGTGCCTGGTCGAGCGCCTGGTTGCCGCGCTGGGCGGCGGCCACGATCTCGGCCCGCAGCTCCCGCCGGAGCTGCGCCAGCTCCTCGCGCATCTCCTCGGCGACCGCGCCACCGGAACCGCTCTCCGGTCGCAGCGCGATGGACAGACCGATGAGCACGACGGCGAGGATCGCCAGGACTGCGCCGAACCGGAGCGAGCCGTTGCCGTCGGCGATCAGCAGGATGAGCGCGGCCAGGGGCGCCAGCCCCACACCGACCCAGAACAGGACGGTGAGCAGGGTGGGCGTGCTCTTGTCGGCGGGCGCGACCGAGGCGGGCATGGCTGAGCAGAGTACCGAGAGTTCCACCGGAGGGGAACGGGTCGGCGCCACTCGATGAGCGGCCCGTCGAACAGGGCGGCGGTGCCGCCGGCCGGCACGCGTGGCGCCGGCCGGCGGTGGTGCGTCAGCTCGTGGCCAGCGCGGCGTCGGAGGAGAAGACCAGGCCCACGCTCGCCGAGCCGGTCTTCAGCGCGTTCTTGGTCTGCGGGCCGCCCGCGTCCAGCGAGCTGAACGAGCCGGCCTTGAAGTCGTAGACCTCGACCAGCCCGGCCTGGCACTTCGGCCGCTGCGGGCACTCCGGCGGCCCGGCCAGCACGGTGGCCTGGCCGGAGCACTTGGCGGCCAGCTCGGAGAGCGTGGACACGCCGTACTTGTCGGCGAACGCCTTGGTGACCGCGAACGCGTTCTGGTCCTGCGCCTGGGACGGCTGGCCGAAGACCAGGCCGGCCTTGTCGCCCCCGGTCTTCAGCGCCGCGACCGTCTTGTCCAGCTCCGGCGAGGAGACGGGCTGGGCGTCCTTGCCGTTGGCCTTGGTGTTGAGGAACTCCGCCATGGTGGCGGCGTACTCCGGGACGACCTGGATCTGCCCCTTCTCCAGGGCCGGCGCGTAGAGCTCCCGGTTACCGATGGTCTGCACCTTGACCTGATAGCCGGCCGCGGTGAGCGCGATCTTGTAGAGCTCGGCGATGGTCTGGCTCTCGCTGAAGTTGCCGGCGCCGACGGTGATCTGGCCGCCCGGACCCTTCTCGATCCCGTCGGTCACGCCGTTGGCGGAGGCGAACTCCTGGGCCGCGACCTGGGGCGTCTTGCGGTCGACGTCGACCGCCCGGTTGAGCTGGATCAGCTTCGGGGTGTCGAGCTTCGCGGAGACCTTGTCCAGCGCGGCGACGAGCTGCGGCGTGGCCGCCTTCGCGTTGATCGCCGGGATGACGTTGTCGGTGTTCTGGAGCTTCTTGTCGTCGGTCAGGACGACGAGCTGGTCGCCTGCCACCGGAGCACAGCCCGCACCCGAGGCACCCTGCTCGGGCGCGTCGGTGCCGGACGAGCCGGCGTCGCCGCAGCCGGTGAGGAGAACAGCCGCGGTGAGTGCGCCGAGCGCCCCCGCGGCCAGTGTCGTACGCGCGCGCATCAGTGCCCGCCTTCCGTGTCCCGGCGCGACCCCCTCGGGCCGGCCGCGTGTCCGACGGGCGATCCGGACGGCCACCCGCGACTCCAGCCAATATCTTCCGGACCCGACCGACAAACTCGGAGCGGTTTTCGTCACCTGATCGTCACCGACGGCTCAGCCGCCGGTCGTCGCAGCCGTCGCTCGGCGGTTCGCCCGCCTGCGTACGCGGCGCAGCGGGCGCGGTGTGACCACCCGCTCCACCAGCGCGAGCACCCCTTCGACGAGCAGCGCCAACCCGGCCACCAGCACCCCGCCGGCGATGATCTGGCCGCCGCCGGCGGCGATGTCGAGCCCGAACCCGGCGCGGATGATCTGGCCCAGCCCACCGCCGTTGACGAACGAGGCGAGCGCGGCGGTAGCCACCACCTGCACCGCCGCGGTGCGGAAGCCGGCCGCCAGGTAGGGCACGGCGAGCGGCAGCTCCACCCGGCGCAGCACCTGCCCGCCGGACAGGCCCATCCCCCGGGCCGCGTCCCGGGCCTCCGGGTCGGCCTGCCGCACCCCGGTGTACGCGTTCGCCAGCAGCGGCGGGACCGCGAAGACCGCGAGCGCCACCACCACGGCCGGTCGGCCGAAGCCGAGGAACGTCAGCGGCAGGATGGTCAGCAGCGCCAGCGTCGGGATCGCCAGTGTGACGTTGGAGACCAGCAGGACCAGCCCGCCGCCCCGGCCGCTGTGCCCGAGCCAGAGCCCGATCGGCCAGGCCACCAGGCAACCCAGCAGCACCGCCAGCGCGGACATGCTGAGGTGTTCGCCGAGGCGGTCCAGCACCCCGCCGGGGTTGGTCCAGTTCAGCGGGTCGTTCAGCCAGACCACTGCCTGCTCGACGGGGTTCACCGGGCGGACCTCCCGCGCAGCCAGGGGGTGAGCAGGCGGCCCACGCCCGCGAGCACCAGGTCGAGCACCAGCGCCAGCAGCACGCACAACACGGTGCCGGTCATGATCTGGGCCTTGTAGAAGTTGTTCTGGAAGCCCGCGAAGATGAGCTGGCCGAGCCCGCCCCGGCCGACCACCACCCCGACTGTGACGAGCGCGACTGTGGACACGGTCGCCAGCCGTACGCCGGTGAGGATGCCGGGTAGCGCGAGCGGCAGCTCGATCCGGAACAGCCGGCCCCACCTGCCGTATCCCATGCCCTCGGCGGCCTCGCGCACCTCGGGCGGCACCTGGGTCAGCCCGGCCAGCGCGTTGCGCACGATGACCAGCAACGCGTACAGCGCGACCACGGTGAGCACGGTGATCGCGCCGATGCCCAGGTACGGGGCCAGGAACGCGAACAGCGCCAGCGACGGGACGGTGTACAGCACCCCGGTCACCGCCAGGATGGGGGCCGACAGCGACCGGAACCAGTACGCGAGCACCGCGAGCGGCAGCGCCACCAGCGCGGCGATCACCACGGCCCGGGCGGTCAACGAGGTGTGCTCCCGCAGCGCGGCGAGGATCGTGTCAGAGTTGTCCCGCACGTACTGCCAGGAGAACCACGGATTACCCGGGTCGGCCCGGTAGCTCAGGTGGAGGGACACACGTGGACGGTACCCCGGGAGGCACCGCCGGAGGCGGCGCGGCGTCGATCACGCTGGAGCGCATCCGCAAGCGCTACCCGGACGGCACCGAGGCGGTACGCGAGCTGAGCCTGGAGGTCGCCGCCGGCGAACTGGTGGTGCTGATCGGCCCGTCCGGCTGCGGCAAGTCGACGGTGCTCCGGATGATCAACCGGCTGATCGAGCCGACCGACGGGCGGATCCTGCTCGGCGACGACGACGTCACCCGGGTCGACCCGGTGGCGTTGCGCCGCCGCATCGGCTACGTCATCCAGAACGTCGGCCTGTTCCCGCACCAGACCGTCGCCGCGAACGTGGCGACCGTGCCGGGGCTGCTGGGCTGGCCGAAGCAGCGGACCCGGGACCGGGTCGGCGAGCTGCTGGAACTCGTCGGTCTGGACCCGGCGCAGTTCGGCCGGCGGTACCCGCACGAACTCTCCGGCGGGCAGCGGCAGCGGGTCGGGGTGGCCCGGGCGCTCGCCGCCGATCCGGTGGTGCTGCTGATGGACGAGCCGTTCTCGGCCGTGGACCCGATCGTCCGGACCCGCCTCCAGGAGGAGTTCCTGCGGCTGCAGGCCGAGGTACGCAAGACGATCGTGCTGGTCACCCACGACCTCGACGAGGCGGTCCGGCTGGGCGACCGGATCGCGGTGCTGTCCGAGGGCGGCCGGCTGGAGCAGTACGACACGCCCGCCGCGCTGCTCGGCTCACCCGCCTCGGACTTCGTCCGCGAGTTCGTCGGCGCCGACCGGGGCATCCGGCGGCTCGCGGTGACCCCGGTGACCCGCGCGGTGCTCGACCCGCTCCCGGCCGACGGCGGCACCGGCCTGCCCACCGTCGCGCTCGGCGACTCGGCGTACGACGCGCTCGGCGCGCTGCTCACCGTCGGCGCGGAACACGCGGTGGTCACCGAGGAGGGCCGGGCGGTGGGGCTGCTCGCCCGGACCCGGCTGCTGACGCTGGGCGCCGTGGACTGAGCTCAGGCCCGGCCGCCGAGGCTGGCCAGTCCGACGATCCAGCCGGCGAAGAAGCCGTACGTGACGCCCGTACTGGCCGCCTGGAACGCGGCGAACAGCGAGCCGTGCGGGCCGAGGAGCGTGGCGAGCAGGGCACTGAGCCCGCCCGCGAGCGCGTACGCCCCCCAGCCGGAGAGGAACTGGCTGCCCGAGGACGTCACCCGGTCGACCTGCGGGCCGGGGAGCAGGTACAGCAGTGCCGCGGCCAGCACGATCAGCAGGATCGCCCGCAGGTTGGTGGCGAACACGCCCTCGTCGGCGTGCCACCGCCAGGACGGCCAGGCGAGCAGCCGCAGGAACCAGCCACCGGCCCCGGTCGGGTCGGTGCCGCGCTGCGCCCAGTCCACGTACATCGGACTGCCGCCGACGGCGACGAGCAGGAACGCGGCGAGCGAGCCGGTGCCGGCGGCCGTGCCGTACCGGGAGACGGTGCGGGGGCGGTTGCTCAGAGCCATGCGGCGGTCAGTTCCCGGCCGGTCCCGCCGGGCAAACCTGCGTAACCGGTCGGCCGCCGTCGGCCGGCGTGCCGTCATCGACCTCAGTGCTTCATCAGGTAGTCGATGAAGGCGGCGCGCAGCAGCGGCGCGGACTCCTCGTAGCCGTGCCCGGTCAGCTCACGCCAGAGCGCGTTCGCCTCGTCGATGGTCGGGCCGACCGAGTTCGGCGCGCCGTCCAGCGCGGCGGCCTCGTCCGCGTTCGGCAGGTGCCGCAGGACCGACCAGAAGAACCCCACGTCGCGGCGCTCGCGCGCCAGGTGGAACGCCTGCTCGCGCAGCTCCTCGGTGGAGAGCTTGTCGAGCTCGTCGAAGGTGCGGCCGCCGGGGGCGGGAGTATCGGTCATGCCGCCGAGCCTAACCGGAGAGATCAGTCCCGGCGCGTCGGACGCACGGCCGCCGCCGGGTCAGCGGTCGTCGGCGTCCCAGCGGCGGGGTTCGTTGTCCCAGCGCGGGGCCTCCCATGCCTCCACCGGGGTGTCGTGCTGGCGTACCGGCAGCACCGACGGCCAGGTGTCGGCCGGCTCGGGCGCCGGGGTCATCGTCCAGCCGCCGCTCAACGCGCCGTCGCGGGCCGGGCGGACCGGGCCGGTCCCGACCGTCGCCGCCGGGCGCGGCCGGCCGAACGTCTCGACCAGCCGGGTGACGAGCAGGCCCGCGCCGAGCACGGCGCCGCCGAGCGCCCACCGGCTGACCGTCCAGCCGTACGGCACGGTCCAGGCGAGGAACACCACCACCAGGCAGACCGCGAACAGCGTGCCGAAGATGCCGCCGCGGCGCCCGTACGCGCTGGTGCCGGCGAGCATCACCGTGCCGACCGCCAGCACGGTCCAGTCCAGTCCGGTGCCGGGCGCGACCTGGCCGTCCCCGTTGGCCGCGATCAGCACGCCGCCGAGCATCGCCAGCACCGTGGACCCGACGAGCGCCAGCGCGGTCACCGTGGCGGCCGCCGCGCCGCGCCGCCGCGCCGGGTCGGCGACCGGGCGGAACCGGCCGATCAGCCGGCGTACGGGTTTCATCGCGGCGAACAGGCCACCGAGGACGGCGACCGCGGCGAAGCCGACGAAGAAGTACAGCGCGCTGCGACGGGGGTCGTAGTCGCCCTGCACCGTCACCGGGGCGGTCCGCCGTTCCAGGTAGACGATCACGCCGGCCGCCCCGGCCAGGCTCGCCGCCCATCCGGGGACGTGCAGCACCACCACGGCCACGGCGAGCGCCAGTCCGGCCG
This sequence comes from Micromonospora sp. CPCC 205554, assembly GCF_036902745.1. Taxonomy (NCBI): domain Bacteria; kingdom Bacillati; phylum Actinomycetota; class Actinomycetes; order Micromonosporales; family Micromonosporaceae; genus Micromonospora; species Micromonospora sp. CPCC 205554. The sequence goes on along the minus strand of NZ_JBAKHP010000008.1, from coordinate 136,331 downwards.
CCGCCACCACCGCCAGCGCCGGCAGCAGCGCCTCCCGCATGCCCCGGTCGCTCTGCTCGGCGAAGTGCAGCGCGGCGGCCAGCGCCACCGGGCCGATCGCCAGGTTCACCGCGCCGGCCCGCAGGCTCAGGCCGGCGGCGAGCGCGAGCAGGCCGAGCGCCGCGACGTCGACGAGCAGCGTCTTCAGCGCGCCGCCGCGCAGCGCGTCCGCGTCCTCCCGCCAGAGCAGCCAGGTCATCGCGACCAGGCCGGCGAGCAGCACGAACTCCCAGAGCACATGCACCGCGATCCGGTCCCGGCCGGGTTCGCCGTGCGCCGGGTCGTCGAAGACGTTCTCCAGTACGGCAGCGGGCACCCCGGACGACGTCTCCGGCGGCGCTGTCCGGCCCGCATCGTCGTACGCCATTGGCTCGCGCCTCCCCAGGTGGCCGCGTCCGGCCCACGGGCGGGCGGACCGGTGGCGGCCGTCGCTCTCCGGTCGCCAGGGACGGTACCGCCGGGCCGGGGTGGGGGGAACCCTCAGAGACGCCCGCGGGGCGTCTCCCGGTCACCCGGCTCGCGGTCCTCGTCGTCCTCCTGCTCCGGGACGCGGCAGGAGCGTTCCAGCCAGAGCGCGGCCGCGACCAGCGCCAGCGCGGCGATCAGGCCGCCGAGCGCGGCGGGCCGATCGCCCACCGCCGCGTTCGTGCGCTCCACGAAGAGCCAGCCGGTCAGTCCGGCGTAGAAGCCGGCGAAGATGGCCCCGGCCAGCGCGGACGCCTTGGCCAGCACCACGAACCGGGCGACCAGCAGCGGGTTCACCGGTTCCCGGCCGGGCCGCCGCTCGATCCGGCCCCGGGTGTTCACCGCCGCGTAGCCCTCCAGCACGGCCAGCCCGGCCAGCGTGATCACCGGCAGCCAGGGCAGGTCGGGCGCGAAGTCGTAGTAGAAGCCGCTGATCAGCAGCCAGGCCACCGCGGCGGCGGCCAGACCGGCCACCACGAGCGTGGAGGCCCGGGTCGGACCCATCCGGAAGCGGTCGGGCCCCTGCGGGGAGCGGTCGGTGCTCACCGCACCTCCTCAGCTCGCCACTGCCGGGCCACGATCCACCGGGTCATGTGTCCGACTCTAGCGCCAGATCGGGTCGCGGGCTCAGTTCCAGGGCGTCCCCGGCGAGCGGCTCGGCGTTGAGCAGGTCGGTCAGCCAGCCGTGCCCGGGCAGCCGGCCGTGCGGCTCGATGTCGATCCACGGGCGCAGCACGAAGGCGCGCAGGTGGGCCCGGGGGTGCGGCAGGATCAGCTCGGGATCGTCGCGGAGCACCGGCTCACCGGCGTCGTCCCAGACCGCGATCACGTCCACGTCCAGCGTGCGCGGCCCGTACCGTCGTCGCGGGTCGCGGGCGCGTCCGGCCGCCGCCTCCGCGGCCCGGGCGCGGGCCAGCCAGTCCTCCGGCGCCGCCGCCGGGTCCGCGACCATCACCGCCGCGTTCAGGTACGCGGGCTGGTCGGCGTCCCCCCACGGTGGAGTCTCGTAGACACCGGAGACCACCAGCACCCGGTCGCCGAGCGCGGCCACCGCGCCGCGCAGGTGGCCGAGGCGGTCGCCGAGGTTGCTGCCGATCGACAGCACGGCCCGGGTCATCGGGTACGCCGCATCGTGACCGCGACGTCCCGGAAGGCGTGCGGGATCGGCGCCTCCGGCTTGTGCACCGTCACCGTCGCGGCGGCCACCAGCGGCTCGGCCAGGCAGACCGCGAGCAGCCGGTCGGCGAGTGTCTCGATGAGATTCACCGGCTCACCGGTGATCACCGCGACCAGGCGTTCGGCGAGCTCGCCGTAGTGCACGGTGTCGGTCACCTCGTCCGAGCGCGCGGCCGGGCCCAGGTCCAGTTCGAGCACCGCGTCCACCACGAACTCCTGCCCCTGGGCGCGCTCGAAGTCGTAGACGCCGTGGCGGCCGTGCGCGCGCAGGCCGGTCAGCTCGATCCGGTCGGTCATCGGTCGCCTCCGCTCGTGCCGGTGGCCGCTTCCGCCGCCCGCGTACCGCCGGTGGCCGCTTCCGCCTGCCGCCTGCCGGTGTCCGCTTCCGCCGGCGGCGTGCTCGCCCGCCGCGCGCCGGTCGCGCCGACGAGCCGGGGGCTGCCGGTCGCACGCCAGACGGCGAGCGCGTCGGCGGTCGCGCGGACGTCGTGCACGCGTACCCCCCAGGCGCCGGCCGCGACGGCGAGCACGCTCGTCGCGACGGTCGCGGCCTCCCGCTCGGCGGTGGGGCGGGGTTCGCCGGCCGGGTCGGCGAGCAGCCGGCCCAGGTACGACTTGCGGCTGGCCCCGAACAGCACCGGGTAGCCCAGGTCGACCAGCTCGGGCAGGCGGGCGCTGAGCGCCCAGTTGTGCGCGGCGGTCTTCGCGAAGCCCAGGCCCGGGTCCACGACGATCCGGTCGGCGGCCACCCCGGCGGCGAGCGCGGCGTCGACGCGCCGGCTCAGCTCGTCCCGGACCTCGGCCACCACGTCGGTGTACGTGGCCAGCTCCCGCATCCCCCGCGAGTGCCCCCGCCAGTGCATGAGCACCCAGGGACAGCCGGCGTCGCGGACCACCCGGGCCATGTCCGGGTCGGCGAGGCCGCCCGAGACGTCGTTGACCACGTACGCGCCGGCGGCGAGGACCGCCTCGGCGACCCGGGCGCGGCTGGTGTCGATGCTGACGAGGATGCCGGCGGCGCTCAGCTCGCGGACCACCGGCAGCACCCGGGCGGTCTCCGTCTCCGCGTCGACCCGGTCGGCGCCGGGCCGGGTGGACTCGCCACCCACGTCGATCAGGTCGGCGCCGTCGGAGCGCAGTCGCACCCCGTGTGCGACGGCCGCGTCCAGATCGGCGTATCTGCCGCCGTCGGAGAAGGAGTCGGGCGTGACGTTGAGGACGCCCATCACCACCGGGGTCTCCGCCCGTACCAGATCGGTCACGGACCCGACAGTACCGTTCGCCGGCAGGGCTTCCGGCCACCGGGCGAGCGCCCGACGCGGCACCCCTGACGTGCGCATTGGAACAGGTGTACGATCGGTCATCCGGGCCATCGGAGGTCCACTCTTCGCGGCTTGTCGCAAAGGTGGCCGGGCCGTACGCTTTGGAATTGCCCAGCATCGAGATGGCGAAGCCTGGAGGGAGGGCCGAAGCGGGAAGAATTTCCCCAAAACTCACCACTCTGCGTGGTGGGTGACGGACTCAGCGTTGACGGCGCTGTCTCTGACGAGCACCATCCCGCCAGGCTTGCCTACTTGCACCAACGCGGCGCCGCCGGCCGCGACCTTGGGGAGGTTTCCAGTGATCGCCATCGAGCTCATGGCAACGGCGTCCAGTGCCGTGGACCACGCGCTCCACACCCTGGCGTCGACTCCACTCGCCGAGCCGGCCCCGAAGGGCATCGACACCGACAACGTCGTCACCTTCTTCGCCAGCAAGATCGCGCCGATCCTGCTCGCGGTCCTCGGGGTCATCTTCATCGGCCGGGCCAGCCGGGGCGAGATCTCGAAGGTGCTGACCAGCTCCGCCATCGCCATCATCGGCCTGGCCTTCATCGCCGGAGCGGCCACACTCTTCTTCGTCGGCGACTACCTGATCAACCTGATCTTCGAGTAGGGCGCTGGGCGACGATGCGGCTGCGCACCGACGACGACATCTACCGGGCACGCCTCGTCTACCTGGGGCCGCCCGGGTACACCCTCCCCGTCCACCTGCCGTACGCCCAGTACGGCCTGTTCATGCTGCTCGTACCCCTCTACATGTTCATCCACTGGTTGTTCACGCTCCAGGTCGAGCTGTTCCCCGCCTGGGAGATCTCGCTGGCGATCGTGACGACCTCGTTCATCTTCCGGTACGTCGACCCGGACCGGCCCGCGCGCATGGTCATCCGGACCGCGCTGACCGACTGGCGACGCACCCGGGAACCGGCCACCGAGCAGCGGGATCCGCGGCTCGTCGCGAGCCGGATCAGGATCCGGGAGGAACTGGCATGACCGGGCGTACGACAACCGTGCAGACGAACGACGCGGGTGAGGCGGTCGCATGAGTCGCTCTTCCACGCCGGGTTCCCCGGCCGGGCGCCCGGCCGGGCCCAACGGTAACCGTGCGCGATCGTTCGACTACCCACCGGACGAGGATCTGGACGAGGTCGTCCTCGACAGCGCGCTCGTCACCAGCCCCGGGCACAGTCGCGTCGGCGTCTTCCAGCCGCCGCGACCGCTCACCCCGCGTGAGCCGGTACGCCCCGACGGCGACATCGACTCCCCCTTCCTCGACCTGTTCGGCGGCGCGCAGCCCCGGCGGCGACCTGCCGCGTCCACGCCGCCCGCACCGGTCGAGCCGGTGGTGGCGCCGCCCCGACGCGGCGTCGGCCGCGAGCCCCTGCCGATCCCGCACCAGCCCGCCGTGCCGGTCGAGCCGGCGCCCCGAGCCGCACCGGAGCCACCGGTCCGCGAGCAGACCCCTGGGGTACGCGCGGTCGGGCGCCCCCGACCCGAGCCCGCACACGCCGCGCCGCAGCCGGTCGAGCCGCCCCTGCCCGACCCGCCGGCCGCGCTCGCCCCGCCTCCGCCGTCCCGGAGCCGGGTGCCGCAGCAGGCCGGTGACCGGCTGCCCGCGCTCCGCCCCCCGGCCGAGCCCGAGCCGGTGCTCCCGCCGCCCCCGCCGATCCCCGCCCCCGCGCCTGCTCCCGCCGACTACCGGGAGCCGGATCTCACGCCGGCCGACCCGCTCGCGGCCGGCGCGGCGCCGTCGCGGGAGGTCGGCCGTCCGGCGCACCGCGAGGTGGCGCCGCCCCGGCAACGCACGCCGGAACGCCGGAACCGGCCGACCAAGCCGGTCCGGGTCCGCGCCCCGAAGATCAAGTTCGGTGACCGGGATCCGTCCGTCGAGCTGGCCATCACCGAGATCGCCGGCCACCTCACCTTCACCCCGAACACGGTCACCGCCTGGTACTGGCTGCCCGAGGTGCGGTGGGCGTTCCGGCCGGACGCCGAACGCGAGGCGCTGCTCTCGGCGATCTCCGAGCAGTACGCCGGACTCGCCGGGTTCCGGCTGCACCTGCGCCGCACCACCCGGCCCTTCCCGGCCGACGAGTGGGCCCGCACCATCGACGCGCACACCGCCGCCCCGCTGCCCGACGTACCCGGCACCACCGGCTGGGCCGACCACCTGGTCGCCGCCCAGCGGCACCTGATGGCGGTCAACCACGCCGAGGGCCAGACCTACCTCGGTGTCACGTTCGCCCGCCGATCACTCGGCGACTCGCTCACCGAACGGCTGCTGCGCACGTTCGGCCGGGGCACCGCCGACGGCGAACGGCGCCGGCTGAGCCGTACCGTCGAGCAGTTCGACGAGGTCCTCGGCGCGTTCGGTATGCGCGGGCGCCGGGTCACCGCCCCCGAGCTGGAATGGCTGCTCTACCGCTCGGTGGCGCTGTGCATGGCGCCGCCCGGCGTCCTGTCCCCGATCACCAACGGCCGGTGGGAACGCGGCGACCTGCTGGCCCTCACCGAACAGGTCGAGCGCTACCGCACCCCGTACGGGTCGACGGTGAAGCTGGTCAACCGGATGACCGGCGAGGAACGTCACGTCGCGGTGCTCGCGGTCGGCCGGATGGAGCCGCTGGAGATCCCCGAGCGGCACGAACCCTGGCTGCACTTCCACGAGCGTCTGCCGTGGCCCATGGAGCTGTCCACCCGGGTCGACATCCTCGGCCCCAACGACTCCTTCCGGAACCTCGAACACCGGCTCCGGATGATCCGCTCCCAGCAGCTCGACTACGCCGAGCACGGCATCGACGCGCCGCCGGAGCTGGAACGGCTGGCCAAGCGCGCGCTGGTGATCGGCGACGAGATGACCACCGGCCTGCCGGTCGACTCGGCCCGGGCGCACGGCTGGCACCGGATCGCGGTCGGCGGCCGTACCCGGGAGGAGTGCCTGGAACGGGCCCGGCGGCTCATCCAGCTCTACTCCCGCGAGCTGCGCATCTCGCTCCAGCACCCGAAGAACCAGGACTGGCTGGCCCGCGAGTTCATCCCCGGCGAGCCGATCGCCAACACCGGCTACGTCCGGCGGATGCCGGTCAACCTGCTCGCCGCCGCGCTGCCCCAGGCCGCGTCCACAGTCGGCGACCGGCGCGGCGACCTGATCGGGCGGACCGCCGGCACCTGCCGCCGGCCGGTCTTCCTCGACCTGCACTTCCCGATGGAGGTACGCGAGCGCTCCGGCCTCGCCGTCTTCGTCGCCGAGCCCGGTGGCGGCAAGTCGACGCTGCTCGGCGCGCTCGGCTACCTGTCCGCCCGCCGCGGCGTGCAGGTGACGCTGCTCGACCCGTCCGGCCCGCTGGCCCGGCTCTGCGCCATGCCCGAGCTGGCCCCGTACTCCCGGGTGCTCAACCTGACCGGCTCGGAGCAGGGCACGCTGGCGCCGTACGCGCTGATCCCGACGCCGCTGCGCAGCGAGTTCGGCGCCGGCGCGGCGGGCGACCGCGAGTTCGAGATCGCCGTGTCGAACGCCCGCGCCGAGCGCCGGATGCTGGTGCAGGACATCTGCATGATGCTGGTGCCGCCGCAGGTGGCCCGGGAGGCGTCCACCGCCACGCTGTTCCGGCACGCCGTACGCCAGGTGCCCGCCGAGGAGACCTCCACGCTCGACGACGTGGTCACCTGCCTCCAGGGGCTCGACGACGACGCCGGGCGCGAACTGGCCCACCTGCTGCTCGACACCGCCGAGATGCCGCTGGCCATGCTCTTCTTCGGCCGGCCGCCGGAGGGGCTGCTCGGCGCCGACGCCGCGCTCACCGTCATCACCATGGCCGGCCTGCGGCTCCCCGACCTCAAGATCGAGCGGGAGTACTGGTCGGCCGAGGAGGCGCTCGCGCTGCCGATGCTGCACACCGCGCATCGGCTGGCGGTACGCCGCTGCTACGGCGGGTCGATGTCCTCCCGGAAGCTGGTCGGCCTCGACGAGGCGCACTTCATGGAGGGCTGGCGGTCCGGACGGTCGTTCCTGGTCCGGCTCGCCCGCGACTCCCGCAAGTGGAACCTGGCCGCGCTCGTCGCCTCGCAGAACCCGAAGGACATCCTCGGCCTCGACGTACAGAACCTCGTCTCCACCGTCTTCGTCGGCCGGATCGCCGAGGACAGCGAGATCGCCTCCGAGGCGCTGCGACTGCTGCGGGTGCCGGTCGACGACGGGTACGAAGCGACACTCGCCTCGCTCTCCCAGGCGGACAGCGGATCGGCCAACCGGCTCGGCTTCCGCGAGTTCGTCATGCGCGACGTCGACGGGCGCGTGCAGAAGGTCCGGGTCGACGTGTCGTACGTCGACGGGCTGCTGGAGCACCTGGACACCACCCCCGCCGCGGTCGCCCAGGCCGCCGGGACACTGCCGACCGTCCTGGCTGACCTGGAGGCGTGACATGGCGAGGGCACGGATCGCGGCGCTCCTCCTCGCGCTCGGCGTACTCGCCGGGGCCACGATCTCCTGGCCGGTGATCGGGGCGGCCACACCCGCGTACGCGGCCGCGCCGGTCACCCAGGCGCGCGCCGAGCTGTGCACCACCAAGGAGTGGCAGGCCGACTTCCGGTCCTGCGTCGGCAAGCTCAAGGCCGTCAGCGAGGACCAGGTCGAGTGCCGCAACGCGCCGGTGCCCGCCGCGCCGGACTCGGGCCTGGCCGGCTGGTTCGCGTCCCGGCCCGACTCGGCGAAGGAGCCCGGCCCGAAGGGTCTCTACAGCGACTACGGGTACGCGGGGTACAGCTACAACACGTACGACATCGACGGCGGTTGTGCCTCCTCCGTGCTGCATCCGGACTACCGGTTCACCACGATGGTCGCCAACGGCGAGTTCATGTTCGCCAACGCGGTGATCGGTGCCTCGAACGCGCTGCGCGAGCGCGCCTGGGATCCACGGACGATGTGGAGCTGGGCCGACCCACTGGTGGAGCAGGCCACGAAGGCCGTCTACCAGAAGGTGTTCAGCGTCTTCGGCATCATCACCGTCTGCGTGGTCGGTCTCTACCTGCTCTGGCGGTCCCGCCAGTCGGACATGAGCAACGCGATGACCACTGCGGGCTGGGCGCTGCTGGTGATGGTGGCGGTGACCGCGCTGGCCGCCTGGCCGGTCAAGTCCGCGAACATCGCCGATAACACGCTGATCACCACGCTGGGCGTGGTGCACGACGCGGTCGGACCGTCCTCCAAGACCGTTCCGCCGGACAAGTGCGCGCTGCCCAATCCGAGCGCCTGTGTCGACAAGCGGCCACCCGCCGTGCGCGCGAGCGACACGGCGACCGAGACCATGCTCTACCGGAACTGGCTGCGCGGCGTGCTTGGTTCGGCGGACAGCGAGACAGCGAAGAAGTACGGCCCGGCCCTGTACGACGCCAAGTCCCTGACCTGGGGCGAGGCGGAGGCTATCCGGACTAAGCCCGCCACCCGCGACGTGGTCATCAAGGCCAAGCAGCAGCAGTGGGCCAAGGTCGCCGAGCAGATCAAGACCGAGGACCCGGAGGCGTACGAGTATCTCCAGGGCACGCGGGACATGGACCGGATCGGCGCCGGGTTCATCGCGGTGCTGGCCTCGGTGCTGTTCGCCATGTTCGACCTCACGGCGTCGCTGCTGGTTCTGCTCGGCTTCCTGATCTTCCGCTGGGCGGTGATCGCCGCGCCGATCCTCGGCACCGTCGGCCTGATGCGCCCGGCCAGCGCCGGCCTGCGGCGGCTGGCGAACGCAGTGGTCGCCGCGGTCTTCAACATCGCCATCTTCGGCACCGGCGCGGCCATCTACCTCTTCGCCGTCGACCTGATCATGAACACCGCCACGCTGCCCGGCTGGCTCCAGGTGGTCCTGGTCTGGCTCTGCGGTGTGGTCGGCTGGTTGCTGCTGCGGCCGTACCGCCGGATCACCCAGCTCGGCGGCAAGGACAGCAGCGAGGCGGTCAGCTCGGCCGGCTCCTGGCACCGTCGGTTCTTCCGGGACATGCGGATCGCCGCCCGGCTGGACGTGGCGGAGCCCGGCGGCACCAACGAACCGGCGATCGGCAAGCGCCGCACCGTCACGGCCGACCAGCGCAGCCTCCGGCCGGAGGCCCGGCACGAGGATCCGGCGCACAGCGCCCCGCCCGCCGAACGGGAGCGGCCGGACGGGCGGGAACGGCCGGAGGAGGCGCCCGCGACCGGACGCCCGGGTGGGCGTCCCGCCGCCACACCCCGGCCGCGGCGCGCGCCGTCGACCTGGGCCGAGCCGGACGTGCCGGAGGAGGCGCCCTCCTACGCCGTCTACCGGCCGGACTCGGCGGGCCGTGGCACCTCCCCGGCCCGGCCGGCGCCGCGCATCCGTTCCGAGGCCCGGTGAGTCCGGTGCGGCGGGCGCTGGAATTCCTCTTCACCCGGGTTCTCCGGTCCCGGATCGGTGTCGCCCTCATGATCGCCGTGCTGGTCTTCGGGGTGATCGGCGCGGCCCGCCTCGTCGCCGGTCCCGGCGATCCGGGCCTCGGCCTGACCAGCCGCCCCACCCAGCCGATCAGCACCGCCGACCCGGAGGCCGGTGACGACGGCGTGCTCGCCAGCCCGCCCGCCGCGGTGGCCCCGAAGACCCGGCCGGGCGAGGACACGCCGGAGCAGGTCGCGGGGCGGTTCACCACGGCGTGGTTGAGCGGCCCGGGCAGCAGCGGCGACGCGTGGCAGGCCCGCCTGCGGCCGCTCTCCACCCCGGCGCTGGCCGAGAAGATGATGGGCGCCGACCCGGAGACCGTGCCCGCACGGAGGACGACAGGTGTCCCGACGCTCCGGCCCCGCACCGAGTCCTTCGTAGAGGCGCTGGTTCCGCTGGACAACGGCACACTCCGGCTCGAACTCGTCGCACCGGACGGGCCCTGGCTGGTGGACGCGATCGACTGGGAGCGGTCGTGACCGCCGGCCCGGCCGTCACCGGACAGGTCCGCCGGAAGCTGCGCCTGGGCGTGATCGCCACCGCCGTCACGAGTGTGCTCGCCCTGCTCTGCTGCGTCGGCGGCGCCGGCGCCTTCCTCCTCACCGAACTTGGCGGCGACGAGGACGACCCGAAGCTCGCGGCCCTGAACTGCGATCCGGCCTACCAGGTGAACCTGACCGGCGACATGCCGCGCTTCGCCGAGTACGGCGAGCGCCAGCTGCGCAACGCCGCGGTCATCATCAAGGTCGGCCAGGACATGAAGCTCCCCGCCCGCGGCTGGGTGATCGCGCTGGCCACCGCGATGCAGGAATCAGCGCTGCGCAACCTCGCCAACAGCACCGTCCCGGCGTCGCTCGCGCTGCCGCACGAGGGGGTCGGCGCCGACCACGACTCGCTCGGCCTGTTCCAGCAGCGGCCCGGATGGGGCAGCGTCGAGCAGCGGATGACACCCTCGTACGCGGCCCGCAAGTTCTACCAGAAGATGGAAAAGGTCCCGAACTGGCAGCAACGCCCGCTCACCGTCGTGGCGCAGCGGGTCCAGGTCAGCGCCTATCCCGACGCCTACGCCAAGCACGAAGAACTGGCCGGACGCATCGTCGACGCGCTCGCCGGCGGCGCCGCCCGGACCGTGGAGATCGCCGGCAAGGCCGTGTGCGACGCCGCCGCCGGAGACCGGATAGCCGCCTCGGGCTGGACCGCCCCGCTGCCCGGCGGTGTGGTCTCCGGATTCCGTACCACGGCCCGCCCCAGCCACCACGGCGTGGACCTGGCCGCCTCGAAGGACACGCCGATCCACGCCGCCTCGGCGGGCCGGGTGCTGGTCGCCCGCTGCGACCCCGACCGCTCCGGGCGGCGGGACTGCGACCGCGACGGCTGGCCGAACAAGGGCGGCTGCGGATGGTTCGTGGACATCCTGCACGCCGGCGGGTTCATCACCCGCTACTGCCACATGGTCGAACGACCCCGGGTGGTGCCGGGTCAGTCGGTCGAGGCGGGCCAGGTCATCGGGCTCTCCGGCAGCAGCGGCAACTCGTCCGGTCCGCACCTGCACTTCGAGGTGCACAAGGACGGGGACCGGTCCAGCAACGGGGCGGAGAACCCGGTGCCCTTCATGCGTAAGCGGGGCGCGCCCCTCGGCGAGACCGGGTGAGGCCGGACGGATGAGCAATCCCCTGCCCGACCCGTTCGCCGACCGGCCGGACTGGGCGCCGCTGCCGCCCCGGCCGGTGGAGACAGTGCCCGCCACCGGCGGGACCGAGCTGCGCGGCCGCCGCGTGCTGGTCGGCCTGCCCGGTCTCGGCTGGCGCGGCGACCTGCGGGCCGACGAGCGGGTCGTGCAGGGCAGCCGCACCTACGTGCCGGTGATCCCGGAACACGAGTGGTACCGGGCCGAGGCCGAGCAGGTGGAGGTGTTCGCCCCGCTGGTGCCTGTGGAGCGGGTATGGGTGGAAACCATCGGCGAACGGCACGCGGCGACCGGGGCGGCCGCCCCGGGACTCCGGCTGGTCTCGCTGGACGTGCCCGAACGCCGGCCGCCCACGCCGGTGTTCGAGGCCGACGCGGTGACCGGGCGGCGCGTGGTGCACGTGGACAACGGCGTGGAACGGCGCGACCTGCGTGCCGTCACCGAGACCTACTCGGGTGCGGACGGCGACATCTGCGTGCGGGTGGCCCCCGAGCTGGAGTGGTACCGGTGGGCCTGGCGCGGCCAGGCACCGACCACGTTGGAGGTGCCGGTGCACCTGCTCTGGCTTGAGTAGCCGCGTCAAGCGGCGCGTTGTGCCGAGCAGACGCCCCAGCCGTCTTGGTCCTTCGTCTCAAAGACCCAAGTCTGGCGATCACTCTGGCGAATCTCGTCCACCACCGCTGAGATCACCAGGTCCACCCGCACCTGGGCCTTGTCACCCGTCTGCTCGACGCTGAGGTCCTCCCAGCTCACGGAGATCGTCGTGTTGAACCGCTGCTCCCGTGCGACGAGGTCATCGCGAAGTGATCGCAAATCGTCAAGGTCGACGTCGTTACGGCACTCGAACTCCGCGGCCTTGACGTCATTGCGTTGATCGACGGAGTACTGGATGTAACTCGCGACGACAACCTCGGGAGAGCCACGGTCCGGGGCGGTGGCGCGGTCGTACAGCACGAACCCGACCACCCCGCCGACGGTGCACAGCACCGCCACCACCCCCGCGACGACAGCGAGCACGGTGCGCACCGGGCGCTTGGGGCGTACCGGTGCGGGAGCGGGCGCGGGGGGCGCCATCTGCTCCGGCGGGGTCCGCTGCGCCGGTACTCGGGACACCTGGGAACCGGCGGGGGGCTGCACTGATTCCACCTCCTGAGGCTATCGGCTGCGCCCCGCGTACCCAATGCCTGGAACCGGCGGATCGTGGCGAACCGCCGGGCGGACCTGGCCCGGCGCCGGGGTGAGGCTGCTCACCGCCGACCAGCTCACCGCGCCGACCGACATCCCGGTGGACGGCCCCCGCCTGGGTTACCGTCACACCTCGGGGAGGACATGTCGGCCTCGGAAAGAGAGGTGGACGCGGTGGCGACTCCGAAGGCGCGCGCCGGCCGGGCCGCCGCGCTGCACCGCCGGGCCGAGGCCGCCGCGACGGCGGCGGCGGGCATCCTCGACGAGATCCGGCCCGCACCGGCCGACCACCACCGGCAGTACGAGCTGGCCGAGCGCCTGCGGGCGGCTGCAGAAGTGGCGGCGCCGGGCTGGGCCGGTGGGCCGTTGGAGTCGCTGAGCGCGACGACGCCTCCCGGCGACGGTCTGCCGCCGCTGGTCCGGGTGGGCACCGCGGCGCCGCTCGACGACGCCCGCTTCCCCGCGCTGGTGCCGTTGCTCGGCAGCGGCCACCTATGCCTCGACGCCGACGCCTCCGACGCCCGGGTGGCCGGGCTGCTCCGCGCGCTGCTGCTGCGCGTCTTCGCCGCCACTCCGGCGGGCGCGCTGCTGGCGCGTGCGGTCGACGGCGGTTCCGGTGAGACATTCGCCGGGTACGCGCCGCTCGCCGACGCCGGCCTGCTGCCCCCGCCCGCCACCGATCTCGCCGGGATGCGTGCGGTGCTGGCCGAGGCGGAGCAGTGGGTGGCGGCCGGGACGGCCCGGCAGCGCGGGCACGACCGGACGCTGCTGCTCGTGGTCGCGGCGCTGCCCGACGGTACGACCACCGCCGACCTGGACCGGCTGGCCGGGCTGGCCGAGGGCGGGCCGCGCTCCGGGCTGCATCTGGTGCTCGCCGGATGGCCGGACGGAAGCCCGCTGCCGCGCGCCACAGCGGTCACGGTCCGCACCGCGTACGCGCTGGTCGGCGACCCGCCCGGCGCCGGCTTCAGCAGTCCCGGCGCCGAGCCGCCGGGCGGGTTGAACTCGCCCGTGTTCCTCGACGACGATCCGCCCGCCGACCTGGTCGCCGCTGTGTGCGCGCGGCTGGCCCGGCAGATCGAGGACGGCTCCCGGCTTTCCCTGGGTGACCTGCTGCCGGCGGACGGTTTCTGGACGTCCGGCTCGGCCGACGGGCTCAGCACCACTGTCGGTGACGCCGCCGGGCGCCCGGTCAGCCTGGGCTTCACCGAGCTGACCCCGCACTGGCTGGTCAGCGGCCGGGGTCAGGCGGGCCGGTCGGCGTTCCTGACCGACGCGTTGTTCGGCCTCGCCGCCCGGTACGGCCCGGACGAGCTGGCGCTCTACCTGGCCGATTTGGCCGACGGCGAGTCCTTCGTAGAGTTCCTCCAGACCGAGTGGGACCGCTCCTGGGTGCCGCAGGTGCGTGCCGCCGGGATGGCGGCCGACCGGGAGTACCTGGCCGACCTGTTCGGCGAGCTGGAGGCGGAGCTGCGCCGCCGCGAGGAGGCGTCCCGGCGGGCGGGTGGACAGCGCTACGCCGAGCTGCGGCAGCACCAGCCGCTGCCCCGGATCGTCTGCGTGGTCGACAACTTCCCGCTGGCGCTGCGCGAGCGGGACCGGCTGGCCGCCGACCTGCTGGCCCGGTTGGACGCGCTCGCCCGCGCCGGCCGGTCGTACGGGATCCACCTGGTGCTGGCCGGTGAGGGTGACCTGGGCATCGGCGGTCCGCGTGACCCGCTGCTCGGCCAGTTCCCGGTGCGGGTGGCGCTGCCCGGCGGCTCGGCGGTGCTGGAGCCGGCGAACGACTCGGCGGCCGGGCTGCCGGTGGGCAGCGCGGTGGTCAACACGGCGGGTGGCCTGGGCGGTCCGCGCGGCGCGACCCGGGGACACGAGCGGATGATCCGCTTCCCTGATCCGTACGAGGATCCCGAGGTCCTGACCGGCCTGCGGCGACGGCTCTGGGAGGCGCGGGGCGAGTCGGCGACGCCGCCGGTGGTCTTCGCCGGGTACGCCCGCCCGCTGCTCGCCAACGATCCGCGGCACCGGGCCGCGCTCGCCGGCCGGGCCCACTCGCCCGCCGCGTTGCTCGGCCGGGCGGTCGACGTCCGGCGGTCCACTGTGACGGTGCCGCTGGGGCCGGGCGCGGGACGGAACCTGGCCGTCCTGGGTCGGGACGAGGAGGCCGAGCGCCTGCTGGTCACGGCGGTACGCAGCGCCGCGGCGGCGCATCCGGGCGCGGCCCGGTTCGTGCTGGCGCCGCTGGCGAACGGGTCGGCCGAGCCGGCCGGTGTGCTCGCTGCCGAGCTGGCCGGACGCCACCGGGTGGAGACCGTCGACGCGGCCGGATTGCGGACCGCCATGGAGTCGGACGAGCCGGGTTACCTGGTGGTGTTCGGGCTGGACGTGCCGGACGCCACCGAGCTGCCGCCCGACCTGCTGCGGACGCTGCTGCTGGAGGGGCCGCCGGCCGGCCGGCACCTGCTCGGGTGGTGGCGGACACCGGCCCCGCTGGCCGGGCTGCTCGGCCCGGAGGGCGAGGTGGACAAGCTCACCGCCGTGGCGGTCACCGACGTGCCGGGCGGCCGGCTGGAGCAGCTCTTCGACCGTCCGGTCTGGTGGCGGCCCCGGCCGGGTCGCGCGGTGCTCTGGGACGGCCCGGACGAGCAGGGCACCGTCTTCGTGCCGTTCGGCACGGCCGAGGTGGCGACCGCGCGGGTCGAGCCGGGCCCGCAGGTGGCGGACCGCGCCGGGGAGGGGGCGGCATGAGTGAGACCGGAACGGCCGTACCGGGGCCCCGCTCGGGTGGGCCGACCACCGTGGCGGACCCCGCCGAGTCGGCCTGGGCGGAGTACGTCGCGGCCGCGCGGGCGCTCGACGGCGTACGCCGGGCGGCGGCCACCGCGGCCGGGGAGCAGGCACGGTCGGTGGCCGCGGCCCGCGAGGAGCTGACCGCGGTACGCGAACGGCTGGCGCCGCAGCAGTCCCGGCTGCGTGATCTGGGCGTACCGGCGATGTCACTGGTCCCGACGCCGCCGGAGGTGACCGAGGCGGCCCGGTCGATGGCGGGCGGGCCGTCGGCGGTGCTGGCGGCGCTGCGCGCGGCCGGGGACTGGGCGGACGCCGCGGACGACACGCTGAGCGCGCGCGGCCTGCCGCGGCTGGCCCGGTGGCCGGCCCGGCCCCGCAACCTGCTGGTGTACGCGCCGCTGGCACTGGTGGTGCCGCTGCTCCAACTGCTGCTGTACGCGGTCGCCGGTCCGGGACCGGTGACGGTGCTGGCGCTGCTCGTGGGGCTGCCGCTGCCGGCTGTGGCGTTCATGCTGGGCTGGCTCGCGGTGGGGCGCGTCTTTCGCCCGCGGCCCACCGACCGGGTGGACCGGACGCCCCGCTTCGGCGCCCTGGTCTGCCTGGTCCCGGCGGTGCTCACCGCCGCCGGCCTGCTGCTCGCCATGCTGCCCGACTGACGACGGCCGCGCCCGCCCGGGCGGGAGTACGCGGCCGTCGGTGGCGGTCGGAGGCTCAGCGGGCCATGATCAGCGCCATCGCCTCGGCCCGCGACTTCGCGTCGTTCTGGAGGCCGCCGCGCACGGCGGACGTGATGGTCTTCGCGCCCGACTTCTGGATGCCGCGCATCGCCATGCACATGTGCTCGCACTCCAGCACCACGATCACGCCGCGCGGGGCGAGGCTGGACATCAGCAGGTCGGCGATCTGCGAGGTGAGCCGCTCCTGCACCTGCGGCCGGCGGGCGAACACCTCGACCAGCCGGGCCAGCTTCGACAGGCCGGTGATCCGGCCGTCCGGGCCGGGGATGTAGCCGATGTGCGCGCTGCCCCGGAACGGCAGCAGGTGGTGCTCGCAGAGGCTCATCACGTCGATGTCCCGGACGAGCACCAGTTCCTCGTGGTTGGCCTCGAACGTGGTGCGGAGCACCTGCGCCGGGTCGACCCGCAGGCCGGCGAAGAGTTCGGCGTACGCGCGGGCGACGCGGGCCGGCGTCTGCTGGAGGCCGTCGCGGTCCGGGTCCTCGCCGACCGCGATGAGGATCTCGCGGACCGCCTTCTCGATCCGGGCGAGGTCGACGCTGTCCTCCACCGGGCCGCCGGTGAGTTTGCCGCTGATCAGGCGCGCGGCCACGTAGTCGAGCGCGTCGTCCCCGTCGGGCTCGGTCGCGGAGACGGCCGACTCCCTGTGGTGGGAGCCGGCCGTCGTCGGATCGCTGTTCAGTGCGTACCGTCCGAGTTGTTGCTGGAACCACCGATCGAGGCGGCGGCGTCGGCGCGGGCCTGCGCCGCCAGCGCCTCCTTCTCGGCCGGCGTGAGCACCGGCGGCTCGGTGGAGGGCTGACGCTTGCCGAAGCCGTGGTACGGCGCCATCGGCGGGCGCTTGACGACGCGCGCGCAGATCCGGGCCATGTCGGCGGTGGAGAGCGTCTCCTTCTCCATCAGCTCCAGGACCATGTTGTCCAGGACGTCCCGGTATTCCACCAGGATCTCCCAGGCCTCGTCGTGGGCCAGTTCGATCAGCGCGCGCATCTCGCCGTCGATCTCGGCGGCCACCGCGTCGGAGTAGTCCCGCTCGTGGCCCATGTTGCGGCCGAGGAACGGCTCGTCGCCGCTGGTGCCGTACTTGATCGCACCGAGCTTGGAGCTCATGCCGTACTGCGTGATCATCGCGCGGGCCAGCTGGGTGGCCTTCTCGATGTCGTTGCCGGCGCCGGTGGTCGGCTCGTGGAAGACGAGTTCCTCGGCCGCCCGGCCACCCAGCGCGTACGCCAGGGTGTCGATCATCTCGGCCCGGGTCTGGGTGTACTTGTCCTCCGTCGGGAGGACGAGCGTGTGACCCAGCGAGCGACCCCGGGACAGGATGGTCACCTTGTGCACCGGCGCGGCGTGCGGCAGCGCCCAGGCGACCAGCGCGTGCCCACCCTCGTGGTACGCGGTGATCTTCTTCTCCTGGTCGCTCATCACGCGGGTCCGGCGCTGCGGGCCGGCGATCACCCGGTCGATCGACTCCTCCAGGGAGTCGTTGGTGATCGCCCGCTGCTCCTTACGAGCGGTGAGCAGCGCGGCCTCGTTGATCACGTTGGCCAGGTCGGCGCCGCTGAAGCCCGGGGTACGCCGGGCGACCGCGTCGAGGTCGACGTCGGGCGTGAACGGCTTGCCCTTGGCGTGCACCCGCAGGATGGCCTTGCGGCCCTCCATGTCGGGGGCGTCGACCGGGATCTGCCTGTCGAACCGGCCCGGGCGCAGCAGCGCCGGGTCGAGGATGTCCGGCCGGTTGGTGGCGGCGATCAGGATGACGCCGCCCTTGGTGTCGAAGCCGTCCATCTCGACCAGCAGCTGGTTGAGCGTCTGCTCCCGCTCGTCGTGACCGCCGCCCATGCCGGCGCCGCGGTGGCGGCCGACCGCGTCGATCTCGTCGACGAAGACGATCGCCGGGGCGTTCGACTTGGCCTGCTCGAACAGGTCGCGGACGCGGCTGGCGCCGACACCGACGAACATCTCGACGAAGTCGGAGCCGGAGATGGAGTAGAAGGGCACCCCGGCCTCGCCGGCGACCGCGCGGGCGAGCAGCGTCTTACCGGTACCGGGCGGGCCGAACAGCAGCACGCCCTTCGGGATCTTGGCGCCCAGGGCCTGGTATTTCGCCGGGTTCTGCAGGAAGTCCTTGATCTCGTGCAGTTCCTCGACGGCCTCTTCCGCGCCCGCGACGTCCGCGAACGTGGTCTTCGGCGTGTCCTTGGTGATCATCTTCGCCTTGGACTTGCCGAAGTTGAGCACCCGGGAGCCGCCGCCCTGCATCTGCGACATGAAGAACAGCAGCAGGAGCACGAGCAGCGCGATGGGAAGCAGGTTGACCAGCAGGCTGACCCAGATGCTGTCCGACGACACCTTGGTGTCGACCGGGCCGGTGATGCGGTCCGCCGCCTCGGCCTCGCGTACCTGGTTCCAGACCTGGCCGCCGACCTCGTACGGGAACTGCGCCTCGATCTTGTCAGTGGTGGTGTCGCCGTCGAACTTGGCCTTGTCCTTCAGGTCGAGCTGGAGCGTCTGCTCCTTGTCCTGGAAGACGACCTTCTCGATGCCGCCCTTGTTGAGCTGGTCGAGCGCGACGGACGTGTCCACCCGGTGGTAGCTGGGACCAGCGGTGAACAGTTGACTGAGCACAACGGCGCCGAGGATGACCAGGATGATCCAGACCACCGGTCGGCGGAAGAAACGCGTACGTTCCATGCTGTAGTCGGGTGCCGAGGCGCCCGCATCCTCCTGATCGACGTCCTGACCGTCTGAATGGTGTCGCCGCCTTGAGCGGCGGCCGGGGCCGCCGTGCGGGCCGGCCCGACCCCCGAGGCACGCAAACTGCCGCACCACGGTCATTCGACGGTACACCGTTCGGGCGACGCGTGAGCTTGCGAGCCCGGCACTTACGCGCAGGGCGAACCCGGGTTTCGAGCCGGCGTGGCGGGGAGCTCCCACCCGGCCCGCCCACACCGCACGGTCACGCGGTTCGAGGGGCCGGGCGTGGAGGGTGCCTCCACGTCACCGGTCCCTACCGTAGACCGGAAGACTGAGAGCCCGCTGAATGTCAGCTGACGACGGGCTCGGCGAACCCTCAGGCCCGCGCGTACACCTCGGGCTTGAGCACCCCGACGTAGGGCACCTCGCGGTACCGCTCGCCGAAGTCGAGCCCGTAGCCCACGACGAACTCGGTGGGGATGTCGAACCCGACGTACTTGACCGGGACCTGCACCTTGACCGCGTCCGGCTTGCGGAACAGCGCGACCACCTCGACGCTCGCCGCGGAGCGCGACTCCAGGTAGCGCAGCAGCCAGGACAGCGTCAGGCCGGAGTCGACGATGTCCTCGACGACCACCACGTGGCGGCCGGCGATGTCCCGGTCCAGGTCCTTGAGGATGCGGACCACGCCGGACGAGGTGGTGCCCTGGCCGTAGGACGAGACGGCCATGAACTCCAGTTCGGCGGGCGGGCCCTGGCGGCCCAGCGCGCGGGCGAAGTCGGCCATGAACATGACCGCTCCCTTGAGCACACACACGAGCAGCAGGCCGTCCTCGACGTGGGCGTAGTCCGCCGAGACCTGCTTGGCCAGCTCCGCGGTCTTGTCGCGGATCTGCGCCTCCGAGATGATCACGTGGTCGATGTCGGCGTCGTACCAGGAGCCGTCAGCCATGCTCCTAGCCTGCCGTACGCCCCGGCGCCGCCGTCGGCGGGGCCGCCCCTTTTGGCGCGGTCCCGCCGGGGATTTTCGACGCGAACTGAATAAATCACCTCAGCAGGTACGGGAGCGCCAGCGCTGCCCGTCGTCGCTCGGCTTCCAGTCGGCCGAGTCGCGGGTGTCGGCGGTGAACCCGAAGGCGCTGGCGCCGACGAGGAGGAGCAGGAAGAGCAGGAGCAGCAGAACGGTCATGGCGGCGCTCGCTTTCACATGGTTGAGACTGTTTTCGCCGCCGGTGCGCACCGGACACCATTGATTCTCCGGGCCACCGACCGATCCGGACAGTGGCAGGAATGTCATCGGGCATCGATTTACTGCCACCGGTCGGGTTACCCTCGTCACATGCTCCGCTCGGTCGCCGTCATCGCCATGGACCAGGTCGCCGCGTTCGAACTCGGCGTGCTCGCCGAGGTCTTCGGCACCGACCGCACCGCCGACGGCTTCCCCGGATACCGGTTCGACGTCTGCACCGCCGACGGCAGTCCGGTCCGCAGCCGCTCCGGGTTCCTGCTCACCCCCACCGCCGACCTGGGCCCGGTCGAGGACGCCGACCTGGTCGCGGTGCCCGCGCACGCCGACGGCACCCCGCTGCCCGAGCCGGTGCTCGCCGCGCTGCGCCGTGCCGCCGACCGGGGCGCCTGGCTGCTGAGCGTCTGCGCCGGCGCGTTCGTCCTCGGCGAGGCGGGCGTGCTCGACGGGCGCGACTGCACCACCCACTGGCGGTACACCGACGAACTCCAGCAGCGCTTCCCGGCCGCCCGGGTCCAGTGCGACTCGCTCTACGTGCAGGACGACCGGCTGCTCACCAGCGCCGGCACCGCCGCCGGCATCGACGCCTGCCTGCATCTGGTACGCCAGGAGCACGGCTCGGCGGTGGCGACGCGGCTGGCCCGCCGGATGGTCGTGCCGCCGCACCGCGACGGCGGCCAGTCGCAGTACGTCGAGGCGCCGATCCCCAAGGCGCCGGAGGCACCCACCCTGGAACCGGTGCTGGAATGGCTGATGCGACACCTGCGCCGGCCGGTGACGGTGGACGAGCTGGCGGCCCGCGCCGGGATGGCCCCGCGCACGTTCGCCCGGCGGTTCCGCGCCGAGACCGGCACCACCCCCCACGACTGGGTGACCAACCAGCGGGTGCTGCTGGCCCGGCACCTGCTGGAGGACACCTCACTGAGCGTGGAGAGCGTCGCCGAGCAGGCCGGCTTCGGTGACTCGGCGGCCCTGCGGTACCACTTCACCCGCCGCGTGGGCACCACCCCGCTGGCCTACCGCACCACTTTCCGCGACCGTCAATCCACCTGACGCCCTCACGGCGGTGATCAAGGAGTTTGCGGGCTGGGGAGGGCCGGAACGTGACCGAAAGTCCTTGATCACCGGGCAAGGGCGGGGTCAGCCCGCGCCGGGTCAGGGTTGGAGGTGACCGGCGTGGCGGCTTACCTGGTGGCCGCCGGGTAGGTGCACCGGGCCCTGTCCACGCCACGCCGTGACCAGGGCGTCCAGTGCCGCCACGTGACTGTGGGACAGCGCGGCCGGCGTCGCGCCCAGCTCGCGGGCCCAGGTGTGCAGCACCCGGGTACGGACGGCGGCCGGCAACCCGGCGAGCCCGGCTACGGACAGCCCGCCCCCATCGGTCCGGACGTCGGCGAGCGCGGCGTCGGCGAGCGCGTCGAGCGCGGCGTTGTCGGCCGCGAGCAGCCCGGCGGTGCGGGCGAGGTTCGCCACCACCCCCGGCCCCAACGCGTCGACGAGTGCCGGCAGCGCGTCCGCCCGGACCCGGGCCCGGGCGTACGCGGGGTCGGCGTTGTGCGGGTCCGCCCACGGGTCGAGCCCGAGCGCGGCGCAGGCGGCCCGGGTGTCGGCGCGCGTGACGTCGAGCAGCGGCCGCAGCAGGGGCACCCCGTCGACGTCGCGCCGCTCCGGCATCCCGGACAGCCCGCGCGGTCCGGCGCCCCGGGCCAGCGCCAGCAGGACGGTCTCGGCCTGGTCGTCGCGTGTGTGCCCGAGCAGCACCCCGGCTGCGTCGTACCGGTGGGCGGCGGCGGTCAGCGCCTCGTACCGGGCCTCGCGGGCGGCCGCCTCCGGACCACCGGGCCGGCCGTCCACGCGTACCGGAAGCACGTCGACCGGGTCGAGCCCTTCGGCGCGGGCCCAGCCGGCGACCGCCTCGGCCCGTTCCGCGGACCCGGCCTGCAGGCCGTGGTCGACCGTCACCAGGCCGGCCGGGCGCCCGAGCCGGGGGGCCACGAACGCGGTGGCGGCGGCGAGCGCGAGCGAGTCGGCCCCGCCGGAGCAGGCCACCAGCACCGGGCCGTCACCCGGCAGGCCGGTCAGCATCCGGCGGACGGCCAGCCGCACCGCGGCGACGGCGGGAGCGGGCGACGGCGAGCGGCGCGGGACGGAGCCGTCCGAGCCGGGCGGATCAGCCGACGGGCGGGGTGGCACCGGCGGGCCCGTGTACGCGGGACACCCAGGCGTCCGGGTCGCCCAGCTCGTCCAGGCGGGGCAGCGTCAGGGGGGACGAGAAGATCTTGTTGAAGCCCGCCATCCCCACCCGGTCGACCACGCCGTGCACGAACTTGCGGCCCTCGGCGTACTGGCGCATCTTGACCTCGATGCCGAGCAGCCGACGGATCGCCTTCTCCAGCGGGTTGCCGGACTCGCGGCGACGGTTGAACGCCGCCCGGATCGTCTCGACGCTGGGGATGACCTGCGGTCCCACGCCGTCCATCACGAACTCGGCGTGGCCCTCCAGCAGCGTCATCAGCGCGGTCAGCCGGTCCAGCACGGCGCGCTGGGCCGGGGTCTGCACGATGTCCAGCACGCTGGCCCGGCTCTCCGGGTCCTTGACCGCGTCGGAGAGCGTCGCGACGCCACGCCGGAGCCGTTCCAGCAGGTGCTCGCCGCCCTGGGAGGCGTCCACGAACGCCTGCACCTCGCCGAGGAAGTACGCGCGCATCCACGGCACGGCGGTGAACTGGGTGCGGTGGGTGACCTCGTGCAGGCACACCCAGAGCCGGAAGTCGCGCGAGTCGGCGCCGAGCTTCCGTTCGACCTCGAGGATGTTCGGCGCCACCAGCAGCAGCTGGCCGGGGTCGCCGGCGAAGACCTCGTACTGGCCGAGCACGCGACCGGAGAGGTACGCCAGCACGGTGCCGGCCTGCACACCGGTCACCCGGGAGCCGATCGCCTCGGTGAGCGCACCCGGCCGCTTGTCGCCGGAGAGACGCTCGACCAGCGGGGAGACCACCTCACGCAGCCCGGCGATGTTCGCCGCCGCCCAGTCCCGGCGGTCGACCACGCGTACCGGCGGGTGCGCGACCTGCGCCCGCAGGCCGGTGTAGTCGGCGACGTGACCGGCCGCCTCCTCGGTCAGCCGGCGCAGGTCGCCGACCACGTCGGTGGCCTCGGCGTACGACACCCGGGGGCCCGACTTGCTCAGCGCCCCCGCGGTAGCGGCGGCCAGATCCCAGTCCACGAACTGCGCCATGAACCCACCGTACCCGCGCCGGAACACCCCCACCCGGGCTCGCACCGGCCGATCGACGCCCGTCGGTCAGCGGCAGCCGCACCCGGCCAGCGCGGAGCTGATCCGGTCCAGGGCCGCCCGGGTCTCGTCCAGCGAGCCCTGCGTGCGGTCGGTGAGCACCGCGAACGTGAGCAGTCGGCCGTCGGCCGTGGTCACCGTGCCGGCGATCGCGTTGACGCCGCTCAGCGTGCCGGTCTTGGCCCGGACGACGCCCGCTCCGGCGCGGGTCGCCGCCGCCCGGTAGCGCTCGTCGAGCGTGCCGGACCAGCCGCCGACCGGCAGGCCGCCGAAGATCGCCGCGAGTTCGGGGTGGCTGCCGTTGCCGGCGAGCGTGATCAGGTCGGTGAGCAGCGAAGGGCTGATCCGGTTGGTGCGGGACAGCCCGCTGCCGTCGGCCAGGCTGATCTCGCCCGCCGGCAGGCCCAGCTCGCCGAGGACCTGGTCGGTGGCCGCCGCGCCGCCGGCGAACGAGCCGGGCTTGCCCTTGGCGAGCGCCACCTGGCGGGCCATCGCCTCGGCGATCACGTTGTCGCTGTCGCTGATCATGATGTCGACCAGCCGGATCATCGGCAGGGACTCGACCTTCCCCAGCTCGGCGCCGGGGGCCGTACCCGTGGCGCCGGACGCCGCCGGCGCGGTGCCCCGGGTGACCTGGGCGGCGCCGCCGGTCAGGCCGAGCAGCTTGGCGAACTGCCGGCCGGCGGTCAGGTCGGGCTGCGGCACCCGCTCGGCGGCGTGGTTCGTCTGCTCGGCGGTACGCCGCGCCTCCGCCGCGTTCTTGCGGGCGCCGTCGGTCATCAGCGCGGTGATCGCCGCGCCGAAGCCGCCGGTGGGGATGTCGGAGTCCCAGCCGGGCTCGAAGACGGGGCCGCTGAACAGCGACGAGTCGACGATCACCTTGGTCGGCGCGGTGCCGCCGAGCGCGTCGCGCACCTGGGCGGCGAGGTCGTCCAGGCGGGCCGCGCCCGGGTAGAAGCCGTTCTTGTCCACGGCGAGCGTGGGGTCACCGCCGCCGACCAGGACCACCTCACCCGGGTTGGCCCCGGCCACCGCCCGGGTCGGGATCCGGTGGGCCGGCCCGCGCGCCGCGAGCACCGCCACTCCGGTCGCCAGCTTGGTCACCGAGGCGGGCACGGTGGGGGTGTCCTGGCCGCTGCCGTAGAGCGCCTGGCCGGTGCTCACGTCGGCCACCGACACGTGCACCCGGTCGCCGAGCGCGGCGGCGCGGACCAGCGGGTCCAGGGCGGCGCGGATGCCGGCCTCGGTGGGCAGCGGGGCGTTGCCGTCCGGCCCGCCGAGCACGGCCGCCGGGGACGGCTCGGGCGGCGCGGCGACCGGCGTACCCGTGCTGTCGTCGTCGCCCAGCCACCCGGCGACCGGGCCGGGGCGCAGCACGGCGAGCCCGGCCACCGCCAGGGCCAGCACGAGCACGCAGGCGAGCGCCGCGACGAGCCGCAGGCGGCGTCGCGGTCGAGCCGGGGGCGGCCCGGAGGGTACGGGCGGCGCGGCGCCGACCGGCGGGACCGGCGGGCTGACCGGGGCCGGGTCCGGCGCGCCGGGCCAGTTCAGCGGGGCCGTCGGGTCGTGCGGCGGGCCGACGCGGGCCGAGCCGCTCGCCGGGCCGGAGCCGTGGTGCGGCGGGCCCACGCGGGCGGATCCGGTGGCCGGAGAGGGACGATGAGGGACGTTCGCCCCCGGGACGGACACCCGCCCGGTGGCCCCGCCGGAACCGGAACCGGCGGACCCGCGCCCGTCAACCCTCTCGGGGCGGTAGTGTGAATCTTCCCTCCCCACGGCCCCCTCCTCCCCGCTCGAAATCGCCTTGGGCGACACTACTTCGGTCCGAACACTATGCGGCGGCCGGAGCCGACGGGGGGCGTTCACCCCGCGCCGGGGGTGAGCCGCTGGTTTCCGTTAGCCAGCGTGGGCAAACGAGGGAGCGTGGAAGATGGATTTCGACGTCACGGTTGAGATCCCCAAGGGTCACCGCAACAAGTACGAGGTAGACCACGCGACCGGCCGCATCCGGCTGGACCGCACCCTCTTCACCTCCACGCAGTACCCGGCCGACTACGGGTTCATCGAGGGCACCCTGGGCGAGGACGGCGACCCGCTGGACGCGCTGGTGCTGGTGCCCGAGCCGACGTTCCCGGGCTGCCTGATCCGCTGCCGCACCATCGGCATGTTCCGGATGACGGACGAGAAGGGCGGCGACGACAAGGTCCTCTGCGTGCCCTACGAGGACCCGCGTCAGGAGCACCTGCGCGACATCCACCACCTGGGCGAGTTCGACCGGCTGGAGATCCAGCACTTCTTCGAGGTCTACAAGGACCTGGAGCCGGGCAAGTCGGTCGAGGGCGCGACCTGGGTGGGCCGGGTCGAGGCCGAGGCGGAGATCGCCGCCTCGTACCGGCGCGCCAAGGAGGCCGAGGAGCGCGGCGAGACGCTGCACTGACGATCACGCGTGCTTGAGGCCCGGGTCGCGCTTCGCGACCCGGGCCTCCGCGTGTTCAGGCGAGCAGGTCGCGGGCCCGGTCGTAGAGGCCGAGCACCGCGCAGGCCACCGGCACGACAGCGACCACGAGCGCGGTGTCGGTCAGGTCGGCCAGGCGGCCGAGGTACGGGGAGACCGGGCGCCGGGCGTACGTGGCGCCGGCGGTGACCGCCGTCAGGGCCAGGGCCAGCCCGCCCACTGTCAGCGCGAGCCGGCCACCCGGACCGGCCCGGTCGGCCAGTACCACGCCGAGCAGGGCGAACCCGGTCAGCCCGGCGACGATCGCGGGCGCCCGGTGCCGTACCGCCACGAACAGGCGGGAGCGCAGCAGCAACACTCCGCAGCCGACGGCGGCGAGCAGCAGCCCGGCGGTCCGGCCGACGGAGACGAGCACCGCGATCGCGCCGACCGCGAGCACCGCGTGACCGAGCAGCATCCCGGTGAGCACCTCCTCGGCGCGGGCCACCGCCGCGTGCACCCGGCCCCGGTCCGGCAGGTCGCGGGTGCCGGCCGGGCTGGGCAGGGTGAGCGGCGGCAGCGGCAGCTTGCCGACCCGGATCGCCAGCAGCGGCAGCCCGCCGAGCGCGAACACCAGCACGGCGAGCAGGACGGCGGCGGTGCCGTCCGGGTCGAGCGGCAGCCCGCCGAGCGCCGCTGCCACGCCGGCCACGCCGACCGTCACCCCGGCCACGAAGACGCGGGACCGGCTGGCCACGCCGAGCAGGCCGAGCACCGCCACCAGCAGCAGCGCCACCGAGCCGACGAGCAGTTCCGGGGCGCCCACCCAGCGCAGGCCGGGGACCGGGCCGACCGGATCGCCGGAGGCGACCGCCAGCGCACCGGCCACCGCGGCCCAGGGCAGCGCGTACCCGCCGAGCGTGGCGCCGACCGGGCCGTCCCCGTACGCCCGGGACGCGGCGGTGGCGGTGAGCACCAGGATCAGGGCGACCGCCGCGGCGACCGGCCAGCCACGCGCGCCCGGACCGGCGGCGACCACGGCTACCAGCCCGACCGCGAGGGGCACGGCGGCGCCCGCGAGCGCGGCGGCCCGGGTGGCCTGGCCCGACCAGGCGGTGCCCCGGCGCCGGGCCCCGTCCACTATCGCCTCGACCACGTCGTCGTACTCCAGCTCGGGCCACTGCGCGCGGGCCGGCACCAGGTGCAGCACCTCGCCGTCGCGGACGCCCTGGGGCAGCAGCGCCTGGGCGGTGGCGAGCACCGCGCCGTCGGTGCGGCGCAGCACCCATCCGCCGTGCCGTTCCCCGTCGTCGGCCAGTCCCTCACCGGCGTGCCGGAGCACCTCGGGCAGCAGCTCGGCCAGGGGCACCTGCTCCGGTAGGGCCACGTCCACCCGTCGGCCGGGCGCGCTGATCGTGACCCGGGCGAGCCCGCTTGTCATCGAGGTATCTCCATATCGGGCGGAGGGAGTGGGCTGACGGACGAGAGGACTTTACCTACGATGAGCCAGGCTCGGGTTACCCAGAGCCACTTCCGGGGAGGGTGAGTGTCCACTGTCGTCATCAAGCGGCCGCCACGCCGCCCGGCGCCGGAGATCCCGGTCGGTGAGCTGCCCGTCGAGGCGCCGCCGGAGATCCCCGCCGCTGCCGGTGGGCGCTGGCAGCAGGCGCTGATGGTGCTGCCGATGCTCGGCGGGACGGTGGCCATGGCGATGATGTTCGGCCGCGGCGGCGGGGCCTACTCGTACGTGGTGGGCGGCATGTTCGGTCTCTCCTCGCTGGCGATGCTGGTGACCACCTGGGGCAGCGCCGGGCCGAAGAAGTCCGAGCTGATGGCCGCGCGCCGGGAGTACCTGCGCCACCTCGCCACGCTCCGGCGCCGGGTGCGGGAGACCGCCGGCGCCCAGCGGGCCGGGCTGTCCTACCGCCATCCCGAGCCGGGGCGGCTCTGGTCGACAGTCGACAGTCACCGGGTCTGGGAACGCCGGCCGGGCGACCCGGACTTCGCCGTGGTCCGGGTCGGTGTGGGGCCGCAGACGCTGGCCACCCCGCTGGTCCCGCCGGTCACCCGCCCGCTGGAGGAGCTGGAGCCGATGACGGCCGGGGCGCTGCGGCGTTTCCTGGACGCGTACTCGGTGGTGCCGGACCTGCCGGTGGCGTTGTCGCTGCGCAGTTTCGCCCGGGTCTTCGTGCGCGGGCCGGCCGGCCCGGTACGCGGCGCCGGATCGCCCGCCGCACAGGCACTGGCCCGGGCGGTGCTCACCCAGCTCGCCGTCTTCCACGCGCCGGACGAGCTGCTGATCGCGGTCTGCGCCGGGCCGGAACGCCGGAATGCCTGGGAGTGGGTGAAGTGGCTGCCGCACGCCCACCATCCGGCGCGTATCGACGCGCTGGGCCCGGTGCGGCTGGTCACCAGTTCCGCCGCCGACCTGGAACGGCTGCTCGACGACGTGCTCGGCGCCCGGTCCCGGTTCAGCCCGCACGGCACCGCGACCGACGGGCCACACGTCGTGGTGGTGCTCGACGGCGGTGACCTGACCGGCGCGACCGACCTGGCCGGTGACGGCGGCATCGACGCGGTCACCGTGCTCGACCTGGACACCCCGCCGCCCCGGCTGCTCGACCGGTACGCGCTCCTGCTCGACCTGGTCGACGGACGGCTGCACTCGCACTCCGCGGAGGGGCACGCCGAGGTGGGCGCCGCCGACGCGCTGGCGCCCGCCGACGCCGAGGCGGTGGCCCGGCGGCTCGCGCCGCTGCGGCTCGCCGGCCCGGTACGCGGACCGGACGCGCCGCCCGGCGCCGAGCTGGGCCTGCCCGAGCTGCTGGGTCTCGGCGACCCGGAGAGCTTCACCGCCGAGCAGGGCTGGGCGCCCCGGGCCGCGCGGGACCGGCTGCGGGTGCCGATCGGGGTGGGCGCCGACGGCGGGGCGATCGACCTCGACCTGAAGGAGTCGGCGCAGGACGGCATGGGCCCGCACGGCCTGCTGATCGGCGCGACCGGCTCGGGCAAGTCGGAGCTGTTGCGCACGCTGGTGCTCGGGCTGGCCGCCACGCACAGCTCGGAGCAGCTCAACTTCGTGCTCGTCGACTTCAAGGGCGGCGCCACGTTCGCGCCGTTCGGGCGGCTGCCGCACACCGCCGCCGTGATCACCAACCTGGCCGACGCGCTGCCGCTGGTGGACCGGATGGTGGACGCGATCAACGGTGAGCTGATGCGCCGGCAGGAACTGCTGCGCCGGGCCGGCAACTTCGCGAGCGTGCGCGACTACGAGCGGGCCCGGGCGGCCGGCTCGCCGCTGGCCCCGCTGCCGTCGCTGCTGCTGATCTGCGACGAGTTCTCCGAGCTGCTGTCCGCCAAGCCCGACTTCATCGACCTGTTCGTGCAGATCGGGCGGCTGGGCCGGTCGCTCGGGGTGCACCTGCTGCTGGCGAGCCAGCGGCTGGAGGAGGGGCGGCTGCGCGGGCTGGACACGCACCTGTCGTACCGGATCGGGTTGCGCACGTTCTCGGCGCTGGAGTCCCGGACGGTGCTGGGCGTGCCGGACGCGCACGAGTTGCCGCGCAGTCCCGGGCACGGATACCTGCGCTCGGGCACCGACCCGCTGGTCCGGTTCAAGGCCGCGTACGTCTCCGGGGCGGTCCGCCGCCGCGGCGGCGCGGCGGGCGCGTCCGGCGCCGGTGAGGCGCGCGTGCTCGCGTTCTCCACCCACCTGGTCCCGGTACCCGAGCCGCCCGCGCCCGTCGCCCTGCCCTCCGAGGACGACGGCGGCGAGACGCTCCTCGACCTGCTCGTGGACCGGCTGGCCGGGCAGGGCCCGCCGGCGCACCAGGTGTGGCTGCCGCCGCTGGACGCCTCGCCCGCCCTGGACGAGCTGCTCGGCCCGGTCGGCGCCGACCCGGCACGCGGGCTCACGGTGGCGAATCCGGAGCTGCACGGGGCGCTCCAGGTGCCGGTGGCGGTGGTGGACAAGCCGTTCGAGCAGCGGCGTGACCTGCTCTGGCTCGCGCTGGACGGCGCGGCCGGGCACGTCGCGGTGGTCGGCACCACCCGCAGTGGGCGGTCCAGCCTGCTGCGCACGCTGGTCTGCGCGCTCGCGCTCACCCACACCCCGGCCGAGGTGCAGGTCTACTGCCTCGACTTCGGCAGCGGGACGCTCGGCACGCTGCGCGACCTGCCCCACGTGGGCGGCGTCAGCGGGCGGACCGACGGCACCGCCGTACGCCGTACCGTCGGCGAGGTCGCCGGCCTGCTGTCCGAGCGGGAACGGCGTTTCGCCGAGGCCGGCGTGGAGTCGATGGCCGCGTGGCGACGGCGGCGGGCGGCGGGCGCGCCGGACCCGTTCGGGGACGTGTTCCTGGTGGTGGACGGCTGGAACACGCTGCGCGGCGAGTACGAGGATCTGGAACCGCTGGTCACCGAACTCGCCGTCCGGGGCCTGGCGTACGGGGTGCACGTGGTGGCGAGCGCCCTGCGCTGGTCGGACTTCCGCCCGGCGATCCGTGACCTGTTCGGCTCCCGGCTGGAGTTGCGTCTCGGCGACCCGGCCGACTCGGTGGTGGTCAAGCGGGCGCTGGCGGCCACCGTGCCGGAGGAGCGTCCGGGGCGCGGAATCACGGCGGGCGGACTGCACTTCCTCACCGCCGAACCCCGTGTCGAGGCGCTCGGTGCGGAAACCGCCGATCTGGTCAAGGCGGTCGCCGGCGCGTGGACCGGCCCGTCCGCGCCCCGGGTGCGGCTGCTTCCGCCGGTGCTGCCGTACGCCGAGCTGGACCAGAGCGCGACGAGCGGGCTGGCGTTCCCGATCGGCGTGGCCGAGGCGGACCTGTCCCCGGTGGTGCTGGACTTCGCCACCGAGCCGAACTTCGTGGTCTTCGGCGACGCCGAGTGCGGCAAGTCGTCGTTCCTGCGCGCGCTCGCCACCTCGATCGTCAACCGGTTCACCCCGGAGCAGGCCCGGGTGATGCTTGTGGACTACCGGCGCAGCCTGATGGGCGTGATCGAGACGCCGCACCTGATCGGGTACGGCACTGCCGCGCCGCACACCGCCGAGCTGATCGAGTCGGCCGCCGGCTACCTCCAGGGGCGGCAGCCGGGGCCGGAGGTGACCCCGGCGCAGCTTCGCAGCCGGTCGTGGTGGCAGGGCCCGGAGCTGTTCGTGCTCGTGGACGACTACGACCTGGTGGCCGGCGGGCCGACGAACCCGTTGCGGGCGCTGGAGGAGCACCTGCCGCACGCGCGGGACGTCGGGCTGCACCTGGTGCTGGCGCGGCGTACCGGCGGTGCCGGGCGGACCGCGTACGAGCCGATCGTGCAACGGCTGCGGGAGCTGTCCACGGCCGGGCTGGTGATGTCGGGCGGCCCGGAGGAGGGCGCGCTCGTCGGTCAGGTCAAGGCCGGGCCGCTGCCCCCGGGGCGGGCGCGTCTGGTCACGCGCCGGGAGGGGGTGCGCCTGGTGCAGTTGGCGCATCTCCCGCCCGGGTGATCCGCCTCGCGGAGTTGCCCCGTGACGGTCGGGACAACCGGTAATCTCCGTGCAGCATGTGTCTGACGCGACCGAACGGCTGGGGAATGTGACAGGGGATCGGCAGGGACCGCCCGGTGGGCCGCCCCGGCGTCTCGCCGGACGCGCGTTGCTCGCCGCCGCGTCGGCACTGGTCACCGTGGCCGGTCCGCTGGCGCCGCCGGCCCATGCCGCTCCCGCCGCCCCGGCCACACTGGCGCGGCCGTGGGTGACCCCCGACCGTGTGCTGCGCACCGACCAGGTACGCGACGAGCAGTGGCAACTGGAGGAGTTGCGGGCGAAGACCGCGTGGCGCACCTCGACCGGGCGCGGCGTGGTGGTCGCGGTGATCGACTCCGGTGTGGACGGCACCCACCCCGACCTGGCCGGTCAGGTGCTGCCCGGCCTGGACCTGGTGACGCCGGACGGCTCGGACGGCCCGGACCCGGTGGGGCACGGCACCACGGTGGCCGGGCTGATCGCCGGGCGCGCCGATGACGACCGGGGCGTGCTGGGGCTGGCGCCGGACGCCAAGATCCTTCCGGTCCGGGTCCTCGACGCCGAGAACCGCTACGACGACGCGCTGATCATCGCCAGGGCGGTGCGCTGGGCGGTCGACAACGGCGCCCAGGTGGTCAACCTGTCGCTCGGCGGCAGCAGCGACAATCCGGCGCTGGCCGCGGCGCTCGACTACGCGTTCGCCCGGGACGTGGTGGTCGTCGCCTGCACCGGCAACCTGGCCACCTCGACGACCACCGAGGTCTGGTACCCGGCCCGGGAGCCGGGTGTGCTCGCGGTCGCCGGGCTGGAGCGGACCAGCGAGAACCTCTGGTCCGGCTCGATCACGGGCCACGAGACGGTGCTCAGCGCCCCGGCCACCGGGCTCTACGGCGCCCGGCCGGAGGGTTACTGGCGGGTGCAGGGGACGAGCTTCGCCGCGCCGCTCGTCGCCGCGACGGCCGCCCTGGTCCGGGCGCGTTATCCGAAGATGTCGGCCGGCGACGTGGTCAACCGGCTGATCACCACCGCCCGGGATCTGGGTCCGACCGGCCGGGACGACCGGTTCGGCTACGGCCTGGTGGACCCGGTGGCCGCGCTCACCGCCGACGTGCCGTCGGTGGGCCACAACCCGCTCGACGACAACGCCTCCCCCGGCGTGGTGGGCTTCGGGCCCGCGCCCGGCGACACGCGGGACACCCGGGCCGCCGCGGCGGGCCGGGGCGGCGACCCGCTCGGGCGTACGGCGGAGGGCTGGAACGCCCGGCCGGCGGGACAGACGGACGTCTCCGCCCCGGAGCGGCTCTGGACCGGCCTGGCCCTGTTCGTCGCGCTCGTCACCGGCACCGCGTTGATGGTTCGCCGATTCCGGCAGACCCGTCGCTGAACCGGTCTGATCCCGCCCCCGGATGGGTAGGGGAAGCCTCATGGAGACCACCGGGGCGACGGTCACGCACCGGTCGTGGCGGAGCCGCCGCCTCGACCCCGAGCACTCGCTGGGCCTGCGGCTCACCCTGACCGTGCTCGCGGCGTTCCTGGTGCTGGTGCCGTTCGCCCTGCTCGCGCTGCTGGTGCTCGGCGCCTGGCCGCCCCTGCTGCGGCTGGATGCCTCGATCACCGACGCGTTCCACGGGTACGCGCAGGACCGTCCCGCCTGGGCCGGTGTGATGACGGTCTGGACGCACGTGTTCGGGCCCGGCCCGCTGCGGGTGGCAGCGGTCGTGGTGGTGGTGTGGCTGGTCCGGCGCGGCGCGCCCCGGCTCGCGGTCTGGGTGGTGGTCACCATGGTCGCCGGCGGGCTGCTCGGCGCGCTGCTCAAGCTGCTCGTCGGCCGGGACCGGCCGGATCTGCTGGACCCGGTGGCCCGGGCCGCCGGCTACTCCTTCCCGTCCGGTCACGCGCTCAACGCCACGCTGGCGGCGGGTGTGCTGCTGCTGGTGTTCCTGCCGTTCGTGCGGGACAGCCGCCGGGGCCGGGTCGCGCTGTGGACGGCTGCCCTGCTGGTCACAGTGGTGACCGGGCTCAGCCGGATCGCGCTCGGCGTGCACTGGACCAGCGACGTGGTGGGCGGCTGGGTGCTCGGGGTGGCGGTGGTGGCCGCGACCTCGGCCGCCTTCGCCACCTGGCGCAGCGGATCCGGGCGGCCGTCCGCGCGCCCGCTCCGCGAGGGGGTCGAGCCGGAGCTGGCCGACCAGCGGCCGGAGGGCGGCCGGGCGTAGCCGGACTCTCGCCGGGGTACAGGCGAGCCCATGTCCGACGTCGTGATCCGAGTCACCCGGCGTGTCCTGCTGCCGCTGGCCCTGCTCTTCGCGCTGATGGTGGGCCTGGGCCTGCTGGTGACCCGGGTGCTGGCCCGCACCTGGCCGTTCACCGTGGAGGACACGGTCAACCGGGAGCTGGCCGGCGACCGGACGCCGGGTTGGAACGACGTCTCGCTGGTGTTCAGCACGCTCGCCAGCACCCAGATGATCGTCGTGGTGACGGTGCTGGCGGCGCTGGTGCTGCGGCTGGTGCTGCACCGCTGGCGGGAGCCGCTGTTCCTGTGCGCGGCGGTGACCGCACAGGCGCTGATCTTCCTGTTCACCACGATGGCCATCGACCGGAACCGCCCGGCCGTCGCGCACATGGACGCCTCCCCGCCCACGTCCAGCTTCCCGTCCGGGCACACCTCGGCGGCGACCGCGCTCTACGTCGGCCTCGCGGTGCTGCTGGCGCTGCGGGCGCGCAGCACCCCGGCCAAGGTCGGCTGGTGGGCGCTGCTGGTGCTGGTGCCGCTCGGCGTGGCGCTGACCCGGATGTACCGGGGCATGCACCACCCCAGCGACGTGGTCGCCTCGTTCCTCAACGGCGGCGCGTGCGTGGCGATCATGGCGCGGGCGGTGCTCGACCGCACGCTCACCTGGGGCCGCGCCCGGCTGCCGCTGTCCCGCTCCGGCGACGAGGCGACACCGGCGGGAGCAACGGCGGGTGGCTGAGCACCGCCGGCCGGCTCAGGTGCAGTCGCCGGTGGCCACTCCCCGGGTACGCTCCGCGCCCGCCAGCGCCACCGGTCGCGCCTCGGCCGCGGTCACCGCGAAACCGGTGTTCGGGTCGTCCGCCGCCGCCGCGAAGATCACCCCGAGCACCAGACCGTTCGAGGAGACGAGCGGGCCGCCGGAGTTGCCGCTGCGCACCAGCGCCCGGATCGTGTAGATCTCCCGGTTGACGTCACCGGCCGAGTAGATGTCCGGGCCGGTGATCCGGTCGACGTCCCGGATCCGGGCCGGGCGGGCGTCGTACGGGCCGTCGAGCGGGAAGCCGAGCACGATCGCGTCAGCGCCGGTGGCGGCCGGGCCGGCGGCGAAGCGCAGCGACGGTCCGGGCAGTCCGGGTACGTAGAGCACCGCGAGGTCCCGGTCCGGGTCGTAGACGACGACCTCGCCGTCGTACCGCTCGCCGCGCAGCTCCACGGCCACCGACCGGGTGCCGGCGACCACGTGCGCGTTGGTCATCACCCGGTCGTCGGCGTACACGAAGCCGGAGCCCTCGATGCGGCGCGAGCAGCTCGGCGCGGAGCCGAGCACCTTCACCACCGACCGCCTGCTGTTCTGCACCACCTGGGAGTTGGCCAGCGCCGGGTCGGGCGGGGCGACCTGCCGGGCGCGGGTCGGGGCGAGGTCGCCGAACACGTCCGGGAAGCCGTTGGTGTCGACCGTGTCGCGCAGCGCCGTGGACAGATCCTGTGCCTTGTCCGGCAGCACCTGGTCGACGACGGTGAGCAGCGCGCTGTTGCGCACCGAGGAGGCCAGCCACGGCACCGAGGAGGAGCCGAGCGGCACGGCGACCAGCCACGCCACGAGCATGACCGCGACGACCGAGATGAACGCGCCGCCGACGTCGTCGATCTTCCGCCCGGCCGGCCCGGTGATGGCGGCCCGGAGATTGGAGCCGAGCCAGCCGGCCAGCGCCTGCCCCAGCACCGCGAGCCCGAAGATCGCCACCAGGGAGATCAGCACGCGTGTGCCGCTCGTTGCGAACTGCTGCGCGATCAGCGGCCCGACCTGGAGGCCGAGCAGCGCGCCCAGGAAGAAGCCGGAGAACGACAGGGCCCCGATGACGAAGCCCTGACGGTATCCGCTGATCGCGAACACGAGCATGAGCAGAAGGAGGACGAGATCCACGGCGGACACGCCCCAAGGGTACGGGCACCGGGCCCGCGCTCGGCTCAGCGCTCGCGGAACGTGACCCGGGGATGCGTACGGGTGATCACCGCACCGGGCTCTCGTCGGCCGGTTCGGTGCCCGCCGACGGAGCGGGCGTGGCGTCGACGGGCGGCAGCTCCACCACGCGCGAGTGCGGCCAGGGCCGGGACCAGCCGCCCATCTCCAGCAGCCGGTCGATCACGCCCGCGGTGAAGCCCCAGACGAGCATGCCGCGCGCCGAGAACGCGGGACCGATCCAGCCGCTCGGGTGGCGTACCCGCATGCGGTTGTCCGGGTCGACCAGCTCGGTGACCGGCAGCCGGGCCACGTGCGCGACCTCGGCCGGCTCGCGGGGGTGCACCGGGTGCGGGTCGTGCCACCAGGCGAGCACCGGGGTGACCACGAAGTCGCTGACCGGGATCCAGAGCCGGGGCAGCTCGGCCAGCACGGTGACGCTGCCGGGGTCGAGGCCGACCTCCTCGTTCGCCTCGCGCAGCGCGGTGGCGCGGGCGTCGGCGTCCTCCGGATCGGCCGCCCCGCCCGGGAAGGCCGGCTGCCCGGCGTGGTTGCGCAGCGTCGCGGCGCGCTGGAGGACCAGCACGTCCGGCCCGGCGCCGGGCTCCTCACCGAGCAGCACCAGCACGGCGCTCTCCCGGCCGCCGCTGGACGGCGTGACGATGCGGGTGAAGTCCTCCGCCCGCGCGGTGCCGAGCCGGCCCAGCAGCGGGTCGAACCACACCGGTGGCCGTCGGGTCATACCCGCACCCCGAGGTGACGTTCGAGCAGCGCGGCGAGGCGGGCGTCGTCGAGCGCGCCGGTCGCGTCGGTGTGCCGGATCCGGCCGTCGGCGTCGACGAGCACCGTCAGCGGGAACGCGTT
Source organism: Micromonospora sp. CPCC 205554 (assembly GCF_036902745.1). NCBI lineage: Bacteria > Bacillati > Actinomycetota > Actinomycetes > Micromonosporales > Micromonosporaceae > Micromonospora > Micromonospora sp. CPCC 205554. The sequence goes on along the minus strand of NZ_JBAKHP010000008.1, from coordinate 100,267 downwards.
GCGTTCGAGCGCGCGCTGGAACGCGTCGCCCTGGTCGAGCAGCATCGGGAAGTCGACGCCGTAGTCCTCGCCGATGGACTGCGCGCCGCCGCGGCTGTCCCGGCTGTTCACGCCGATCACCTGGAACCGGCCGTCGGCCCGCTCGGCCAGCCGCTGGAACGCGGGCAGTTCCTTGCGGCACGGCGGGCACCAGGACGCCCAGACGTTGATCACCGCCGGGCCCTTGACGTCGCGCAGGTTCACCGGCGTGCCGCCGGTGAAGCAGTTGAGCGTCAGGTCGGGAAGCTGGTCTCCGGCCTTTCCAGCAGGCGCCGGCGACGCGGCGGCGGGCGCGACGGTCAGCGGGGTGCAGTCGGCGAACGGCGAGGGACGCTCGGCCCGGGTCGCCGGCGCCGGACGTTCCGGCTCCTCGGTCGTGGCGGTGCAGCCCGCCGCCGCCAGCAGCAGCGGGACGAGGAGACAGGCGAGCCGGCGCATCACGGCACGTCCGCCGCGGCGGCCTGCTGCGGCACCAGGTCGGGGTCGAGGCCGACGGCCACCGCCAGGTCACGGGCGCGAGGGCCCTTGAGCAGCTTGGCCGCGGCGACCGGCTCGGTCGGCCCGGTGCCGTACGCGGGGCACAGCTTCGCCAGCGTGCACGCGCCGCAGGCGGGCTTGCGGGCGTGGCAGACCCGGCGGCCGTGGAAGATCACCCGGTGCGACAGCATCGTCCAGTCGCGCTTGGGATAGAGCGCGCCGATCGCGTGCTCGATCTTCACCGGGTCGGTCTCGGCGGTGAGCTGCCACCGCTGCACCAGCCGCTGGAAGTGGGTGTCGACGGTGATGCCGGGGACGCCGAAGGCGTTGCCGAGGATGACGTTCGCGGTCTTGCGGCCGATCCCCGGCAGCGTCACCAGGTCGTCCAGCCGGCCGGGCACCTCGCCGTCGTACCGCTCGCAGAGCGCACGCCCGAGGTTGATCAGGGAGCTGGTCTTGTTGCGGTAGAACCCGGTGGGCCGGATCAGCTCCTCCAGCTCGGCGCGGTCCGCCCCGGCGTAGTCGGCGGCGGTGCGGTAGCGGGCGAACAGCTTCGGCGTGACCTCGTTGACCTTCTTGTCGGTGCACTGGGCGGACAGGATCGTCGCCACTGCGAGCTCCAGCGCGTTGGAGTGGTCGAGTTCACAGTGCGCGTCGGGGTGCGTCTCGGTCAGCACGCGGCCGATGCGCCGGGCGCGGCGCGTACGGCCGAGGTCGGTCTCGGGGGAGCGCGTGGTCACGTCGGCCAGCCTACGTCGCGGGGCCGACGCTCCGGCGGCTCGGCGCGGCCGGGGTGCGCTCAGCCACCCGCCGGTGCGGTGATCTTGCCGGTCCCGTCGAGCTTCGCGCCGGTGTCCGGGAAGTCGGACCGGTTCAGGTCGCGGACCAGTCCCAGGCCGCGGTTCTGCCGGTCCACCGACGGACGGCCCACGCCGTTCATCACGGTGGAGGTGAACGTGCCGCCGGCGAACGTCCCGTCGGCGGTGAGCGACACCTTGAGCACGCCGCCCCAGCCGAGCCGGCCCGAGCTGTTCAGCGACTTGCCGCCACCGGCGAAGTTGCCGAGGCTGTACGCGATCAGCCGCCCCTTGTAGAACTCCATCCCGCGCAGCACGTGCGGGCCGTGCCCGATGACCAGGTCCGCGCCGGCGTCGATGACGGTCCGGGAGAAGCGGATCGGGTCGCCGCGGTTCTCGCCGAAGAACATCTCGGTGCCCGGCTTCACCCGGGTCTTGTCCGCCCCCTCGGCGCCCATGTGCACCTGCACCACCACGATCTGGGCCGACTCCTTGGCCATCTCGATCACCTGCTTGGCGGCGTTCAGGTCGACCAGGCTGTTGGACCAGGGGTACGACGAGAAGCCCACCACGGCGACCTTGATGCCCTTGACGTCCACCACGGTGATCTCGCCCGGCGCGCCGGTGTGCTTGAGCCCGTGCGCCTCCAGCGCCGACTGGGTGTTCTCGTAGCCCTGGCGGCCGTAGTCGTAGCCGTGGTTGTTGGCCTGGTTGAGCAGCTGGAACCCGGCCGACCGCAGGTGCGCGGCATAGCCGGGCGGCGCACGGAACTGGTAGCAGTTCTTCGGCTCCGGGCCGCACTTGCCGGCGCCGGTGTCGTCGGTGAGCGGCTCCTCCAGGTTGCCCATCACCAGGTCGCCCTTGAGCGCCGACTTCACGTCGTCGAAGAAGCCCTTGCCGCCGTTGGGCGGCAGCCGGTCCGGCGCGTTGCCCATGATCACGTCGCCGGTCGCGGTGAGCGAGATCGACGGCTCCTTCGCCGGGTCCGACGCGGCGGGCTGCTCGCCGGTGGCCGGTCCGGTCGCACCACCGCCCTGTCCCGCCTGCCACCGGGGGTCGCCGCCGGACCCGCCGGCGTCGCCGCCGCAGCCGGCGACGAACAGGACGGCGACGAGCGCGGCGAACGCGGCCAGGCGCTTGCCGGGCACGGCGCGACGCGGGCCGGGAGCGGCGGTGGGCGGTCCGGCGACAGCGGCGCGGAGGATACGGGGCACAGAACGGGCGGGAGCGTACATCGTCGGCGACGCTACCGTCCCCGGGACGCCGCGACGAGGGCCGATCGGTCGGAAAACCCGGCGCGCCGGACATGGCCGGCGCATGTCAGCCCGCCCGCCGGTCGGACCAGGGCACGACGGTCCCGGCGCCGCCGGAGCGGACTGCGGCGTGCACGGCCCGGGCCAGGGGCGCGCCCCACGCCGACCGGGGACCGCCGTACGGGGCCGGATCGCCGTCGGCCGGGCAGAGGACCGTCACGGCGTCGGTGGGTGTGCCGGTGGCCGGCAGTCCCAGTTCCCAGATCGCCTGCGCCTTCGCCTCGGTGGCGGTGGCCACGGCGTTGACCAGGGCGGCGTCGCCGAGACGCACCGGCACGTACGCGACGATGTTGACGGTGCCGACGCGCTGCGCGGGCCGGGCCGGCTCGGGCGCGGCGGACGATGCCGGCTCGGGCGCGGCGGCCCAGACCGGGGTGCCCAGGCCGACCGTCGCCCAGACCCGGACGCCGCCGTCGGTCCGGCGGACCACCTCGGTCACGTCCACGCCGGTCAGCAGCCCGACCCCGGGGCCGTCCAGGTCGAGGCCGTGCGCCAGTTCGGCCAGGTGCGCGGCGGGGTCGTCACGGTCGTACGACATCGGCACCGTCGCGTTCAGCACCCACCCGCGGACGCCGATCCCCCCGCCCAGCGGCGCGGAGCCGACCGCCAGCAGCGGCGCCTCGGCCCGCCAGGCCAGCATGGGGATGTCCCACCCGGATTCGGACCGGCTGGTCAGGAACGGCTCACACAGCACGCCGGTCACCCTACGATCACAGGAGGGAACGGGTGGCGCCGGGCCGGGCCGGAGGCGGGATCTTAGCTGCTCACCGGGTCGGGCGGGTTACGCCCAACGATCAAGATTCCAGGGGTGCACCTCTGATTCCTACTCATGTGCGCCTAGACTGGCGGCGCGCGAGGGATCAGCGGACGGCGGACCCGGCCGACGGACGGCACGCGCAGGCGGAGGTGCGCGATGGACGAGGTACTGGCCCGCAGCGGGATCTTCCAGGGTGTCGACCCGGAGGCTGCCGAGGCGCTCGCCAAGGAGATGGAGACGATCGAGGTCCGCAAGGGCGAGATCGTGTTCAACGAGGGCGAGCCCGGCGACAGTCTCTACATCCTCCTGTCCGGCAAGATCAAGGTGGGTCGCCGCGCGGCGGACGGCCGGCAGAACCTGATCGCCGTGATGGGCCCGTCGGACATGGTCGGTGAGCTGTCGCTCTTCGACCCCGGTCCGCGTACGGCGACGGCCACGGCGGTCACCGACACCCGCCTGGTCCGGCTGCGCAAGCAGGCGCTGCGGCCGTGGCTGAACAACCGGCCCGAGATCGCCGAGCAGCTGCTGCGGGTGCTGGCCCGCCGGCTGCGCCGGACCAACGACTCGCTCGCCGACCTGATCTTCACTGACGTGCCGGGCCGGGTCGCCAAGAACCTGCTCCAGATGGCCGGCCGGTTCGGCACCCGCGACGGCGGCGTGCTGCGCGTGACGCACGACCTCACCCAGGAGGAGATCGCCCAGCTCGTCGGCGCCTCCCGGGAGACCGTCAACAAGGCGCTGGCCGACTTCGCCTCGCGCGGCTGGCTGCGGCTGGACGGCAAGAGCATCATCATCCTCGACCCGGAGCGCCTGGCCCGCCGCGCGCGGGTCTGATCCTCCGTACCGGCTTCCCGGCCCGGCCCGCCTCGGTGCGAGCCGGGCCGGCGCCGTCTCTGCCCGCCGCAGAATCGCTTGGCCCTCCCGGACCGGTGCCGCCAGGCTGGGACGATGCCTGATCGCGTCGCCGTCCTCTCCGACATCCACGGTGTGCTGCCCGCGCTGGCGGCAGTCCTGGCCGAGCCGGACGTGGCAGCCGCCGACCGGATCGTCCTCACCGGTGACCTGGCGGCCGGTCCGCAGCCGGTCGAGGTGCTGGACCGGTTGGCCGCGCTCGGCGACCGGGCCTGCTGGGTCGGCGGGAACGCCGACCGGGAGCTGGTGCAGGCGCGGGCCGGGAAGGCTTCCCCGATCGAGGTCTCGAACTGGGCCGCCGGTCAGCTCCGCGACGACCAGGTGGCCCGGCTGGCGGCGCTGCCGCCGTCCGTCACGCTGCCGGTCACCGGTCTGGGCGACGTGCTGTTCTGCCACGCGACCCCACGCGACGACGAGGAGGTCGTGCTCGTCGACTCGCGGCTCGACCGCTGGGCCGAGGTCTTCGCCGGTCTCCCGGCCGAGGTCGGCACCGTCGTCTGCGGGCACACGCACATGCCGTTCACCCGCCTGGTCGACCGCCGGCTGGTGGTCAACCCGGGCAGTGTCGGCATGCCGTACGGGGGCGCGGGCGCCTGGTGGGCGCTGCTGGGCCCGGGTGTGCAGTTGCGCCGGACGCGCTTCGACGTGGACGCCGCCTGCGCCCGGATCGCCGCCGGGTCCACGTTCCCGGACGCGGCGGCCTGGGCCGACGAGTACGTCCGCTCCCGCCACTCCGACGCCGACGCCCTCACGGTCTTCGCCCCCCGAGACGGCCGCTGACCCACCCGCCTCCGGACGCCGACCGCCCGCCCGGCCGCTTCCGGGTTGATCAAGGAGTTCGCGTCCGAGAACGGTGCCCGCACGGACACCAACTCCTTGATCAACGCGATGGCGGCGGGCGGAAAAAGTCAGGCTTGACTGCTTGTTTTGGGCGGGGGACGCTGTCAGCGTGTCGAGCCGAGTTCCGCAGCAGGAGCGCAGCCGCGCCACCCAGGCCCGGCTGCTGGAGGCGACTGTCGAGTGCCTGGTGGAGCACGGCTGGTCCGGCACCACGACCACTGTGGTGGCAGCTCACGCCGGCGTCTCCCGGGGTGCCCAGCTGCACCACTACCCCACCAAGACCGCACTGGTGACCGCCGCCGTCACGCACCTGACCGAGCGCCGGGCGGCCGAGCTGCGCGCCGAGGCGGCGGCCCTGCCGTCCGGCCCGCAGCGGCTCGACGGGGTGGTCGACCTGCTCGCCGCCTCCTTCACCGGCCCGCTGTTCGTGGCCGCGCTGGAGCTGTGGGTGGCCGCCCGGACCGACGCCGAGCTGCGGGCCGCGCTGGTGCCGCTGGAGGCGCGGATCGGCCGCGAGATGCACCGGCTCACCGTCGAGCTGCTCGGCGTGGATGAGCGCAAGCCGGGCGTACGCGAGTCGGTGCAGGCCACCCTCGACCTGCTGCGCGGTCTCGGCGTGGCCAACCTGCTCAGCGACGACTCGCCCCGCCGCGCCGCCCTGCTGCACACCTGGAAACGCCAGCTCGCCGCGCTGCTCACCCCCGAGAGCGAGCGGCACTGATCCCCTGACGCCCCAACCCCGCCCGGAGGCACGATGGTCGACCTGACAGCCCTGCTCGCGGATCTGGCCGCCGAGTCCGAACAGCTCGACGCGCTCGTCGCGGACCTGCCGCCGGAGGGATGGGAGCAGCCGACGCCGGCCCCGGGCTGGACCGTCGCGCACCAGGTCGCGCACCTGGCCTGGACCGACCACGTCGCCTACCTGGCGGCCACCGACGAGTCCGCGTTCTTCGCCTCGGTGATGGCCGCGCCGGACCCGTCGCGCCTGGTCGAGGACGGCGCCGAGTCCTTCCTCGCGCCGCCGCCCGCACTGCTGGCCCGCTGGCGTGCCGGCCGGTCGGCGCTCGCCGGGGCGCTCGCCGCCGTGCCGGCCGGGCAGAAGCTTCCCTGGTACGGCACCAGCATGTCGCCCACGTCGATGGCGACCGCCCGCCTGATGGAGACGTGGGCGCACGGCGAGGACGTGGCCGACGCGCTCGGCGTCAGCCGTACCCCGACCGAACGGCTGCGGCACATCGCGCACCTCGGCTTCCGTACCCTCGGGCACGGTTTCGCGGCCCACGGCCGCGAGGTGCCCACGGCGCCGGTGCGGGTCGAGCTGACCGCGCCCGCGGGCGATGCGGTGTGGGAGTTCGGGCCGGCGGAGGCGGCCGACCGGGTGACCGGCCCGGCGCTCGACTTCTGCCTGCTCGTCACGCAGCGCCGGCACCGCGCGGACCTGGCCCTGACCGCCACCGGGCCGGTCGCCGACGAGTGGCTGGACGTGGCCCAGGCGTTCGCCGGCCCGCCCGGCGGCAAGCGTGAGCCGGACGGAGCCTCCTCGTGAGCGTGCTGCGGATCGGGAACGCGTCGGGCTTCTACGGCGACCGCTTCACCGCCTGGCGGGAGATGCTCGACGGCGGCGAGCTGGACGTGCTGACCGGTGACTACCTGGCCGAACTGACCATGCTCATCCTCGGCCGGGACCGGATGCGCGACCCGTCGCTCGGTTACGCGAAGACGTTCCTGCGCCAGGCGGAGGGCGTGCTCGGCACCGCGCTGGAGCGCGGCGTCACGCTTGTCACCAACGCGGGCGGCCTCAACCCGGCCGGGCTGGCCGACGCGATCCGGTCGCTCGGCGACCGGCTCGGCCTCCAGGTCCGGGTCGGGTACGTCGAGGGCGACGCGATCCAGCGGCCGGACGCGCTGACCGCGAACGCCTACCTGGGCGCGTTCGGGATCGCGGCCTGCCTCGACGCGGGCGCGGACGTGGTGGTCACCGGGCGGGTCACCGACGCCTCACTGGTGGTCGGCCCGGCGGTGGCCCGCTTCGGGTGGACCCGCGACGACCTCGACGCGCTGGCCGGCGCCACTGTGGCCGGGCACCTGATCGAGTGCGGCGCGCAGGTCACCGGCGGCAACTTCAGCTTCTTCACCGAGCTGCCGGACGGCGGGCACCGGCCTGGCTTTCCGATCGCCGAGCTGCACCCGGACGGCTCGTCGGTGCTCACCAAGCACACCGGCACCGGCGGCGCGGTCACTGTGGAGACGGTCACCGCCCAGTTGCTGTACGAGGTCGGCGGGCCGGACTACCTCGGGCCGGACGTGGTGACGCGGCTGGACACGGTGCGGCTGGAGCAGGAGGGCCCGGACCGGGTACGCGTGTCCGGGGTGCGCGGCACGCCGCCGCCGGGCACGCTCAAGGTGGGCGTCAACAACCTGGGCGGCTTCCGCAACTCGATGACGTTCGTGCTGTGCGGGCTGGACATCCCGGCCAAGGCGGCACTGGTCCGGGGCCAGATCGAGGAGTCGGTCGGCACGGAAGGGCTGGAGTTCACGCTGGCCCGCACCGACCACCCGGACACCGGCGACACCGAGGCGGCGAGCGCGCTGCTGCACGTGCACCTGCGCGACGGCGACAAGTCGCGGGCCGGGCGGGCGTTCTCGGCGGCGGCGGTGGAGCTGGCGCTCGCCTCCTATCCGGGCTGCACGCTCACCACGCTGCCCGGCGACGCGACGCCGTACGGGGTGTTCACCGCGGACACGATCGCGCAGGACGAGGTCGGGCACGTGGCGGTGCTGCCCTCCGGCGAGCGGGTGCCGATCGCCCCGCCGACGGTCACGGCGACGCCGGTCGAAGCGCCGCCACGGGAGGCCGGCGCCGTACCGGCTCCGGCCGCCACCCGGCGCGGGCCGCTCGGTGAGCTGGTCGGCGCGCGGTCGGGCGACAAGGGCGGCGACGCCAACCTGGGCGTCTGGGCCCGCACCGACGCGACCTGGCCCTGGCTGCGCGACTGGCTGACGGTGGAGCGGCTGGCCGAGCTGCTGCCGGAGACCGCCGCGCTCACTGTCGAGCGGTACGAGCTGCCGAACCTGCGCGCGGTCAACTTCGTGATCCGAGGGCTGCTCGGGCAGGGTGTGGCCGCCTCCACCCGGTTCGACCCCCAGGCCAAGGCGCTCGGCGAGCTGCTGCGCTCGCGGGTGGTCGATCTACCGACGGAGGTACCGGCATGACCATCGTGGACACGCCGGAACGCCGGCAACTGCGCGAGCTGACCCGCTCGTTCGTCACCCGGGAGGTGCTGCCGCACCTGTCCGACTGGGAGCGGGCCGGCGAGGTGCCCCGGTCGCTGCACGAGACCGCGGCGAAGATCGGCCTGCTCGGCGTCGGCTTCCCGGAGTCGGTCGGCGGCAGCGGCGGCGACCTGCTCGACTCGATGGTGGTCACCGAGGAGATCATCCGCTCGGGCGGGTCGTCCGGGCTGGTCGCCGCGCTGTTCACGCACGGGATCGCGCTGCCGCACATGGTGGGCACGCAGGACGAGGCGCTGATCGAGAAGTACGTCCGGCCGGCGCTCGCCGGGACGATGATCGGCGCGCTCGCGATCACCGAGCCGGACGGCGGCTCGGACGTGGCGGGCATCCGCACCTGCGCGGTCCGCGACGGCGACCACTACGTCGTCAACGGCGCCAAGACGTACATCACCAGCGGGGTCCGCGCCGACTTCGTCACCACCGCGGTCTGCACCGACTTCCCCGGATCGGGCTCGGTCAGCCTGCTGGTCATCGACAAGGGCTCACCCGGGTTCACAGTGGGGCGTCGGCTGGAGAAGCTGGGCTGGCACTGCTCGGACACCGCCGAACTGTCCTTCGTCGACGTCCGGGTGCCGGGGACGAACCGGGTCGGGCCGGAGGACACCGGATTCCTCGCCATCATGCAGCAGTTCGCCAACGAGCGGCTGTCGCTCGCCACCCAGGCGTACGCGACCGCGCAGCGCTGCGTGGACCTGGCGGTGCAATGGTGCCGGGACCGCCAGACGTTCGGCCGTCCGCTCGTCGGGCGCCAGGTCGTCCGGCACAGGCTGGCCGAGATGCACAGCCGCACCGACGCGGCGCGGGCGTACGTCCACGACGTCGCCGAGCGGGTGGCCGCCGGGCAGCCGGTGGTGACCGAGGTGGCGATCGCGAAGAACGTGGCGGTGTCCGCGTGCGACTTCGTCGTCGACGCGGCGCTGCAACTGCACGGTGGCTTCGGCTACATGCGCGACGCCGAGGTGGAGCGGCACTACCGCGACGCCCGCCTGCTCGGCATCGGCGGCGGCACCACCGAGATCATGAACGAGATCATCGCGAAGGGCATGGGCCTGTGAGTACGACAGTCCTGCAGAGCACGATCGACCCGTCCGCGCCCGCCTTCACCGCCAACCGGGAGGCGCTGCTGGAGCGCCTGGCCGAGCTGGAGGAGGCGCTCGACCAGGCCCGGGGTGGTGGCGGCGAGAAGTACGTGACCCGCCACCACGGTCGCGGCAAGCTGCTCCCCCGGGAACGCATCGAGCTGCTGCTCGACCCGGACAGCCCGTTCCTGGAGCTGTCGTCGGTGGCCGCGTACGGCACGGACTTCCCGGTCGGCGCCAGCACCGTGACCGGTATCGGCGTGGTCGAGGGCGTCGAGTGCCTGATCGTGGCGAACGACCCGACGGTACGCGGCGGCGCGATCAACCCGTGGTCGCTGGCGAAGACCCGGCGGGCGGGTGAGATCGCGGCGGCCAACCGGCTGCCGATGGTGAACCTGGTCGAGTCGGCCGGCGCGGACCTGCCCACCCAGGCGGAGATCTTCATTCCCGGCGGCCGGGTGTTCCGTGATCTGACCCGGCTCTCCGCGCAGCGGATCCCGACCGTGAGCGTGGTCTTCGGCAACGCCACAGCCGGTGGTGCGTACGTGCCGGGCATGTCCGACTTCACCATCATGATCCGGGACCGTTCGCAGGTCTACCTGGCCGGGCCGCCGCTGGTGAAGATGGCCACCGGCGAGGTCACCGACGACGAGTCGCTCGGTGGCGCGTCGATGCACGCCACCACGTCCGGCCTGGCCGACTTCCTCGCCTCCGACGAGCGCGACGGCATCCGGCTGGCCCGGCAGTGCGTCCGCCGGCTCAACTGGCGCAAGCACGGCCCTCCGCCACGCAACCCGCACCCGCTGCCACCCCGGTACGACCCGGAGGAGCTGCTCGGCATCGCCAGCGCCGACCTGAAGGTGCCGTTCGACCCGCGCGAGGTGCTGGCCCGGGTGCTCGACGACAGCGCGTTCGACGAGTTCAAGCCCGGCTACGGCACCGCGCTGGTCACCGGCTGGGGTGAGCTGCACGGCTACCCGGTCGGTGTGCTGGCGAACGCCCGGGGCGTGCTGTTCAGCGAGGAGGCGCAGAAGGCGGCCCAGTTCATCCAGCTCGCCAACGCGGCGGACACGCCGCTGGTCTTCCTCCAGAACACCACCGGCTACATGGTCGGCACCGAGTACGAGCAGCGCGGCATCATCAAGCACGGCGCCCTGATGATCAACGCGGTGTCGAACTCGACGGTGCCGCACCTGACCGTCAACCTGGGCGCCTCCTACGGCGCCGGCAACTACGGCATGTGCGGCCGGGCGTACGAGCCACGGTTCCTGTTCACCTGGCCGAACGCGAAGTCGGCGGTGATGGGCCCGGCGCAGCTCGCCGGGGTGCTGTCCATCGTGGCCCGGCAGGCCGCCGCCGCCCGGGGACGCGAGTACGACGAGGACACCGACGCCGCCATGCGGATGATGGTCGAGCAGCAGATCGAGTCGCAGTCCGGCGCGCTGTTCCTGTCCGGGCGGCTCTACGACGACGGGGTGATCGACCCCCGGGACACCCGTACCGTCCTCGGGCTCTGCCTGTCGGCGATCCACAACGGACCGGTGAGGGGCGCCGACGGTTTCGGCGTCTTCCGGATGTGACCTGTGAGCGCGAGGAACGCAGCGAAGCGGAGTCCCGCAGTCGCGAACGAAAGGCAGGCTCAGCGCGCATGATTTCGAAACTTCTGGTCGCGAACCGGGGCGAGATCGCCCGCCGGGTCTTCGCCACCTGCCGCGCCCTCGGCGTGGCCACCGTGGCCGTGCACTCCGACGCGGACGCCGACGCACCGTTCGTCGCCGACGCCGACCAGGCCGTGCGACTGCCCGGTAACACGCCGGCCGAGACGTACCTGCGCATCGACGCCGTCCTGGACGCGGCCCGGCGCTCCGGCGCTGACGCCGTCCACCCGGGCTACGGGTTCCTCGCGGAGAACGCCGAGTTCGCGGCGGCGGTGACCGACGCGGGCCTGACCTGGGTCGGTCCGTCCGCCAAGGCGATCGCGGCGATGGGCGACAAGATGGCCGCCAAGGCACTGCTCGCCGACGCGGGCGTGCCGATGCTGCCCACCTGGACCGACCCGGCCGAGGTCACCGCCTTCCCGGTGCTGGTCAAGGCATCGGCAGGCGGCGGCGGCCGGGGCATGCGGATCGTCCGCGACGCCGCCGGGCTGGCCGAGGCCGTCGCGGGCGCGCGCCGCGAGGCGGCGGCGGCGTTCGGCGACGGCACCGTCTTCATCGAGCGGTACGTGGAACGCGGCCGCCACGTCGAGGTGCAGATCTTCGGCGACACCCACGGCACCGTCGTGGCCCTCGGGGTACGCGACTGCTCGATCCAGCGCCGCCACCAGAAGATCGTCGAGGAGGCGCCCGGTGTGCTGCCCGACGACGTGCGCGCGGCGCTGCACGAGGCGGCGGTGGCGGCCGGGCGGGCCGTCGACTACGTCGGCGCGGGAACCGTGGAGTTCCTGCTCGCGCCGGACGGGCAGGTGCACTTCCTGGAGATGAACACCCGCCTCCAGGTGGAACACCCGGTGACCGAGCTGACCACCGGGCTGGACCTGGTCCGGCTGCAACTGCTCGTCGCCGAGGGTGAGCCGCTGCCGGTCACCGCCACGCCGCCCGCCGACGGCCACGCCATCGAGGTACGGCTGTGCGCCGAGGACCCGGCCCAGGGTTTCCGTCCGGCCACCGGCACGCTGCACCGGTTCGCGATCCCCGGGGTCGCCGCCGAGTTCGGCCCGGCGCGTGGGCTGCGCCTGGACTCCGGTGTGGTGGACGGCTCGGCGGTCAGCGTGCACTACGACTCGATGCTGGCGAAGCTCGTCGCCTGGGCGCCCACCCGCACCGAGGCGGCCCGTGCCCTGGCCGGCGCGCTCGCCCGCGCCGAACTGCACGGCGTGGCGACCAACCGGGATCTGCTGGTCCGCGTGCTGCGCAGCGCGGAGTTCGCCGCCGTCGACGTGGACACCGGCTTCCTGGATCGGCACCCGGAGGTGTTCGCGCCGCTGCTGCCGGCCGGGCAGCTTCCGGTGGCGGCGCTGGCGGCGGCGCTGTCCGGGGCCGCCGCGCGCCGGGCCGCCGCGCCGGTGCTGGCCGGGTTGCCGTCGGGCTGGCGCAACGTGCCGGCTTTCCCGCAGGTCACCCGGTTCACCGGCCCGGGCGACGAGGAGATCGAGGTCCGGTACCGGCTCGACCGCACCGGTGGCCTCGCCGAATGGTCGGTGTCCCCGTCCGACGCCGCGCCGGTCGTGACGGTCGTCGACGCCGCCCCGGACCGGGTGCTGCTCGACGTGGACGGGGTGCGGCGGGCTTTCCGCGTACACCGGGTGGGGTCTTCGGTCTTCGTGGACGGCCCGGACGGGGCGGCGAGCCTCACCGAGCTGCCCCGCCTTCCCCTGCCCACCGCGGAGCTGGCGGCCGGGTCGCTGCTCGCGCCGCTACCCGGCGCGGTGACCCGGGTGCATGTGGCGGTCGGTCAGCGGGTCGCCGCCGGTGACCTGCTGCTGACGCTGGAAGCGATGAAGCTCGAACATCCCGTGCTCGCTCCCGCCGACGGCGTGGTGACGGAGCTGCCGGTGCCGGCCGGCGGCCAGGTCGAGACGGGTGCCGTACTTGCCGTGGTGGACCCCGAGGAGGACCCGCAGTGAACTTCGACCTGACCCCCGAGCAGGACCAGCTCCGCGACGCCGTACGGGCGTTGGGCCGCAAGTACGGCCACTCCTACTTCGTCGAGAAGGCCAAGTCCGGTGAGCACACGACCGAGCTGTGGCACGAGGCCGGCCGGCTGGGCTACCTGGGCGTGAACATCCCCACGGAGTACGGCGGCGGGGGCGGCGGCATCACCGAGCTGGCGCTGGTGTGCGAGGAGCTCGCCGCGGCGGGCTGCCCGCTGCTGCTGCTCGTGGTCTCCCCCGCCATCGCCGCCACCGTGATCAACAAGCACGGTACGGAGGAGCAGCGCAAGAAGCACCTTCCCGGTCTCGCCGACGGCTCCCAGAAGATCGTTTTCGCGATCACCGAGCCGGACGCGGGCTCGAACTTCCACCGCCTCGCCACCGTGGCCCGCCGCGACGGCGACGACTGGCTGCTCAGCGGCCGGAAGATCTACATCTCCGGGGTGGACGAGGCCGGGCACGTGCTGGTGGTGGCACGCACCGAGGACTCCTCCACCGGAAAGCTGAAGCCGGCGCTGTTCATCGTGCCGACCGACGCGCCCGGCCTGGAGAAGTCCAAGCTGGACATGGAGATCCTGTCGCCGGAGAACCAGTTCCTGCTCTTCCTCGACGACGTCCGGCTGCCCGCCGACGCGCTCGTCGGCGAGTCGCTCGACGCCGGGCTGCCCGCGCTGTTCGCCGGACTCAATCCGGAGCGCATCACGGTGGCCGCGATGGGCGCGGGCACCGGCCGCTACGCCATCGAGAAGGCGTCCGACTACACCGCCACCCGAAAGGTGTGGGGCGGGCGCTCGATCGGCTCCCACCAGGGGGTGGCGCACCCGCTGGCGCACGCGGCAGTGCAGGTCGAGCTGGCCCGGCTGATGATCCACAAGGCGGCGACGCTCTACGACGCGGGCCGCGACCTGGAAGCCGGCATCTCCGGCAACATGGCCAAGTACGCGGCGGGCGAGGCCGCCGCGCTCGCCGTCGACACCGCCGTCCAGGCGCTCGGCGGGGCCGGCATGACCACCGAGTACGGCGTGGCGACGCTGCTCGGTGCGGTACGCGCGGGACGGATCGCCCCGGTCAGCCGGGAGATGATCCTCAACTTCGTCGCCCAGCACGTCCTGAGCCAGGACAAGTCCTACTGACTCGCGCCGCCCCGCTCGCGCCGCCCGGCCGGGGGCGATCAGTCGACGGTGCGGCAGGCGGCGTCGATGCGGTGGACCGGACGGACCCGCCGGCCCAGCCCTTCCAGCAGCGGACCGGCACGTACCGCACACCACGCGTTCCTGGAGCAGCACCACGTCCACGTCGTCGACAGTGACCACGTGGCCGCGGACGCGACCCGGGGTACGGCGGGTGCCCGATCACCCGCCGTACCCCGGGGGTCCGTCAGCGGACGGTCAGCGTGCCGACCGCCGGGCGCGGCGTCGCCACCGGCGGCAGCCGCTTCGGCTCGCCCCGGCTCGGCTCGCCCGCCCGGGCCAGCGCGCTCTTCGACGCGTCCGCCCGGCTTGCCGCCGCGTCCTCCTGGAACGGCTGCGCGTCACCGACGCAGAGCGTGCCCTTGGCCGGCAGCTTGCCGGTGAGCAGGTACGCGTCGATCCGGCCGGTCGCGCACGCCGACGTGCCGTACGCGGTGTGGCCCCAGCTGTCGCTGCTCAGCAGGCGGCTGTTCGGCAGCAGCCTGGCCGAGCTGACCGCGCCCTGGTAGTTGGTCGCCGGATCCCAGTAGTTGCCGACCACCAGCACCGGGGCGGCGGTGACCCGGTTGAACGGCCCGGTCCACGCGTCCTCGTCCCGCACCGTCCAGGTGTTGCGGGCGCAGGGCGAGGTGCCCCAGGCCCACGCCCGCCCGAAGTAGGGCGCCCGCTTGTCCTCCTTCGCCGACAGCGCCGGCCAGGCGTCGGCGCTCTTCGGGTGGTACGCGTCGGTGCAGTCGACGGTCAGGAACGTCTCCAGCCCGTTGTCGTACGGGAAGTCGTACCCCCGCTGTTGCCGGGCCTGCGCGGCGCGGGCGGCGAGCGCCTTGCGGGCCGGTGCGGTGGCGGCCCTGCCGGCGGCCGGGTCGGTCGCGGCCAGGAGCTGCACGGTGATGTCGACGACCGACTGCCAGCCGTACGGGTCGTAGAGCGCGCCGAGCGTGGCGCCGACGAAGTCCGCGTAGCTGACCGTGAAGGAGCCGAAGTCCGGGTCCTCGATCACCACCGGCTTCTTGCGCAGCCGCTTCGCGACCGTGTCGTACGCGGCGAGCGGATCGCCGGCGGCGGCCAGCGCGCACTGATCGGCGCCGGCCCCGCCGCACCGGGCCAGGATCTCCCGCAGCGCCCGGTAGGCCCCGTCGGCGCTGCGCAGTCGCGTCTCCTGGAGCTGGTTGCGGGCACTGCCCTGGCCGACCCAGGCGTTCGGGTCGAGCACGCCGTCGACGACGAGCGCGCGGAAGCGGTCCGGGAACATGTTGGCGTAGTACTGGCCCAGCGCGGTGCCGTAGCTGAACCCGAGGTAGCTGAGCTTCTTGTCGCCGACCGCGCGGCGCAGCACGTCCATGTCGCGGGCCACCTCGGCGGTGGACGACGCGCCGGTCAGCGGCTTGCCGGTGGTGGAGCACGCCTTGCCGACCGCCTTCGACGCGGCGACGTACGCCTTCTCCTCCGCCCTGGTCGACGGGAACGCGACGTTGAGGCCGGCGTACGCCCGGGTCTGGTCCTTCACCGACCGGAAGCACTTGATGTTCTCGCTGGCCCCGACGCCGCGCGGGTCGACGCCGACGATGTCGAAGCGGTCGAGCAGGTCGTCGCCGAGGAAGTAGGGCGCGGCGAGCGCGATGCTCGTGCCGGAACCACCCGGACCACCCGGGTTGAGGAACAGGCTGCCCAACTTGCGCTGCTGGTCGCGGGCCTTCACCCGGAGCAGCGCGACCTCGGTGGTGGCGCCCTTCGGGTTGTCGTAGTCCAGCGGCAGCCGGACCGTGGCGCACTCGGCGTAGTCGTAGCAGGCGTACCAGTCGAGCTTCGGCGTCGGCACGCGGTCCACCCGGCGCGCCTCGGCGGCGCTGGTGCGGTCGTGCGCGGGTGGTTGCGGAGTCGCCGCCGCGGCGGGCGCGACGGCCGGTACGGCGAGGAGGACGCCGGCGATCCCGGTTGCGGCCAGGGATCGGATTGAACGGGGCATGGAGCTGCCTTCCGTCGGGGAACAGTTCCGTCGAGGAGACCTCGACCCCCGTCACTTTAGGGATCGACGCCCACGTTAGCGGCCCCCAAACCCGGATCGATACGGCAAACAACCAGATGATGTAACGATTTTTTCTCGATCGTCGCTACCCGCGCCTCCGAAGTGGAGGGTCGGTGACGGGAAGCCGTCTCATCCCGCCGGTTGACAGGTGGACGCGCTGGGCCATGCTTGTCGGGTGAGATCGTTCCCGAAGCCCGATGCGCGGGCGAAGGCCGTCGTCGCGTCCTTGGCGACGGTGGCGGCGGTGGTGACCCTCGCCGTGTGGCGTCCGCCCGGCATCCTGTCGGTCGTGCTGGCCCTGGTCTGCGTCCTGCTCGCCATGATCACGGGAGTGACGATCACCGCCGCGCGCCAGTCCGGCGCCGCCGGCGGGCCCGCACCGCAGGCCGAGAACTGGCCGATCCCCCACCAGGGGTACGGAGTGGACGCCGACACGCTGGAGGCCATCGACCCGCGCGCGGTGCGGAACCTGCGCACCCCGGCGGGCCAGCCGATCGACGCGGACACGCTGGAGACGCTGGACCCGCGGGTGGTACGCGGCATGCGGTCGACGACAGCGGTGGACGCCGACACGCTGGAGACGCTCGACCCGCGGTCGGTGCGGCAGGGCCGGACCGCGAACGGGCTCAGCGACCGGTGAGCGTCGGGCCGGCGAGCGCGTTGACGCCCCGGCCGGCCAGGCAACGGTAGGTGCGGTCCGTCTCGGCCTCCGGCGGCAGCACCTCCAGGTTCCACCCGCTCGCCGACTTGCCGCCGCTGACCAGCCGGAACGTGTCGGCGTTGCACACCCGCCCGACGGCCGGGTCGGCCGCCACCGTCTCGTGCCTGGCACCGGCGAGACCGGCCGGCAGGTCACCGGCGGCGTAGGTCTCCCAGGTGTGCTGGCCGTCGCACGGCACCCGGCTCGCCTCGGCCCGGTCGCGGCGCAGCCGTACCGGACCGAAGCACTCCAGCTCCGTCGCGCAGCGGGCCCCGGCGGGCAGCCGCACGTCGGCGGACGCGCAGCCGGGCACCGGCGCCACCCCGGCCACGCCGCTGGGCGCCGGCGTCGGCACGACGGCCGGCGCGTGCCCGGCAGCCACCCAGCCACCCCCGGCCGAGGCGGCGAGCGCCAGCACCCCGGCGCCGCCGAGGAACCAGCGCTTCGGCCAGCGCCGGGCACGCGAGGCAACCGTCGGGTGGTCGTCGTCCGCAGGCGGTCGCGGATTCGGCCCGCCGGTGCGGTGGAGACGGTCCCCGGTGGCACCGTCGTACACACCGCCGGTCGCCGGAGCGCCGTCCAGCGGCAGCGAGGCGAGCAGGCCACGCAGTTCGACCGCGGAGGGCCGCGCACCCGGGTCGTTCGACATGCCCAACCGGAGTACGTCGATCAGCTCACCGGGCACGCCGGGCAGGCCCGGGATCGGCTGCTGGAACATCTCCAGCACGGTGACCAGGCTCGGGTTGCGTTCGGAGTGCCAGCGCGGTGGGCGGCCGTACATCACCGCGTAGAGCGTGGCGCACAGCGAGTAGACGTCGACCGCGGGCGTGGGCGGGCTGTGGTTGAACGTCTCCGGTGGCGCGTACGCCGGGGTGAGCGCCTCCAGCATCACCGAGGAGTCACGGAACTCGGCGAGCACCGCCAGGCCGAAGTCGGCCAGGACGGCCGAGTTGAACTCGGAGTGCAGGATGTTCGCCGGCTTGACGTCGCGGTGCAGGACGCCCGCCGCGTGCGAGTGGGCCAGCGCGTCGGCGATCTTCACGCCCAGGTCGCGGGTCTCCGCCGGGCCCAGCGGCGAGGTGCGCATCCGCTCGGCGTACGAGCCGTCACACAGCTCCATGATGAGGTAGGGGTGCTGGTCGACGGTGACCCCGACGTCGAACAGGTCCACCACGTGCGGGTGCGACGACATCCGCCCGGCGGCACGGGCCTCGCGCAGGAAGCGAGCCTGGTCGCGCTCGCTGTCCAGTGTGCGGTTCTCGATCTTGACCGCGACCTCGCGCCCCACCGAGATCTGGGTGGCCCGGTAGATGGTGGCGTAGCCGCCCCGGGCGAACACCTGCAGATCGGTCAGACCGGGCACGATGGGCAGCCGCAGGGCGCCGGGCGGGGTCTCGGTCACGACTCGAAAATACCCAACGATCCGGACCCGTCAGCGCGCCGCGTCGGTGGCCGGCACCGGACCCGGGACGGAGTCGTCGGTGGCGGCGCCCGCCCGGCGGGCGTCCCACCACAGGCCGGCAGCTGTCGCGACAGCGCCCAGCCCCTCCCACGCGGCGACCGCGAAGAAGCGGTCCGGCGCGACGTCGGAGAGCACCGCGATGGTGAACACGGTGAAGGTGACCAGGCGGAACCACACGGTGAACCGGTAGAACGGCCGCCACTCGGTGGCGACGGCGAGCAGGTAGTAGACCCCCATGTTGAACGAGGCCATCGAGGACGCGGTGAGGAACGTGCCGGTGTAGTCGCCCGGCGCGCGCTCGGCCGGCACCTCGAAGCCGAGCAGGCGCAGCTGCGTCTCCGGCCAGATCAGACCGAGCGCGCCGAGCAGCAGCGCGAGGAGCCCGAAGACCGCGATCGTCCAGCCGGCGCCCGAGCGCGGCAGCCTCATCGTTCCTCCCCAGCGTGGTCTGCCGGTGACGCAGGCGCGCACCGGGAGGCGACAGTCGATCCACGACTGTCGCCGCCCCACGCTAACCGGCCCCACCGACGAACACATCCCCGGAACCGTCAGAACAAGGGCGATCAGCCGCCGGAGAGGCGGACCCGCAACGCGTCCGCAACGATCCGCTCACTGCGCTGCTCGGTGGCGTACGCGAGGCGTACCGCCTCCTCCGCGTTCGTCAGCGCCTCGGCCCGGCGACCGCAGGCGTCGAGCGCCTCGGCCAGCACCAGCAGCGCCACCACCTGGCTGCGCACGTCCTCGGCCGGCGCGGTGACCGACCGCTGCGCCCAGTCGAGCGCCTGCTCGCGCTGGCCGTGGGCGAGCAGCGCGGCGGCGTACCGGGCCATCGTCTGCCGCCGCGAGAACAGCAGCGAGGGCGCGTTCGCAGCGCCGGTGGCCACCGGGGCGAGCAGCCCCACCGCGGTGCCCGGATCCCCCGCCGCGAGGCGGGCCATGGCGAGCAGCACCCGCGGCGCGACCTGGGCCGGCGCCTGCGGGTTGTGCGGTTCCACCCGGGTCAGCACCGACCGCGCCTCCCGCTCGGCGGTCTCGTGGTCGCCCATGTCCAGCGCCACGAAGCCGCGCAGCGTGCCGGCCATGCCGGTGAGCAGCGGGTGGGTGGTCCGGTCGGCGTACTCGAGCGCCTCGGTGAACAGGTCGGCCGCATGTTCCGGCTCGCCCAGCCCGCGCGCCACGACGCCGCGCACCACAAGCGCGAAGCCCTGCCCCCAGTCGTCGCCCACCTCGGCGAAGTCCCGGTACGCGCGCCTCGCCGCCCGGTCCGCCTCGGCCAGGTCGCCCAGTTCGGCGGTGGCGTACGCCTCGACCGCGCGCAGCGTCCCCACCGCCCACGCCTCGCCGACCCGCTCCCCGAACGGCAGGAACACCCGCGCCATCCGGCACGCCTCGCGCAGCCGCCCGGCCAGCAGCCGGGCGAACGCGGTGGTGCCGCGCAGCCAGGCCCGCCCGTACGGGTCCTTCAGCTCGGCGAAGAGCCGGGCGGCCCGGCCGAGCACCGCGTCGGTGCCGGCGAAGTCGCCCCGGGTGGTGGTCACCCAGGCCAGGTTCTGCAACGACCAGGCCTGCCCGCGGGGATCCCGCGCGGCGAGGCTGACCTGGTAGGACGCGGCCAGCCGGCTGCTCGCCTGCCCGAGCCGGCCGGCGATGAAGTCGGCCATGCCGAGCCGCCGCATCGCCGCGGCCCGCAGGGTGGGCAGGTCGGCGTCGGTGGCCACCTGCAGCGCCTCCTGCCAGTTGCACTCGGCCCGCCCGGCGTCGCCGAGGGTCTGCTGGGCCTGCCCGGCGAGCAGCAGCGCCGCGGTCCGGGTGGCCGGGTCGCCGGTGTTCGCGGCGATCTTCTCGGCGAACGCGAGCGCGTCGGCCGGGCGGCCGACCTGGAGCAGCGCCCGGGCGTGCACCACCCGGTCGGCCGGTGGCACCCCGTCGCGGGCCAGCTCGGCCGCGCGCTCGGCGTACTCGACGGCGAGAGCCGGCTCCCCCGACCGCAGCGACCGGCGCGCGGCCCGGCCCAGCGCGGCCACGCCCAGCGGGGTGACCGCCCGGGCCGGCGCGTCCGGGCGCAGCTTGACCGCGTCGGCGAGCGCTGTGGCCCGCTCCACGTGCTCGGCGACGAAGTCGTCCCGGGCCGCCTCGGTGAAGGCGCCGCCGGGGGCGCCGCCGGTCTCGTCAACGCTCTCCGGCGCGGCCCAGCGGGCCAGCGCCGCGTGCCGCTCGGCCAGCTCGGCCTTGCTCACCCCGGCGTACGCGGCCTCCCGCATCAGCGGGGTGGCGAAGGCGAACCCGCTGCGGGTGCGGTGCAGCATGCGCCGTTGCAGCAGCTCCTCCACGGCCCGGTCCAGCTCGACGGCGGCCACCGCGGCGGGCCGTCCGTCCTGTCCGACCCGCTGTTCCCGAAGCGCCTCCAGCGCGCCCGCCGGCACGGTGTCGCCCACCACCGCGGCGTCGCGCAGCGCCGAGCGGGCGTTCGGCGGCAGCGCGTCGATACGCGCCGCGAGCACCGCGGCCAGGTCCCGGGAGAGCAGCCGGCTGCCGAGCGATCCGGGGGCGAGGCGCCAGCCGACGTCAGCGCCCCGGCCCGGACCGGCGGTGAGCGCGCCGCGTTCCATCAGCAGCGTGACCAGCTCGGCCAGGTAGAACGGGTTGCCCTGCGCGGTGGCGAGCAGCCGGTCCGCGTCGGCCTGGGGCATGCGGCCACCGGACAGGTAGCTGGTGAGCAGCCGGGACGCGTCCGCGCCGCGCAGCGGCGGCAGCGCGTGCACCTCGGCGTCCGCGACGCGGGTCAGCGCGCCGGCGGTCCGTACCAGCTCGGGGCGGCCGAGCAGCAGCACCAGCACCGGCCCGCTGAGCCGGTTGAGGGTCAGCGCCAGCGCCTTGAGCGTCTCGGCGGTCGCGTCGTGCAGGTCGTCCACCACGATCACCAGCGGCGCCTCCACGGCGAGCGCGCTGAGCAGGTCCGCGACAGCCGTCGGCACCGCTTCGTCGTCCGGCGGTGGTCCGGCCGCGTTCCACTCGCCGTTCTCCGTGGCGGGCGGGAGTTCGGCGTACCCGAGCAGGGCCAGGAGCTGGTCCGCGGCGATCGGCGGCGGGTCGCCGGGGAGCCGGGACAGGCGCTGGCCGAGGCGGCGCAGCCGCTCCTCGACGGCCGGCCGGGTGACGGCGGTGGCCGCGTCGCCGGGCAGGCCGACGGCGGCCCGGACCAGGTCGGCCAGCGGCGCCAGCCGACGACGCTCGCCGAACGCCGCGCAGCGCACCGAGAGCACCCGGGCGCCGGTGTGCGCCGCGTACCGGCCGGCGC
Source organism: Micromonospora sp. CPCC 205554 (assembly GCF_036902745.1). NCBI lineage: Bacteria > Bacillati > Actinomycetota > Actinomycetes > Micromonosporales > Micromonosporaceae > Micromonospora > Micromonospora sp. CPCC 205554. Next base: position 78,431 of record NZ_JBAKHP010000008.1, on the reverse strand, counting down.
CGACGTCGTAACCGGCGGCGAGGCGTTCCACCTCGGCCGCGAACCGGGACTTGCCGATCCCCGCCTCGGCGGTCATCAGCAGCACCCGGGGCTCACCCCGGTCGATCACCTCGGCGAGCCGGCCGGCCACCCGGCCGATCTCGGTCTCCCGGCCCACGAACGGCGCCTCGTCACCGAGGCCGGACCGGGTGCCGGGCGCGTCGAGCAGGCCCAGCAGCTCGTACGCCTCGACCGGTTCCCGCTTGCCCTTGAGCCGCAGCGGGCGCAGCGCCCGCCAGGAGGCGACGTGCCGGGTGGCGGCGGAGGTCCGCGCCCCGGCGTAGACCGCGCCGACCGCGGCGGCGTCGGCCAGCCGCGCGGCGGTGTTCACCGTGTCGCCGATGACTGTGTACTCGATCGCCGCCTGGATGCCGGCGATCACGTCTCCGGTGTTGAGGCCGACGCGCAGGCCCAGCGGCGCGCCGCCGCCGCGCTCGTCGTCGAGCACCCGCCGCACCGCGCGCTGCATGGACAGCGCCGCGCGGACCGCCCGCTCGGCGTCGTCCTCGTGCGCGACCGGCGCGCCGAAGACCGCCATGATCCCGTCGCCGGTGAGCTTGTCGACGTGCCCGCCGAACGTCTTGACCGCGCCCGCGAGGGCGGCGAGCACCCGGTCGGTGACCGCGCCGACCCGTTCCGGGTCCAGGTCCTCCGACCAGGAGGTGAAGTCGGACAGGTCGCCGAAGAGCACGGTCACCACGCGGCGCTCGGCGGCGGGCAGCGTGGCGGCAGCCGGCAGCGCCGCCCCGCAGTTGTGGCAGAACCGCGCCCCGGGCACGGCTACGGTTCCGCACACCGGGCAGGTCACGGCTGCTCCACCCCGAGGTGTTCGAGCTGGGCCCGGACCGACCACTCGGCGGCCCACCACAGCGACCTGTCGACGTCGGCGTAGACCACGGCGACCACCTCGGCGGCGGTGGTGGCGCCCGCGGCGACGGCGGCGCGCACCTGGTCCAGCCGGGCCCGCCGGTGGGCCAGGTAGAAGTCGGCCGCCACACCGCAGTCGGCCAGCGCCGGGCCGTGGCCCGGCAGCGCCGGGATCCCCCGGTACGCGGAGAGCAGCTCCAGGCTCGACAGGTAGTCGCCGAGGTGCCCGTCCGGGTGGGCGACCACTGTGGTGCCCCGGCCGAGGATGGTGTCACCGGTCAGCACGACGCGCTCGCCGTCGTGCGCGGCGACGAGGCAGACCGAGTCGGCGGTGTGCCCGGGGGTGGGCAGCAGCCGCAGGTCGAGCCCCAGGTCGAAGGTGGTGTCGGCGGTGAGCGGCTGACCTCCGGCGGTGTGCGCCGGGTCGGCGGCGAGCACCGGTACGCCGTCGAGCAGCTCGCGCAGCCGGGGTGCACCCTCGGTGTGGTCGGCGTGCCCGTGCGTGATCAGCACGCACCCGATGCCTCCCTGCGCCGCGACGGCGGCCAGGTGCCCCTCGTCGGCGGGCCCCGGGTCGACCACGACGGCGGGCGCGCCGGGCCCGGCCCGCAGCACCCACGTGTTCGTCCCGTCGAGGGTCATCGGCCCCGGGTTCGGCGCACGCAGCAACGTCACCCACCCCGGCAGCCCGTCCGCGAGTGCCCCCGCCGCACCGGCCATACGCCCACCCATGGCTGCGATCGTACGACTCCGCCCGCCACTCCCCGCGATCTTGCAGTTCCGGCCCGGGGTTTGTCCCCGTCTGGGGCTTCTGCCAGGGCCACAACCGCAAGATCGCGGGCTTCAGCGGCGGGCGGGCGCGTTACGCGACCTCGACGATGACCTCTACCTCTACCGGGGCGTCGAGGGGGAGTTCGGCTACGCCCACGGCGCTGCGGGCGTGGCGGCCGGCCTCGCCGAACACGGCGCCGAACAGGTCGGAGGCGCCGTTGATCACGCCGGGCTGGCCGGTGAAGCCGGGTGCGCTGGCCACGAAGCCGGTCAGCTTCACGACCTTGACCACGTTCTCCAGCCCGACCAGCGCGTCGATCGCGGCGAGCGCGTTGAGCGCGCACCGCTCCGCCAGGTCCTTCGCCTGCTCGGCCGAGACGCCGTTGCCGACCTTCCCGGTGGCGAGCAGCTTGCCCTCGGCCATCGGCAGCTGGCCGGACACGTAGACGTGCTGCCCGGACTGGACGGCCGGCACGTAGCTGGCCACCGGCGGCACCACCTCGGGCAGTGCGAGGCCGAGCTCGGCGAGCTTCGCGTGGGGTCCGTTGCTCATGGAGGTCAGCCCTTCGGACGCTTCAGGTACGCGACGAGCTGCTCCGGGTTCGGGCCGGGTACCACGGAGACCAGTTCCCAGCCGTCCTCGCCCCAGTTGTCGAGGATCTGCTTGGTCGCGTGGACCAGCAGCGGCACCGTGGCGTATTCCCACTTCTGCATCGGAGGAGGGCTCCCTTGCCTGACTTGGACTTCGGTCAGGCACAGCCTACGGTCCGCCGCGGTCACCAGGACGCGGGACGCGGCTCCGGCGCCGGCGGCGGCTCGCCGCACGGGCCCTCGTGCTCGAAGCGCTGCGGGCACCGGCTGCGGTCGGGCAGCAGCAGGTCGCAGAAGACCCGGTGCCTGTTGTTCTGGTCGTCGGCGGTGGAGACGGTGGTCTCGCCCGCGTCCAGCTCCATCAGAAAGCCCAGCGAGGTGGCGACGGTGCCGGCGAGCGCGGTGGCCGCCGCCAGGTCGGGCACCCGGACCTGGAGGTGGATGACGTAGCCGGGCTCGTCCTCGTCCCGCCCCTTCCCGCCGGAACGGGGAAGCGTCCGGATCCCCTCGGCCGCCGAGCCGTAGGAGCGCTCGTTGAACGGCGCACCCGGACCCTCGGCCTCACCCGGCCGTCCGGCCCGGTCACCGGGGAACTGGCCTCGGGGACTGTTCTCCGCGTCGCGCATCCTTCGCCTCCGGGCGTCGTACCTGTTCAACAAACACCGCCATCCGGCTCGGAGCCGTCCCCGGCCCGGCTCTCCGCGTCGGGGACGAACGTAGATCCTGCGACGAGTCCCGGCAACGGGACGCGCACGCCTCGTCACGTCCAGTCACATTTGCGACACAACGCTGGTCGGAAACGCGGTGGCCGCCTTCGTCCGGCGGGGCACGTACGCGGGGCTGGCAAGTGCCCCGCCGACCGCTACCCTTCCGGACTGGACGCGCGCCGACGCGCGCCCGCACACCTCGACCCGTGCCCGTCGCCTGGGGCGGCGACGGGAGCCGCAACCCGGGGGAGACAGATGACCCAACCGCCCGTCGGTGGCGACACCGGCACGCCCGGCGACCCGAATCCGCAACCGCCGCCCACCGGCGGCGCGCCGCCGGGATCCGCACCCACAGCCGGCCCGCCGGCGTACCCGTCCGGCACACAGCCGTATCCGCAGCCGCGCAAGCGACCGGCGGTGCTGATCGTCTCGCTGGTGCTGGCCGCCGCGGTCCTGCTCTGCGGCGGTGGGGGCACGGCCGCGTTCCTCGCGCTGCGCGACAGCGAGGACGGCCAGGGCGCGAAGGAGCCGCAGGTCGCGGTGGACGGCTTCCTCAAGGCCGTCTACCAGGAGCGCGACGCCGAGAAGGCGGCCGCGTTCGTCTGCTCCGCGGCCCGAGACGACGAGAGGATCGCCACCAAGATCACCGAGGTGCAGAAGTACGCCGCGCAGTACCAGAACCCCCGGTTCCGCTGGCCCACCCCGACCGTCGACAACCAGACCGGGGACCGGGCCACCGTCTCCGCCCGGGTGACCATGACCACCGCCGACGAGAAGGTCGCCGAGCAGGCGCTGCGTTTCACGGTGGTGCGGAAGACGGGTTGGTGGGTCTGCGAGGTCGGCTGATCCCACCGGCCGGACAGGGCTGATCCCACCGGCCGGACAGGGCTGGTCCCAACGGCTGGTTAGGCTCGACGGGTGGCAGCGAGTGAGCAGCCGGCCGAGTCCGCCGGCAGATGGCCGGCCCGCCTGCACGTGGTGACCGGCAAGGGTGGCACGGGAAAGACCAGCGTGGCCGCCGCGCTGGCCCTCGGCCTGGCCGCCGGGGGCCGGCGCACCCTGCTGGTGGAGGTGGAGGGCCGGCAGGGCATCGCCCAGCTCTTCGGCACCGATCCGCTGCCGTACGAGGAGCGGCACCTCGCCGACGCGCCCGGCGGCGGTGAGGTGCGGGCGCTGGCGGTCGACGCCGAGGAGGCGCTCCTCGAATACCTGGACATGTTCTACAAGCTCGGCGCCGCCGGCCGGGCGCTGCGCAAGCTCGGCGCGATCGACTTCGCCACCACGATCGCGCCGGGCCTGCGCGACGTGCTGCTCACCGGCAAGGTCAAGGAGGCGACCACCCGGACGAGCGGGTCGCGCCGGACGTACGACGCGGTGGTGCTGGACGCGCCGCCGACCGGGCGGATCGGCCGCTTCCTGAACGTGACGGCGGAGACCGCCCGGCTGGCGAAGGTCGGCCCGATCAAGACCCAGAGCGAGGGCGTCTCCGCGCTGCTCCGGTCGCCGATGACCGCTGTGCACGTGGTCACGCTGCTGGAGGAGATGCCGGTCCAGGAGACGCTCGACGCGGTGGCGGAGCTGACCCAGCTCGGTTTCCCGGTCGGCCGCGTGATCGTCAACGGCGTCCGCCCGCCGGTGCCGGCCGGGCGGGCGGTGACGGCGGCCGAGCTGAAGCGCGGGCTGGCCGCCGCCGGCCTGCCGACCGACGGCCCGACCGTGGCCGGGCTCGTCGAGGAGGCCCGTGACCAGCAGGTACGCCGCGAGCTGGAGGACTCCCTCCGGGGTGACCTGGTGGATCTCGGCCTGCCCCTGGTCGAGTTGCCGCTGCTGCCCGAGGGGGTCGACCGGGCCGGGCTGGAGACGCTCGCCGAGGCCCTCGTCCGGGCGGATTGACTCACACCTGCGGCCGGCACGGAGCAGAGTGCCCCTCGGGACCGATACGCTCGATTGGTGCCTTCCGAAGACGCGGCGCCTCCGCTTGACGTCGACCAGATCCTCGCCGACGACGGCGTACGGATCGTGGTCTGCTGCGGGGCGGGCGGCGTGGGCAAGACGACCACGGCGGCGGCGCTGGCGCTGCGGGCGGCCGAGCGGCACGGCCGGCGCACGGTGGTGCTCACCATCGACCCGGCCCGCCGGCTGGCCCAGTCGCTCGGCCTGACCGAGCTGGACAACACACCCCGGCAGGTCAAGGGCATCGACGTCGAGGCCAGCGGCGGCGAACTGCACGCCATGATGCTCGACATGAAGCGCACGTTCGACGACGTGGTGCTCCAGCACACCGACCCGGCGAAGGCGGCGGAGATCTTCGCCAACCCCTTCTACCAGGCCATGAGTTCCACCTTCGCCGGCACGCAGGAGTACATGGCGATGGAGAAGCTGGGCCAGTTGCACGCCCGGGGCGAGTGGGACCTGATCGTGGTGGACACGCCGCCGTCGCGCTCCGCGCTCGACTTCCTGGACGCGCCGGCCCGGCTGTCCCGGTTCCTCGACGGCCGGATGCTGCGGCTGCTGCTGGCCCCGGCACGCAGCGGCGGGCGGAGCATGTTCAGCCTGGTGACGGCCAGCTTCGGGATGTTCTCGAAGGTGGTGCAGAAGGTGATCGGCGCCCAGCTGCTCACCGACCTGTCCGGCTTCGTGGCCGCCCTCGACTCGATGTTCGGCGGGTTCCGGCAGCGCGCCGAGCAGACGTACCGGATCCTCCAGGCCCGCGAGACGGCGTTCCTGCTGGTCGCGGCGCCGGAGCCGGACGCGGTCCGGGAGGCCGCCTACTTCGCGGGCCGCCTGCGCGAGGAGCGGATGCCGCTGGCCGGGCTGGTGCTCAACCGGGTGCACCGGCCGGCGGCGGGCCTGTCCGCGGCGGAGAGCCTGGCCGCCGCGGAGCGGCTGGCGGGCGTGGGCGGGCACGAGGGCACCGTCGAGGTGTTGCGCGCGCACGCCGCGCTGGCTCAGCAGGCGGTACGCGAGGAGCAGGTGGCGGCCCGGTTCACCGAGGCGTTCCCGGCGGTGCCGGCGGTGTCGGTGACGGCGCAGCCCGCCGACGTGCACGACGTCGACGGGCTGCGGACGATCGGCGAGGCGATCAGCCGGAACTGACCGGAGCGGTCAGTTGGCCGTGGTGACCAGGATCTTGTCCTTGCCGGACTTCTCCTTGGCGTTCTTCTTCATGGCCGCCTCGAACATCTTGCGCCAGCTGGTGACCTGCGGGTGACGGCGCAGCAACGCCCGGCGCTCGCGCTCGGTCATGCCACCCCACACGCCGAACTCGATCCGGTTGTCGAGCGCGTCGGCCAGGCACTCGTACCGAACTGGGCAGCTCCGGCAGATCCTCTTCGCCACGTTCTGTTCGGCGCCCTGTACGAACAACGCGTCCGGGTCTCCGTTCTGACACGCCGCCAGTGACGGCCAGTCAGTGATCATGCCCATCTGTACACGTCCCCCCTTGCAGTACCTACCGACTTCGCGCGTGCAGCCCTCGTACTTCCCCCCGGTCGTTCGCGCCGGCCTCCCCAGGGCGGCACGAACGACTCATGGCTGCGGTCGCCGCCACCATCATGCTGTGTAGTCGCCCGATTACGCAACGTTGTCGGCGAAATCCATCATTCCGGACACTCCCGGCTTCCCGGGCTTTCGCCCCGCGACTACCCCGCCCGAGTACGTGAAAACGCTGCGCCACTCCCGGACTTCGGAGAGACTTCCGCCGGATCTCACGCAACCCCGGACCAGGGCTCGTGCGTTTAGCACAACGAGGCCGGCGCATGCAGGAAATGGGGAAACTTCCCCGCGCGCCCGCCGATTCCTACTCGCGTACCCTGTCGAGGTGACCTGGATGCGGAAACGTGACCACAACGTGCTGACCAACGCCGCATCGCTGCTGATCTGCGGCCTCTTGGCCGGAGTGGTGGTCGCCGCGGCGGCCTTCCCCGTGGCAGCGATGTCCGGCCTGGCCGCCAAGGCCGGGGCGGAGACGTTCGAGGCGCTGCCCAAGGAGCTGACAGTCGCCCGGGCCCCGCAGATCACCAAGCTGCTCGCGTCCGACGGCAAGACGGTGCTGGCCACGATGTACGACGAGAACCGCAAGGACGTCCAGCTCAAGGACATCTCGCCGTACATGCAGAAGGCCATCATCGCGGCCGAGGACCACGACTTCTACAAGCACAACGGCGTGGACATCAACGGTGTGGCGCGGGCCTTCGTCAACAACCAGGCCTCCGGCGCCTCCCGGCAGGGCGCGTCGACGCTCACCATGCAGTACGTCCGCCTGGCCATCTCCTACTCGGCCACGCACCCGGCCGACGTGGTCGCCGCGACCGAGGACACCAGCGGCCGCAAGCTGCGCGAGATGAGCCTCGCGCTCCAGGTCGACAAGGAGCTCTCCAAGGACGAGATCCTGGAGCGCTACCTGAACATCGCCGCGTTCGGCAACGGCGCGTACGGCATCTGGGCGGCCAGCCAGGTCTACTTCAACAAGCCGCCGAGCAAGCTCGACATCCAGGAGTCGGCGATGCTCGCCGGCATGGTGAAGGCACCCACCGCGTTCGACCCCACCACCAAGGCGGGCTACCCGGAGGCGGTCGGCCGGCGCGACTACGTCATCCAGAACATGGTGCAGATCGGCGCGGTCACCCAGCAGGAGGCGGACGCCGCCAAGAAGATCAAGCTCGTGGTCAAGGGCAAGCGCACCCCGAACGGCTGCACCCAGACCACCACCCGCTCCTGGGGCTTCTTCTGCGACTACCTCTACCGCTGGTGGCTCCAGCAGGAGACGTTCGGCGCCACCTCGTACGACCGTGAGCGGCGGCTCAAGAGCGGTGGCTACACCATCGTCTCCACGCTGGACGTCCAGGCGCAGAAGGGCGCCGACAAGGCCGTCCGCAACAAGCTCGGTGAGAGCAGCAAGGCGGCCCGGATGGTGGCCGCCGTCGAACCGGGCACCGGCCGCGTCCGCGCCGTGGCGGTGAACCGGAACTTCAAGCTCGACGACCCGGCCGACCCGCAGAACAAGATCTCCAGCGATCCGAAGAAGGCCAAGAAGAAGATCCGGGGCAACTACCCCAACACGGTGAACCCGCTGGTCACCGGCGGTCCCGGCATCGCCGGCTACCAGGCCGGCTCGACCTTCAAGATCTTCACGCTGGTGGCCGCGCTGGAGAAGGGCTACCCGCTCAGCTACCCCATCAACGCGCAGCCGGTGTTCAAGTCCGACTACCCGGTCGAGTTCAACTCGCCCGCCGCCTGCCCGGGCACCAGCAAGTACTGCCCGAAGAACGCCAACCCGGCGATGGCCGGCATGCACAACATGTGGAGCGGCTTCGGCTACTCCGTCAACACGTTCTTCATCGACCTCCAGCAGCGGGTCGGCGCGGAGAACGTGGTCAAGGCCGCGCAGAAGCTCGGCATCACCTTCCGCTCGTCCAGCGACGCGCAGCTCGCCGCCAACCCGCACCAGTGGGGCGCGTTCAGCCTCGGCGTCTCCCAGACCACCCCGCTGGAGCTGGCGAACGCGTACGCCACGCTCGCCGCCGACGGCAAGTACTGCGAGCCGATCCCGGTGCAGGAGATCCGCGGCCCGGACGGCGAGAAGCTGGACGTCGCCAACCCCCGCTGCGAGCAGCGGGTCAGCACCGAGGTCGCCCGCGCCGCCGTCGACGCCGCGCGCTGCCCGGTCGGTGACCGCTCCTCCACCACCAAGTGCGGCCCCGCCACCGCCGGCAACGTCCGCAACATCGTCGACGCGCCGGTGGCCGGCAAGTCCGGCACCACCGACTCCGACCGCACCTCCGCACTGGTCGCGATGACCAAGCAGTACGCGGTGGCCGGCATCATGGCCGACCCGGACTGGCCGCAGACCAACCAGAAGATGGGCCACGACGAGACGCCCCAGGGCATCAACCCGGCGGTCTACCAGACGCTGCGCGACGCCATGAAGGGCAAGGAGCGGAAGAACTTCACCCCGCCCAGCGGCAAGATCGTCCTGGGCGACCAGCGCTCCATCCCGGGCGTGAAGTGCGAGTCGATCGACACCGCGAAGTCCCGGCTGAAGGGTGCCGGCTTCGAGCCGGTGGTCTCCAGCAACAAGGTGCCGTCGGAGTGCCCGGCCGGCACCGCGGCCGGCACCAGCCCCGACGGGCGCACCATCAAGGGTGGCGTGGTGATGATCGAGGTCAGCTCCGGCCAGGGCACCCCGGAGCAGGGTGGCACCGCGACACCGGACCGGCCGGGTGGCCCGGGCGGACGGGGTAGCGGCAGACGGGGCGGACCGGGGACCTGACCCCGGACAGCAGACAGCGACGGCCACCCCCCGCGGGAGGTGCCCGTCGTCGTTTCCGCGCTACGGGAGCGCCGGGTCAGAGGCCGAGCTGGCGGCGTACCTCGGCGGCGACCCGACCACCCTCGGCCCGGCCGGCCACCGCGGCCTGGGCCGCCTTCATGGCCGGGCCCATCTGCGCCTTGCCGGTGAAGCCGCCCGCGGCGAGCGCCCCCGAGACCAGCTCGGTCAGCTCCTCGTCGGAGAGCTGCTTGGGCAGGTAGCGCTCCAGCACCTCACCCTCGGCGGTCTCCTTGCCGGCCTGCTCGGCGCGCCCCGCGTCGGCGAACGCCACCGCCGCCTCGCGGCGCTTCTTCGCCTCCTTGGTCAGCACGGCGAGCACCTCGTCGTCGCTGAGCTCGCGCTTTTCCCGGCCGGCGACCTCGGCGTTGCCCACGGCGGCCAGGGCCATCCGCAGCGTGGAGGTGGTCAGCTCGTCGCGCGCCTTGAGAGCGGCGCGCATGTCGGCGGTGAGACGGTCCTTCAGCGTGCTCATGGACGGTGAAACTACCCTGAACGCCATGCGAAAGCGCACACTATTCCGGCTCGCGGCCGGAACCGTCGCCGCCGGCGCGGCCACCCTGGCGTACGCGTCGCTCGTCGAGCGCAACATGTTCACCCTTCGCCGGTACGACGTGCCGGTGCTCCCGACCGACGCCGAACCGCTGCGGGTGCTGCACCTCTCCGACCTGCACATGATGCCCGGCCAGCGACGCAAGCAGGACTGGGTGGCCTCGCTGGCCGCACTCGACCCCGACCTGGTCGTGGTCACCGGCGACAACATGGCGCACCCCGAGTCGGTGCCGGGCGTGCTGCGCGCCCTGCAACCGCTGCTCGACCTGCCCGGCGCGTTCGTCTTCGGCTCCAACGACTACACCGGTCCGGTCCTGAAGAACCCCTTCACCTACTTCCTGCCCGACCGGGAGTACACCGAGGGCGTGCCGCTGCCGTACGAGGAACTGCGCGACATCCTCACCGGCGCCGGCTGGGCCGACCTGAACAACGCCCGCACCACGCTCAAGGCCGGCGGGCGGGAGATCGAGCTGGCAGGCGTGGACGACCCGCACATCGAACGGGACGACTACGACGCCGTGGCCGGTCCGGTCAGTGGCGACGCGGCGCTGTCGATCGCGTTGTCCCACTCCCCCGAGCCCGTGGTGCTGGACCGGATGGCCGCCGACGGCTTCGGCCTGCTGCTCGCCGGGCACACCCACGGCGGCCAGGTCTGCGTGCCCGGGTACGGCGCGCTGGTGACCAACTGCGGGCTGCCCCGCTCGATGGCGCGCGGGCTGCACCGCTGGCCCGGCTCGGACTCCTGGCTGCACGTCTCCGCCGGCCTCGGCACCCACCCCACCGCCCCGATCCGCTTCGCCTGCCCGCCCGAGGCCAGCATCCTGACCCTGATCTCCCGCTGACCGCGCGCCGCTCCGGCTGCCCGGCAGATCTTGGTACGCGCCCGCCCCTCGGAGGGCTGATCGGCACCGAGATCTGCCGGGTACGCGGGGCGGGGGGTACCGAGTTTGACCGTGGGGGCGGGTGGGCTACTATTTGTCGGCACGCCTCGGGGTGTGGCGCAGCTTGGTAGCGCGCTTCGTTCGGGACGAAGAGGTCGTCGGTTCGAATCCGGCCACCCCGACCAGAGGTAAGAGGGCACATCCGATCATCGGATGTGCCCTCTGCGTTTCACCGGCCCCGTCACTGTCGCAGTAGGATCCCGCCATGCCTCGGCCGGTCGTCTTCGACCTCTTCCACACCCTGGTCCACGGCGCCGACGACGAGCGGGACCGCGTGGTCGGCGAGATGGCGCTCGTCGTCGGGGTGGATCCGGCGGCGCTCGTCGCCGCGTACCACGCCACCTGGCGGGACCGCCTGGTCCGGTGGAACGCGGCGGAGACCGTACGCATCCTCGCGGCCCGCCTCGGCGGCTCGCCGACCGATGAGCAGGTGGACCGGGCCGCGGCACACCGCCGCGCGCTCGCCCACCGGGTGCTGGGCCGTGTCTCGCCCGCCACGCTGGACGTGCTCGACGCGCTGCGCGAGCGCGGGCACCGGCTGGCCCTGATCAGCAACGCCACCTCCGAGACGGCCGAGGCGTGGGCAGGTGGCCCGCTCGCCCGGCGCTTCGACGTCGCGGTCTTCTCCTGTGCTGTCGGGCTGGCCAAGCCGGACCCGGCGATCTACCGCACCGCCGCGCAGCGGCTGGGCGTCGCGCCGGCCGACTGCGTGTACGTGGGCGACGGCGCGGACGGCGAACTGGTCGGCGCGGCAGCGGCCGGCATGACGGTGCTCCGGACCACGGAACACCAGGACACCGATCCGGGCTGGGTCGGAACCGTGATCGCGAACCTCCGTGAGGTGCTCGCCCACGTGGAGCAACCGGCCTCGATCGAAGAGATCGACGGAACTGCCCGAAGCCACCCCGCCACGCGGCGTTGACGCTGCCCCCTGGCAAAGTATGCGCATGCCGCCGATGATCCGATCCCGCCTGACCGATTGGACCACCGTCGCGCCCCTGGTCGCCGTGCTCGTACTCGTGATGACCTGGGGACGGGAGTTGCCCGGCCCGCTCATCTTCGTGGTGGCGGCCCTGCTCGCGGCGGCTGTGCTGGCCGCGGTGCACCACGCCGAGGTGGTCGCGCACAAGGTCGGTGAACCGTACGGGTCACTCGTGCTCGCGGTGGCGGTCACCGTGATCGAAGTCGGTCTGATCGTCACGCTGATGATCAGCGGTGGCGACAAGACGCAGGCGCTGGCGCGGGACACGGTCTTCGCCGCCGTCATGATCACCTGTAACGGCATCCTCGGCCTGTCGCTGCTGCTCGGCGCACTGCGCCGGCAGGTGGCGGTGTTCAATCCGGAGGGCACCGGCGGGGCGCTCGCCACTGTGGCCACGCTCGCCACGCTCAGCATGGTGGTGCCGACGTTCACCACGAGCCGGCCGGGGCCGGAGTTCTCGCCCGCACAGCTCGCCTTCGCGGCGGTCGCCTCGCTGGCGCTCTACCTGCTGTTCGTCATGGTGCAGACCGGCCGGCACCGCGACTACTTCCTCCCGGTCACCCAGGAGGGCAGCATCCTCGCCGAGGACAAGACCGGCGACGGGCACGCCGAGCCGCCGTCCACGCGTACCGCGCTGGCCAGCCTGGCCCTGCTCGTGGTGGCGCTGGTCGCGGTGGTCGGCGACGCGAAGACCATCTCCCCGGCGATCGAGACGGCGGTCGGCGCGGCCAACCTGCCGCAGGCGTTCGTCGGCGTGATCATCGCGCTGCTGGTGCTGCTGCCGGAGACGCTCGCCGCGGCACGGGCGGCACGGCGGGACCGCGTGCAGATCAGCCTGAATCTCGCGCTCGGCTCGGCCATGGCCAGCATCGGCCTGACCATCCCGGCCATCGCGATCGCCTCGATCTGGCTGGACGGGCCGCTGGTGCTGGGTCTGGGCGGCACCCAGATGACGCTGCTGGCGCTGACCGCGGTGACGGCGGTGCTCACGGTGGTGCCGGGCCGGGCGACTGTGCTCCAGGGCGGCGTGCACCTGGTGCTGCTCGCCGCGTTCGTCTTCCTGGCCGCCAGCCCGTAAGCAAGGCGCGCCCGCAGCCAGCCCGTAAGCCGCCGGACAACAAGGACCGTCAGTCGTGCAGCTCGGTCCGGGCCACCTCGGCGAACGCGGCGGTCAGGTACTCGGCGAACGGGCGCCCGGTGACCGCCAGCAGATCGGCCACCAGCAGCGGCGCGTGCCAGGCGATCGCCGCCGGGTCGGGCGGACTCTCGTCGTCGCCCGGGTCGTAGACGCCGAGCGCACCGGCCAGCAGCACCAGCAGCACGTGCGGGTCGACGTCGGGCCACCACGACGCCGCCGACCGGACGCACTGTTCCAGCACCTGCCGTACGTCGTCGCCGTCCAGCCCGTCCGGGTGCCCCTCCTCCAGCAGCAGCCGGACCACGCCGCCGAGCACCAGCCCGGCCCGGTCGGCGGTGGCCAGCCGTTCGACGGCCGGGGCGTACGCCTCGGCGTCGCGGGCACGCGCGGCGGTCACCGCGTCGGTGGCCGTCTCGGCGATCTCGCGGGCCGGTGCGGGCAGGTGCCGCCAGGTCGTCGTCACCGGGTCAGCATGGCAGAGCACGTGTGATCGCTCACCTTCCGGCCCGGCGACCGCGTCGGTAAGGGGTAAACGGGTCGCGAGAGTCGTACCCGCCGAACAGAATCCCAGCATGCTGCGCCGCGCCCTGCCCGCCCGTCCCGAAGCCCGCCGGATCCTCCTGGGCACGCTGTTCTCCGCTGTCGGGCGCGGCCTCACCCTGCCGTTCCTGTTCATCTACCTCACCGACGTACGCGGTCTGACCGACACCCGGGCCGGGCTGGTGATCGGCTGGTTCGGCGCGGTCACGCTGGCTCTCTCGCCGCTGGCCGGCACGTTCATCGACCGGTTCGGCGCGCGCCGGGTGGTGTTGCCCTGCCTGGTGATCGAGGCGATCGGCACCGGCTCGCTGGCGCTGGTCGACTCGACGGCCTCGGCGTTCGGCGTGATGACGCTCGTCGCCGTCGGCAGCTCGGCGATCTGGGCCGGGCAGAACACGATCCTCGCCTCGCTGACCGACGACGGCGAGCGGCAGCGGGTCTTCGGGCTCAACTTCGCGCTGCTCAACCTCGGTATCGGCACCGGCGGCCTGATCTCCGGCGCGGTGGTCGACGTGGCCCGTCCGATCACCTTCGAGGTGATCTACCTGCTGGACGCGGTGAGCTACCTGACGCCCGCGCTGATCCTGCTGAGCCTGCCGCACGTCGGGCGCCGGCCGGCCGTGGCGACGGGCGCGAAGGCCGACGACCGGAGGACCGGCGGCTACCTGACGGTGCTGCGGGACCGGCCGTTCCGCCGCCTGGTCATCTTCGGCCTGGTGCTCACCACCTGCGGGTACGCGCAGATCGAGGTGGGCTTCGCGGCGTACTCGGTGCGGGTGGTCGAGGTGACGCCCCGGGTGGTGGCGTGGGCGCTGGCCGCGAACACCGTGATGATCGTGCTGTCGCAGCTGCTGGTGATCCGGCGGCTGGAGGGGCGCAGCCGTACCCGTGCACTCGCCGCTGTCGGCGCGGTCTTCGCCGGCGCCTGGCTGGTGCTCGGCGCGGCGGGCGTGGTGGGCAGCGGCAACGCGGTGCTCGCGGCGCTCGGCGTGGTGGCCTGCTCGGCGATCTTCGGGTTCGGCGAGACGATGCTGTCGCCGGTCATGCCGGCCCTGACCAACGCGCTGGCCACCGACGAGCTGCGCGGCCGGTACAACGCGATGAGCTCGATGATCTTCGGGATCAGCGGGGTGGTCGGCCCGGTGACCGCCGGCCCGCTGATCGGCGCGGCGAACGGGCGGGTGTGGGTCGCCGTCGTGGTGGGCGGCTGCCTGGCCGCCTCGGTGCTCGCACTGTCGCTGCGTCCGCTGCTCACCGCCGTGCAGGACGGCCGCCCGGCAACCGCCGCGACGCCGGAGCCCGAGCCCGCGCGGGCGACCTGACACGGAGCGGCAGCCTGAGACGAAGCGCGAACGGGCCCCGGAGCGTCGCTCCGGGGCCCGTTCGGCGGTGCGGGTCGGCCGTCAGCCGACCGCGACCTCGGCGGTCGTGCGGATCCGGTCCAGCGCCGGCGGGGAGACCGGCGACTTCTCGGTCAGGTACGCGGTGAAGGCGTCCAGGTCGATCTGGCCGGTCACCGCGTTGGTGCCACCGGTCAGGACGCTGAAGCCGTCGCCGCCACCGGCGAGGAAGTTGTTCACGGTGACCCGGTAGGTGGTGGTGTCGGTCACCGGGGTGCCGTTGATGGTGAGGCTGCCCCGGACCACCCGGGTGCCGGCGCACGGCGTGCCGGCCGGTGCGGTGGTGCCGTTGACGTCCACGACGTAATTAACCGTCGAGGACGCGTAGAGCACGCGCGCCACAGTGAACTGCTGCTCCAGCATGCAGTAGAGCTGCGCGCCGGTCAGGTCGAGCGTCACCAGGTTGTTGGCGAACGGCTGCACGGTGAACGCCTCGGCGTAGGTGACCGGGCCGGCGTCGAGGTCGGCGCGTACGCCACCGGGGTTCATGAACGCGGCGACCGCGTTCTGCTCGGTGTCGGTCGCGGCGAGCTGCGCGTCGGCGATCAGGTTGCCCAGCGGCGACTCACCGGTCTGGTACGTCGGCTTGCCGTTGGCGTCGACCCCGGTCTGGTACAGGTTCTCCTGGGTCTTGGTGATCGCGGCGGTGGTCTCGCCGACCACCCGGTCGGCCACCGGGCCGAGCGCGGTCTTGTACCGGTTGATCAGGTCGGTCGAGGGCCGGTCCGGCTCGACGTCCCGGGTGACCACCACGTTGTTCGCGGACGCGGTGACCACGTCGCGGGTACGCGGGTCGATCTTCAGGTCGATCTGGGTGACCAGGCGACCGAACGAGCTGGCGCTGGTGACCAGCTTGCCGTTGATGTTGCAGTTGTACGCGGCGTGGGTGTGCCCGCTCACGATCACGTCGATGGACGGGTCCATCCGGTTGGCGATGTCCACGATCGGGCCGCTGAAGCCGGTGCAGTCGTTGATGCCGCCACCGTTCTGCACACCGCCCTCGTGCAGCAGCACGACGATGCTCTTGACCCCGAGCAGGCGCAGGATCTTGGCGTACTTGTTGGCGGTGTCGGCCTCGTCGGTGAACCGCAGGCCGGCGACACCCTGCTGGCTGACGATGTTCGGGGTGCCCTCCAGGGTCATCCCGATGAAGCCGATCGGGACACCCTTGACGATCTTGATGCCGAACGGCTGCATCAGCGGCAGACCGGTGGAGGTCTTGAAGGCGTTCGCCGAGAGGTACGTGAACTTGGCGCCACCGAACGGGGTGCCGTCGGCGCAGCCGTCCACCGGGTGGCAGCCGCCGCGCTGCATGCGCAGCAGCTCGGACGCGCCCTCGTCGAACTCGTGGTTGCCGACGCTCGCGAATTCCAGCCCGACGAGGTTCATCTCCTCGATGGTGGGCTCGTCGTGGAACGCGGCGGACAGCAGCGGCGAGGCGCCGATCAGGTCACCGGCGGCGACGGTGACGGTGCCCTTGCCCTGCTGCTTGGCGGCGGCGCGCATCGACTTCAGGTGGCTGGCCAGGTATTCCGCGCCACCGGCCGGCTGGCCGTCGATGCTGCCGCTGGAACCGGTCGGCGGCTCCAGGTTGCCGTGGAAGTCGTTGATCGCGAGCAACTGGACGTCGACCGGCTTCGGGCGGGCCTCGGCCTGGTCGGGGGTGACGGCGACCGCGGTGAACGCGGTCGCGGCGAGTGCGGCCAGGCCGACGGCGGCCCGGCGTCGCATCCCGGTGACGGACATGGAACTCCTCGTGAGATGCCGGTATGTGGCGTCCGGGCGATGGTTCGCCCGGCGACCCTGATCCGTGCCGTGACAGGTGTCGATCGCGGAGGGCGGTACTCGGGGGAACGCCGCCCCGCCGGGGTAGCTTCTCATCCACCGGCCGCCAGGTCGAACGGGGCGGCATCAGGAATCGTCGTTGCCTCGGGCGGCCCGTACCGGTCTGCCGGACGAGTCGGACATGACGGTCAGGTGAAATTCCGCGCGGCGCACGCTGTCGATGCCGCCCGTCGTCGAAGGCGCCGGCTCCCAGGGACAGGGAGCCGGCGCCGACGCTCATGTCACGCGGAATTCCTTGCGCTGGCAACCGTCCTTGCCGGAATCACCCCCTGCCGGACACCCATCGCGGACCGAACGGTCGTTCATGTCCGACGGCCCGGCACATCGCGCAAACTGTCCGAACTCGACTCATTGCCGGGCGTGCCGGTTGGAGATCCGCTGTGGGCGGCGCAGACCAGCCTGCGCAACGCCGGCCGCGTCCACCGCCCGGCGACCCCCGGCCGGCCCGCCAGGTAGCCGACCGTCCGCGCGGCGTCCCAGCCGTGCGCCTCGCGCAGTCCGCGCGCCAGCATTCCGAGATAGACCGGGGCGGGCCGGGTCCACTGCACCTCCACCGCCCGGTGCGGCGCGGTGAACGTGAGCATCGGCAGGCCCTCGTGGACGCCGACGCGCAGCAGCGTCTCGTAGCGGCCCGGCCCGAGCCTCGCCCGCCCGGTCTCGACCGCCGTGAGGATCCCGGCCAGGTCGGCGCCGGGCGGCCGGTACATCTCCTGCGCGGCGATGTCCGCGAACTGCTCGACGGTCACCAGGTAGCCGCGCGCCGCGGCGCGCCCGGGCAGCAGCGGGTCGTAGAACGCCATGCCGCCGGTCCAGGCCCGCGACTCCCCGGCGAAGTAGACGCCGCCGGGGATCAGCACCGGGACCGTCCGGCGCGGTGGCCGGTGGTCCCGGCAGCCGGGGTACGTGCGCAGCCCGCCCGGTGGACACCCGCCACGCAGGTACCAGTCGAGCCGGGCGGCGTGCAGATTCGAGCCGTACGCGACGTACCAGAGCATCGGCGGTGCGGCTCAGAACCAGCAGGTGCGCCCGGCGGCATGGCTGACCTGGACGGTGTGCGTCACGCAGCCGCCGTCGGCGACGCGGTGCAGCAGGAAGGCGGTGGGCTCGGCGACGAACCCCGGCTCCTCCTCGTCGGTCATGGTCAGGCTCACCTGGATCCAGGTGCTCGGCGCGGTGGTCAGCACCGTACCGGCGAACGCGCTCGTCACCTGGCGGTGCAGGTGGCCCGCGGCGACGCGTACGACATGGGGGTGACGGCCGACCACGGCGGCGAGCGCGTCGGCGTCGGCGAGACCCATCGCGTCCATGCCCGGCACGCCCACCGCGACCGGCGGATGGTGCAGGCACACGACGGCGGGCGCGTCGGTACGCCCGGCGAGCACCCCGTCCAGCCAGGCGAGCTGCTCGTCGCCGAGCCGTCCGCCCGGGCTGCCCGGGGTGAGCGAGTCGAGCACCACGAGCGTCGCGTCCGGCAGGTCGACGTGGTAGTGCGCCGAGAAACCACCGGCCAGGTAGGGGGTGCCGCCGAACGTGTCGAGCAGCGACTCGCGGTCGTCGTGGTTGCCGGTCACCAGGTGCACCGGCAGCGGGAACGCGCCGACGATCTCGCGCAGGGCGAGGTATTCGTCCGGCCGCCCGTTGGCGGTGAGGTCACCGGTGATCACCACGCAGTCGGGCCGGGGACGCAGCGCGAGCACCGTGCCGAGCGCCCGGTGCAGTCCGGACGCCGGGTCGGCCGCGAGCGGGCCGGTGGTCACGTGGGGGTCGCTGAGCTGGGCGATGAGCATCGGCCGCCTCCTCGGGTGCCCGGGCCCTCACGCTATCGCCGCGCACCCTCCCCGCGCAGGCCCGCTCTCGCCCACAGGCTGCGTCCACAGCCTGTGGATAGCACATGTGTACGAAGGTCGGCGGCGGGCGCGCTGAGTACCCTTGATCGCGACCCGACCCCCTCCGAGCAGGAACGACGTGGATCACGAGCGAGTCCTCCGCGACGTCACGGTGCGCCTCCCCACGGCGTCCACCGTCCCGGAGGCGTGCCAGTGGACCGTCGCCGCGCTCGCCCGGCACACCCCGGCGACCGCCACCGTCCTGCTCCGCGTCCACGACCGTCTGCGCTGCGTCGCCGCGACCGGCGCCTGGCAGGTGTTCTCGCACGTGCCGGCGACCGCCGACGGCACCCCGCCGGGCCGGCACCGGCCCGAACCCTCGGTGGTGCGGCGGGTCTACGCCTCCGGGATCACCGCCGCCGTGCCCGACGTCGCCGCCGACCCCGACTACCTCGAGGTCCGCCCGGACGTCACCGCCGAACTCTGTGTGCCGGTACGCGACCCGGACGGCCGTCCGATCGGGGTGCTCGACCTGCAGTGGAGCGAGCCGGTCGTGCTCGCCGCGTGGCGGGAGACCGCCGAACTGGTGGCCGACCGCCTCGGCGGGCGGATCGCCGCGCTCGGCGGGCCACCGGCCGAGAGCCGCAGCGAGAAGCTGCTCCGGCACGCCGCCGCGTTCACCGCCGCCCCGACCGACTGGGACCTGATGACCGCCGCGCTGGCCGCGGCCCGGGACGTGTCGGCGCTCTCCGCCGCCGTGCTGGTGCTCACCGGCCGGCGCGGCCCCCGCCTCGGCGCGCCCACCGGCACCCCGGGTGATCTGGAGGCGCGGATCCGGGCCGAGCTGGACGAGGCCGGACCGGCCGCGCTCGACCGCATGATCGACAGGGCCCACCGGTACGGGTCGGCGTACACGCTGGGCGAGGCGGGCCATCCGCCCACCGAGGAGTACCTGCCGCTGACCCGGGCCGGCGCGCGCACGCTGGTGGCGGTGCCGGTCGGCACAGCGGCCTCCGGCGGCGTACTGCTCGTCGCCGACGAGCAGCGCCTGCGGCCCGACCCGACCACTGTCAACCTGATCGAGCTGCTCGCCGGGCAGGCGTGGACCTGCCTGGACCGGCTGCGTACGCTCGCCCGGCTGCGCGAGCAGGCCAGCTCGGACCCGCTCACCGGACTGCGGCACACCGGCCCGTTCGGGCAGCGGATCGCCACCGCGACGCCGGGGCGTACCGCGCTGCTGGCGATCGACGTGGACGGGTTCAAGGACGTCAACGACACGTACGGCCACCAGGCCGGTGACCGGCTGCTGGTGGGGCTGGCCCGGGCGCTGGAGGGCGCGTTGCGCCAGGGCGACGAGCTGTACCGGACCGGTGGCGACGAGTTCGTGGCGGTGATCGAGGTGAGCCGCCCGGAGGAGGCGGTGCGCATCGCCGAACGGCTCACCGAGGCGGCCCGCCGCACCGGCCGGACGATCAGCGTCGGCGTCGCCCTGCCGAGACCCGGCGAGTCCCCCGAACGCACCCTGCACCGAGCCGACCAGGCCCTCTACGCGGTCAAGCGCCACGGCCGCGACGGAGTCCACCTCAGCGCCGCCTGACCCACCCCCGCCCTCCCTCCTCTCTCCCCCGCGATCTTGCACTTCGGGCCCTGGCAAATGCCGCACATGTCCCACGAGCGGGGCCGAAAGTGCAAGATCAACGCAGCGAGGGCGGCGCCCCCGAGAGAGGGAGGGCGGGACGGCGCGTTATGGGCGGGTCAGGTCCTTGGCCAGGAGTTCGGCGATCTGGGCCGTGTTGAGGGCGGCGCCCTTGCGGAGGTTGTCGCCGGTCACGAACAAATCCAGGGCGCGGGGGTCGTCCACCGCACGGCGGATCCGGCCCACCCAGGACGGGTCGGTGCCGACCGCGTCGATCGGCATCGGGAACTCCCCCGCCGCCGGGTCGTCGACCAGGATCACGCCCGGGGCGTTGCGCAGCACCTCGCGGGCGCCCTCGGCGTCCACCTCGGTGGCGAAGACCGCGTGCACGGCGACCGAGTGACCGGTCACCACCGGCACCCGTACGCAGGTGGCGGACACCTTGAGGTCGGGCAGCCCGAGGATCTTGCGCGACTCGTTGCGCAGCTTCATCTCCTCGGACGACCAGCCGCCGTCGGCGAGCGAGCCCGCCCACGGTACGACGTTGAGCGCCAGCGGCGCCGGGAACGGACCCAGCTCGTCGCCGACGGCCTGTCGCACGTCACCGGCGCGGGAGCCGAGCACCCGGTCGCCGGCGATCTTGCCGAGCTGGAGGTGCAGCGCGTCCACGCCGGCCTGACCCGCCCCGGAGACCGCCTGGTACGACGCGAGCACCAGCTCGCGCAGGCCGTACTCGCGGTGCAGCGGCGCGACCGCCACGATCATCGCCAGCGTCGTGCAGTTGGCGTTGGCGATGATGCCCTTGGGCCGGTTCCGCACCTGCTCGGGGTTGATCTCGGGGACCACGAGCGGCACGTCGCGGTCCATCCGGAAGGCGCCGGAGTTGTCCACCACCACCGCGCCGCGCGCGGCGGCGACCGGGGCCCACTGCGCGGAGACGTCGTCCGGCACGTCGAACATCGCCACGTCGACGCCGTCGAGCGCGTCGGCGGTGAGCGCCTGGACGGTCAGCTCCTCGCCCCGGCACTGCACGCGCCGGCCCGCCGACCGCTCGGAGGCGAGCAGCCGGATCTCGCCCCACACGTTGCGCCGGGAGGAGAGGATCTGGCACATCACCGTACCGACGGCACCTGTCGCCCCGACCACGGCGAGGGTGGGCAGCGACGCCATGACGCGCTACCGCCCGGTGCCGGCGTAGACGACGGCTTCGGTGTCACCACCCAGCTCGAAGGCGTCGTGGATGGCCCGGACCGCCTTGTCGAGGTCGGTGTCGCGGCAGACCACGGAGACCCGGATCTCCGACGTGGAGATCATCTCGATGTTCACACCGGCCGCGCCGAGGGCGGCGAAGAAGCCGGCGGCCACGCCCGGGTGCGAGCGCATGCCCGCGCCGATCAGCGAGACCTTGCCGACGTGGTCGTCGTACAGCAGGCCCTTGAACTTGACCGACTCCTGGATCTTGCTGAGCGCGGTCATCGCGGTCGGACCGTCGGCCTTGGGCAGCGTGAAGGAGATGTCCGTGCGGCCGGTGCCCTCGGTGGACACGTTCTGCACGATCATGTCGATGTTGATCTCCGCGCCGGCCACGGTGTCGAAGATCGACGCGGCGGCGCCCGGCTCGTCGGGCACGCCGACGATCGTGATCTTCGCTTCGCTGCGGTCGTGGGCGACCCCGGTGATCAGTGCCTGTTCCACAGGAAGGTCCTCCATCGATCCGGTGACCATCGTGCCGGTGTTGGTCGAGTATGACGAACGGACGTGGATCGGCAAGCCCGCGCGCCGCGCGTACTCGACGCTGCGCAGGTGCAGCACCTTCGCGCCGCAGGCGGCCAGCTCCAGCATCTCCTCGTAGGTGATCTGCCTGATGTGCCGGGCGTTCGGCACGATGCGCGGGTCGGCGGTGAAGATGCCGTCCACGTCGGTGTAGATCTCGCAGACGTCCGCCTCCAGCGCGGCGGCGAGCGCCACGGCGGTGGTGTCCGAGCCGCCCCGCCCGAGCGTGGTCACGTCCTTGGTGTCCTGCGAGACGCCCTGGAAGCCGGCCACGATGACCACCGCGCCCTCGTCCAGCGCGCCCTTGAGCCGACCCGGGGTCACGTCGATGATCCGGGCCCGGCCGTGCACCGAGGTGGTGATCACGCCGGCCTGCGAACCGGTGAACGAGCGGGCCTCGTACCCCAGGTTGTGGATGGCCATGGCGAGCAGCGCCATGGAGATCCGCTCCCCGGCGGTGAGCAGCATGTCCAGCTCGCGGCCCGGCGGCAGCGGGCTGACCTGGTTGGCCAGGTCGAGCAGCTCGTCGGTGGTGTCGCCCATGGCGGACACCACCACCACCACGTCGTCGCCGGCCTTGCGCGCGGCCACGATGCGCTCGGCCACCCGCTTGATCCGCTCGGCGTTGGCGACGGAGGACCCGCCGTACTTCTGCACCACGAGTGCCACGACGGTGCACTCCCTCCCAGCGACGACCCTGAGCGTGCCGACGCCGCCGGGTCTCTCGGTCCGGCGGCGCGTGTCAGACCGCCTCAGCCTATCGGGCGGGCCGCGACGCCGGGTCGGGTGATCCCACCATCCGGCCCCGGCGTGGGGCGGCTCACCAGCCCGGAAGTACGCGACACGCCAAGCGGTACAGCCGTACGGTGGGCTGACCGGAACCGTGTCCACGACGCAGAATGAGCCGGTGCACGCTCATCGACGTGCGGCCCGCCTGACCGGCGTGGTCGCGCTCACCCTGCCGGTACTGCTGGCCGCCTGCGACGGCGGCCGTCCCGAGGCGGCGCCCACCGGCACCGCCGACCCGGTCCCGGTGCAGGTCGACGCCGCCCGCGAGGAACTGGCCGGGCTGGCCGCCGCGGCGCAGGACCGCCACCTCACCGCCACGTACGCGTTCGCGCCCGCCGACGGCACGCCCCGCACTGTGGCCTTCACCAGCGCCAACGACGGCAGCTGGCGGGTCGACGTGCCCGGCTGGGGGCACGCCGGCACGGTGGACGTCTCGCTCGCCGGCACCTCCGACGGGCTGTTCCAGTGCGCGTTGCCCTCGGCCGGCTGGGCGCAGGCGGCGGCCTGCGTCCGCCTCGGCGACGCCGACGACGCGGTGCCGCGCCGGCTCGACCCCCGCGTTCAGCACCCGTTCACCGACTGGCTGGAGGTGCTGACCGACAGGCGTGCGCCGCTCGCCGTCTCCCCCGCCGAGCCGCTGCCGGGCGCCGACGGCCCGTGCTACACCGTCGACAGCACCTCGGCGTCGCTGAACGCGCCGCTCGACGTGGGCATCTACTGCTTCCGCGAGGACGGCACACCGGCGGCGGTACGGGCCGGATTCGGCACCCTGACGCTGACCGGCGAGCCCGGCGCCGCGCCGGGCACCGTCGAGCTGGCCGGCGCGGTGACCGACGGCGAGCCGGTGAGCCGGGACGCCCCGAGCCCGGCCGCGCCGTGACGCGTCCCGCTCAGCCGCCCCGCGCCGCGCGCAGCAACGCGGCACCGACCTCGGTGTTGCGGTAGAGCACGTGCCGCCCGGACCGGGACCGGACGACGAGACCAGCGGCGTGCAACGCGGAGAGGTGCTGGGACACGTTCCCGGCGGACATCCCGGTGAGCCGGGCGAGGTCCGTGGTGGTCGTCGCCGCGTCGAGCAGGTTCAGCAGGGCGGCCCGGCCGCCGCCGACCACCCGGGCGAGCGCGTCGCCGGCCGGTTCGGGTACGCGTTCCCACAGCGTCCCGACCGCCCGCACCGGGTACGCCCCGGCGGGCATCGAGTCCTCCAGCAGGTTCCACAGCACCCGCCGGTCGGTGAACACGCTCGGGTTCAGCGCCAGTCCCCGCCCCCGCAGGTCGAAGTCCCGCTCGAACGGGTCGTCGCTCACCACGCGGTCGCCGAGCCAGCGCAGGCTCGGGTGCAGCTGCTCGAACAGCCGGCCGGCGCCGCCCTCGGCGAGCTGGGCCGCCCGGTACGCCACATCGGCGTCGAGCAGCGCCCGCATGCGCGGCCAGTCGGGCGCGATCGCCTCCTCGTACCAGACCCGGAGCGCCTCCACCAACTGCGGCAGCAGCCCGCGCGGATCGGCGAGCAGCGCCTGCCCGAACGGGCTCAGTGGACGGCTCGGAACGGTGGCCAGCAGGTCCTGCACCACCACGTCGGGCGGCGTCGCCGCGATCTGGTCGAGCTGGTCCGCCATGTCGGCGTCCGGGCGGGCGGCCGGGGTCAGGAAGTCGGGTAGCCAGCGGCGCGGCCGGGTCAGATCCGTCAACGGGCGGACCCGGTCGGCCACCTCGGGGCGGCGCAGCGTCGTCCGGGCGCGGTCGATCCACTGCAGGTGCACCGCGTAGCGGACCGGCTCGGCCAGCGCCCACATGCTCATCACGGTCTCGTTGGCCGGCGACACCGCGAACCGCACCCCCGCCACGTCGGCCAGGTTGAACCGCAACTCGGACACGCGCACCCCCGGACGCCGGATTCGGCCCACACTAAAAGGTTCGACCGGAGCGCGGGGGGCACGGTTTGCTCACCGGTCATGGGGGCCAGAGAGAGCATCCGCACCGCCGTCCGCGACGTCGTACCACCGGCCGGGCTGACCCGCGCCCTGGCCGTGCAGGCGATGGTCTACGCCGTCGGCACCGGCCTGTTCCAGGCGGGCAGCGCCGTCTTCTTCACCCGGGCGCTCGGGCTGAGCCCGGCCCAGGTGGGGCTCGGCCTCTCACTCGCCGCCGGGGCGTCCCTGCTCGGCACCGTGCCGCTGGGCGGGTTCACCGACCGGTACGGGCCGCAGCGGGTGTGGATCGTCTGCCTGCTGCTCGACGCGGCGCTGTTCGCCGCGTACCCGTTCGTCGGCGGCTTCGCCGGGTTCCTCGCGGTGGTGATCGCGCTGGCCGTGACGGGCGCGGCGACCGGCGTGGCCCGCCAGGTCTACTCGATCAACGTGCTGCGCCCGGAGGAACGGGTCACCGCGATGGCCTACCAGCGCTCCTCGCTGAACGTCGGCTTCGGGATCGGCGCCCTGATCAGCGGCCTGGTGCTGGCCGTCGACACGATCTGGGCGTACCGCGGGATGGTCTGGTTCATCGCCGTGGTCTTCCTGGTGACCGCCGGTTTCGTCCGCCGCCTGCCCCGGCTGCCGGAGGTGACCCGCCCCGCCGAGCCGATGAGCCGGCTGGCGGTGCTGCGGGACCGACCCTTCATGGCCGTCGCGCTGCTCTCCGGGCTGCTCACCGCGCACCAGACGCTCTACCTGACGGTGATGCCGCTGTGGATCCTCACCCACACCGACGCGCCGAAGACGATCATCGCCGGGCTGGTGCTGCTCAACACCGTGCTGATCGTGCTGTTCCAGGTACGCGCCAGCCGGGGCGCGGACGACGCGCCGGGCGCGGCTCGGGCGTCCCGCCGGGGCGCGGTGCTGATCGCCGGGTTCTGCCTGGTCCTGCCGGTTTCCGGTGCGACTCGGGGACCGCTCACCGTGGCGGTGCTGGTGGCCGCCGCGACGCTGCTCATCCTGGCGGAACTGATCGAGTCGGCGGGCGCCTGGGGGCTCACCGCAACGCTGCCGCCCGCAGCCCAGCGCGGCGCGTACGTCGGCGCGTTCGGGCTCGGCTCCCAGTTGCAGTTCCTGATCGCTCCGGCCGGGCTGACCGCGCTCGGCGTGAGCACCGGGGGCTGGGGCTGGTACCCGGCTGCGGCGCTGTTCGTCCTGGTCGGGCTGGTGATCGTGCCCGCGGTGGCCCGGGCCGAGCGGACACCTCGGCTACCGGGCGTGGCGACGTCCACCGACTCGGTGACTCCGGTCCCATAGTCCGGACCAGCCTTCCCACGGCACGTCCCACCACGTAGGGTGACCCTGTCATGTGGCGCGCGTACCTTCTCCTTGGCTGCCGCGACGAGGCCTGACCGGCCGGCACCTCGTCGCGGAGTCGCTACGCGCCGTCCAGCACATCCGATCTTCTTCTCGGCACCGCCGCGCACCGTCGCCCGGCATCCCGCCGACACCTTTCCGATCTGCTGACGCCACATGTTCCAGGGAGCACTCCGAGATGGCTCAACCTGTCACCGAGACCGATCCGTTCGCCCGCCAGCGCCCCAGCCGGATGCCGGTCCACCGCTACGTTCCGTACGACCGTGAGTTCGGCGTCGACCTGCCGGACCGCGCCTGGCCGACCCGCCGCGTCGAGGCCGCGCCCCGCTGGTGCGCAGTCGACCTCCGCGACGGCAACCAGGCCCTGATCGACCCGATGTCGCCCGAGCGCAAGCGGCGGATGTTCCAGCTCCTGGTGCAGATGGGCTACAAGGAGATCGAGGTCGGTTTCCCGTCGGCGAGCCAGACCGACTACGACTTCGTACGGCAGCTGATCGAGCAGGACCTGATCCCCGAGGACGTCACCATCCAGGTGCTGACCCAGTGCCGGGAGCACCTGATCGAGCGGACCTTCGAGTCGCTGCGCGGCGCCCACCGGGCCATCGTGCACTTCTACAACTCCACCTCGACGCTGCAACGCCGGGTGGTCTTCGGCCTGGACCGCGACGGCATCACCGACATCGCCACGCAGGGCGCGCGGCTGTGCCAGAAGTACGCGGAGATCCACACCCCGGACACCGACATCCACTACGAGTACTCGCCGGAGTCGTACACGGGCACCGAGCTGGAGTACGCGCTGGAGGTCTGCTCGGCGGTCATCGACGTGATCGACCCGACGCCGGACCGGAAGCTGATCATCAACCTGCCGGCCACCGTCGAGATGGCGATGCCGAACGTCTACGCCGACTCGATCGAGTGGATGCACCGGCGCCTGCCGCGGCGGGACAGCCTGGTGCTGAGCCTGCACCCGCACAACGACCGGGGCACCGGCGTGGCCGCCGCCGAGCTGGGCCTGCTGGCCGGCGCCGACCGGATCGAGGGCTGCCTGTTCGGCAACGGCGAGCGCACCGGCAACGTCGACCTGGTGACGCTGGGCCTGAACATGTTCTCCCAGGGCATCGACCCGATGATCGACTTCTCGAACATCGACGAGATCAAGCGCGCCGTCGAGTACTGCAACCAGCTGCCGGTGCACGAGCGCCACCCGTACGCGGGCGACCTGGTCTACACCGCGTTCTCCGGCTCGCACCAGGACGCGATCAACAAGGGCTTCGCCGCGCTGAACGCCGACGCGGCGGCGGCCGGGGTGCCGGTGGACGACTTCACCTGGGCGGTGCCCTACCTGCCGATCGACCCGAAGGACCTGGGCCGCACCTACGAGGCGGTCATCCGGGTCAACTCGCAGTCCGGCAAGGGCGGCGTCGCGTACATCATGAAGACCGAGCACCAGCTCGACCTGCCGCGCCGCCTCCAGATCGAGTTCTCGGGCGTGGTGCAGCAGGTCACCGACCACGACGGCGGCGAGGTCGAGCCGGGCGCGATGTGGGAGATCTTCGCCCGCAACTACCTGGTCGACCACCAGGTCGATCCGGCCGTCAAGCTGGCCGAGTACACCATCGGCACCGTCGACGGCAAGGTCGAGATCGACGCCCGCGTCGGCTTCGGCGGCGAGACCCGCGCGCTCACCGCCGTCGGCAACGGCCCGATCGACGCGTACGTCAACGCGTTGCAGTCCCTGGGCGTGGCGGTACGGGTGCTCGACTACCACGAGCACGCGCTGTCCTCCGGCGGTGACGCGCAGGCCGCCGCGTACGTGGAGTGCGAGGTGGACGGCCGCACGGTGTGGGGCGTCGGGGTGGACGCCAACATCGTCACCGCCTCGATCAAGGCGGTCACGAGTGCGGTGAACCGCACCCGCGCCTGATTCCGGCGACGCGGGGGTCCGGCTTCAGGCCGGGCCCCCGCTCTGCTTCGGCGGCCGGTGGATCAGCACGGCGGCGAGCACCGCGCCGGCCAGCAGCAGCCCGGCGCACCACGCCAGCGCCCCCCGGTACGCGTCGGCCAGCGCGCCCTTCTGCTCGTACCCGGTGCCGGAGAGCCCGACCAGCAGCGGCAGCGCGGCCACCGCGAGCAGGCCGCCGGCCCGGGAGGCCGCGTTGTTGAAGCCGCTCGCCACCCCGGCGAACCGGTCCGAGACGGCGCCGAGCACCGACGTGGTCAGCGGCGCGACCACGAGCGTGAGCCCGGCGCCGAACAGCGTCACGCCCGGCAGCACGTCCACCCAGTACGACGCGCCCGGCCCGACCCGGCGCAGCAGCAGCAGACCCACCGCGGCGATCACCGGGCCGACGGTGAGCGGCAGCCGGGGGCCGATGCGGGCCGACAGCGCGCCCGCACGCGGTGAGCCGACCAGCAGCAGCACCGTCATCGGCACCGTGGCCAGGCCGGTGAGCAGCGCCGACCAGCCAACCACGTTCTGCAGGTAGACGGCGAGGAAGAAGGTGAACCCGCCGAGCGCCGCGTACACCACCACCGTGAAGACGTTCAGCACGGAGAACAGCCGGCTGGAGAACAGCCCGGTGGGCAGCATCGCGGTGTCGCCGCGCCGCCGCTCGACGCGCACGAAGACCACCACGGCGGCCACCCCGAGTACCGCCGCGACCAGCACCGCCGGGGAGTCCAGGCCGCGCGCCGGGGCGTCGATCAGCGCGTACGTGATCCCGCCGAGCGCGAGCGCGCCGAGCAGCGCGCCGGCCACGTCGAACCGCCGCCCCTCCCCGGTACGCGACGCCTCCTCGTCCCGGCTCTCCGGCACCCAGCGCAGCGCGGCGAGCACCACGCCGACGGCCAGCGGCAGGTTGACGAAGAAGATCCACCGCCAGGAGAGCGTGTCGATGAGCCAGCCGCCGAGCAGCGGACCGAGCGCTGTGGACACCCCGGACAGCCCCGACCAGGTGCCGATGGCCCGGCCCCGGTCGTCCGGGTGGAAGCTGGCCTGGAGCACCGACAGCGAGCCGGGGGTGAGCAACGCCCCGCCGGCGCCCTGGAGGAACCGGGCGGCGACCAGCCATCCGGTGTCCTGGGCCAGCCCGCAGAGCACCGACGCCACCGCGAACCAGAGCACGCCGAGCAGGAAGACGCGCCGCCGCCCGAACCGGTCCCCGAGCGCGCCGCCGAGCAGCACGAACGCGGCGAGCATCAGCAGGTAGCCGTTCACCGTCCACTGCAGACCGGCGACCGTGGCGTCCAGTTCGGCGCCGAGGCGCGGCAGTGCGACGTTCACGACCGTGCTGTCCAGGAACACCATGCCGGAGGCGAGGATCGCGGCGAGCAGCGTGCCGCGTCCGGCGGCGGAGCCGGTACGCAGCGCGGGAGCGGGTGCGGTCACGTCTCACCACTCTGCCCGTCGCCCACCCTCGACGCCACGAATCGCGGAAACCGCCGCCGGGTACTGTGCGGACTCGCCCGGAGCACGCAAGCTGGAGAGGTGTCGTCTGTGCGTACGAGATCAGGAGCCCGAGCCGGGCTGGCGGCCGCGCTGAGCGCGGTGCTCGCCCTCGGCGTGGCCGGCTGCGACGTGTCGGTCAGCGAGCCGGAGGCGCCGCCGAGCGCCGCCGGGAACGTCAACAAGCAGCTCGGTGAGCTGACCGTGGCCACCGCCGGGTCGATGAAGGGCTACAGCCGCTCCCGCTTCCCGCACTGGCGCGGCACCGGCAAGAACTGCGACGTGCGCGACAGCGTGCTGCAACGCGACGGCGAGGGCATCAAGCTGTCCGGCTGCAACGTGGTGGGCGGCCGGTGGGAGAGCGTCTACGACGGCGTGGTGCTCAACGATCCGTCGGACGTGGACATCGACCACACCGTGCCGCTGGCCGCCGCGTGGCGCTCGGGCGCGGACGAGTGGGACGACTCGAAGCGCGGCGACTTCGCCAACGACCTGACCCGGCCGCAGCTCATCGCGGTTTCGGCGCGGTCCAACCGGGCAAAGGGTGACCAGGATCCGTCCCAGTGGAAGCCGCCGAACCGGTCGTCCTGGTGTCAGTACGCGGCGGACTGGGTGACGGTCAAGCACTACTGGCGGCTGACTGTGACAAGTGCCGAGAAGGCCGCTCTCACCGACATGCTGGAGGGCTGCACATGGGCGAGCAAACCGTGACCGGGCCGGACGCCACACCGGCGCCGGAGGCAGGCGCCGCACCGGCCCCGGAGTCCGCGCCGGCCGGTCCGGCCTCGGCCGGGATGACGGCGGACGGCCGGCAGCCGGCGCCCGCCGACGTCGCCGGGGCGGGCATGACCGCCGACGCGGTGCCGGGTGCGCCGGCCGGGGGCGCGCCGGGCGGACCGGCGGACCGCACCAGTGACATCACCGCCGGTCCGGGCGGGGTCATGACCGACGAGGTGGGCGTGGTGACCGGCGAGTTGACGCTGCGCACCGAGCACGCCGACGGCCGGGTGACGCTGCGGGTGCAGTACAAGGACGCCGACGAGTGGTACGCGGTCACCGGCGGTTCGGCGCCGCTGGCGGACCCGGCCGCGCTCGACGCCGTGCACACGATCGCGGTGGGCCTGCTCAACCGCCCCGAGGGCTGACCGACGAAAAGGCGCGTCCCCACCCGGTCCGGGTGGGGACGCGCCTTTTCGTGTCAGACGTACGATCCGGGCTCGCTGGGCGCGGAGACCACGCCCGGCTCGTCGCCCTCGCCCTCCGGCCGGGTGATCTTCGCGGTCACCTCGTGCGGGCGCAGCTCGCCGGCGGCGATCTGCTCGGCCCAGTGGCAGGCGACCCGGCTGGCGCCGATCTGGCGCAGTTCGGGCCGCTCGTCCGCGCAGCGGGTCGGCTGCGCCCACGGGCAGCGGGTGTGGAACCGGCAGCCCGACGGCGGGTTGGCCGGAGACGGCAGGTCACCGGCGAGCAGGATGCGCTCGCGCCGGTCCTCCACGTCCGGGTCCGGCACCGGCACCGCCGACATCAGCGCCCGGGTGTACGGGTGCAGCGGCTCGGTGTAGAGCCGGTCGCTCGGCGCCTCCTCCACCAGCGCGCCCAGGTACATCACGCCGACGATGTCGGAGATGTGCCGCACCACGGCCAGGTCGTGCGCGATGACCAGGTAGGTCAGTCCGAGGCTGTCCTGGAGTTCGTCGAGCAGGTTCACCACCTGCGCCTGGATCGACACGTCCAGCGCGGAGACCGGCTCGTCGGCGACGATCAGCTCCGGGCCGAGGACGAGCGCACGGGCGATGCCGATGCGCTGGCGCTGGCCGCCGGAAAACTCGTGCGGGTAGCGGGACAGCGCCCACTTCGGCAGGCCGACCGCGTCGAGCGTCTCGCCGATGATCCGCCGCCGGTCGTCCCGGTTCGCGCCGATGCCGTGGGTCTGGAGGCCCTCGGTCAGGATCGACTCGACGTTCTGCCGGGGGTCCAGGCTGGACATCGGATCCTGGAAGATCATCTGCATCCGGCGCCGCATCGAGCGCAGCTTGCCGGCGGGCAGCGTGGTCAGCTCGACGCCGTCGAACTTCACCTCGCCGCTGGTCGGCGGGTTGAGCTGGAGCAGCGCCCGGCCGAGCGTGGACTTGCCGCAACCCGACTCGCCCACCAGCCCGTACGTCTTGCCGCGCGGAATGCTCAGGTCCACCCCGTCGACCGCCTTGACGTGCCCGACGGTCCGGTCGAAGAGCACGCCCCGGCGGATCGGGAAGTGCACCTTCAGGTCGCGGACCTCGACGAGGATGTCGTCGTCGCTCATGGGGTCTCCTCCTCGCGCGGAGCCGGTCCGAAGCCGGGCACGGCGGGCGGGTCGGCCGGCTCGGCCTGGGCCGGCACCGCACCCGGTTCGGTGGTCGTCGGCGCGGTCGCGCGGGCGTCCGCCTCCGGGGTCAGGCCGGGAACCGGCACCGGGTTGACGCAGCGGTAGCTGCGCGCGTCGTGGGTGAGCACCAGCTCCGGCGGCTCGCCCACGCAGGCGTCGACCCGGCGGGCGCAGCGCGGGGCGAACGCGCAGCCGTCCGGCCAGGGCAGCACGTCGCGCACCGAGCCGGGGATGGGGTTGAGCCGTTCGCCGCGTCCGGCGTCCAGGCGGGGTACCGAACCGAGCAACCCCTCGGTGTACGGGTGCCGGGGCTGGCGGAACAGCGGACGGCGGGTGGCCGTCTCCACCACCCGGCCGGCGTAGAGCACGTTGATGGTGTCGCACATGCCGGCGACCACGCCGAGATCGTGGGTGATCATGACCAGGGCGGTACCGGAGTCCCGGACCAGGTCCTTGAGCAGCTCCAGGATCTGCGCCTGGATGGTGACGTCGAGCGCGGTGGTCGGCTCGTCGGCGATCAGCAGCCGGGGCTGGCAGGCGACCGCCATGGCGATCAGCGCCCGCTGCCGCATGCCGCCGGAGAGCTGGTGCGGGTACTCCTTGAGCCGGCGACGCGGGTCCGGGATGCCCACCCGGTCGAGCAGGTCGGCGGCCTCCTTGGTGGCCGCCTCGCCCTTCATGCCCCGGTGCCGGGCGAGCACCTCGGTCACCTGGAGCCCGATCGGGATGACCGGGTTCAGCGAGGACAGCGGATCCTGGAAGATCATCGCGACGTCCCGGCCGCGGATGTCGCGGCGGGACCGGTCGTCGAGCTGGAGCAGGTCGGTGCCGTCGAAGACCGCCTTGCCGCCGACCCGCAGGCCCGGCTGCTTGGGCAGCAGGCCCATGATGGCCAGCGACGTGACGCTCTTGCCGCAGCCGGACTCGCCGACCAGGCCGACCACCTCGCCGGCGTCGACCGAGAAGGACACCCCGTCCACCGCGTGCACGGTGCGCTGCCCACGACGGGCGAACGTGACGGAGAGGTCGTCCACTTCGAGCAGTGCCATTACCGACCTACTTCCGCAGCTTCGGGTCGAGGGCCTCGCGCATCGCCTCACCGAGCAGGGTGAACCCGAGCGCGGTGATGATGATGCCGAGCGCCGGATAGATCGCCAGGCCCGGCCGGATGCCCAGGTACGGCTGCGCGTCGGCGAGCATGACGCCCCACTCCGGGATGGCCGAGTCGGGGTTGCCGAGACCGAGGAAGGACAGCGCGGCCGCCTCGATGATCGCGGTCGCCAGCGTCAGCGTGGCCTGCACGATGACCGGGGCGATCGAGTTCGGCACCACGTGGGTGAGGGCGATCTTGGACCGCTTCACGCCGAGCGACGTCGCGGCCAGCACGTAGTCGCTGTTGGACTGGGCGATCATCGAGCCGCGCAGCAGCCGGGCGAAGATCGGCACAGACACCACACCGACGGCGATCATCACGGTGGTGAGGCTGGCGCCGAGCAGCGCCGCGATGCTCACCGCGAGCAGCAGGCTCGGCATGGCCAGCAGCATGTCGATGAAGCGCATCAGGGTGGTGTCGATCCAGCGGCCCCAGCGCCCGCCGAGGCCGGCCGCGGCACCGGCGACGCCGCCGATCAGCGCGCCGACCGCGAGACCGATCAGGGTGGAGACGACGCCGACGAGCAGCGTCTGCCGGGCGCCGACGATGAGCCGGCTGAACTCGTCCCGGCCCTGGTGGTCGAAGCCGAGCCAGTGGTCGGCGGAGACGCCCGGGATGATGCCCTGGCCGGACTTGACCAGGCCCTCGCGGATGCCGATGGAGTCCGTCGGGCTGTACGGGACGAGGAACGGCCCGATGACCGCGACCAGGACGAAGACCGCCAGGATGACCACGCCGATGACGGCCGCCGGGTTGCGCCGCAGCCGGCGGAACGCCTCCTTCCAGAGGCTCACC
Organism: Micromonospora sp. CPCC 205554; assembly: GCF_036902745.1. Taxonomy (NCBI): domain Bacteria; kingdom Bacillati; phylum Actinomycetota; class Actinomycetes; order Micromonosporales; family Micromonosporaceae; genus Micromonospora; species Micromonospora sp. CPCC 205554. Next base: position 44,658 of record NZ_JBAKHP010000008.1, on the reverse strand, counting down.
CCCTGCTCGTCGTCGCGGGCGGCCAGCTCGGCGAGCCGGTCGATCTTCTCGCGCTTCTTGCCAGTGGTGATGGTCATCGCACCCTCACCCTCGGGTCGATCACGCTGTAGGAGAGGTCGACCAGGAGATTCACCAGCACGTACACCACCGCAATGATCATGATGAAGCCCATCAGCACCGGGTAGTCGCGCTGACTGATCGACTCGGCGACGAACGCGCCGATGCCGCTGAACGCGAACACGGTCTCGGTGAGCACCGCGCCGGAGAGCAGGAGACCGGTCTGGAGACCGATCGAGGTGGCCACCGGCAGCATGGCGTTACGCAGCACGTGCCGGCGCCGTACGGTCCGCTCGGTCAGGCCCTTGGCCTCGGCGGTCCGGACGAAGTCCTCGTTGAGCACCTCCAGCACGCTGGCCCGGGTGATCCGGACGATGATCGCGAGCGGGATGCTGGCGAGCGCGATGCCCGGCAGCACGAGGTGCCAGAGCGCGTCGGCGGCGGCGTCCCACTCGCGGGTCATGAGCCCGTCGAGGACGAAGAAGTTGGTGACCCGGGTCGCCCCGATGGTCGGGTCCTGCCGGCCGCTGGAGGGGAACCAGCCCAGGTTCTCCGCGAAGATCGCCTTGAGCACGTACGCCAGGAAGAAGACCGGGATGCAGATGCCGATGAGCGATCCGCCGACCGAGGCGTGGTCGAGGAACCGGCCGCGACGGCGGGCGGCCAGGTAGCCGAGCGGGATGCCGATGCCGACCGCGAGGATCATGGCCATGATCGTCAGCTCGACGGTGCCGGGGAACCGCTCCACGAACTCCGTGGTTACGGCCCGCTTCGTGCCGGTCGAGGTGCCCAGGTCGAGCCGGATCATCCGCCGCAGGAAGCGGGCGTACTGGACCAGGATCGGCTCGTCGAGGCCGAGGTTGCGCCGGATGGCGGCGCGCGTCTCGGGCGTGCCCCGTTCACCGAGGATCGCGGTCTCGGGCCCGCCGGGAAGTCGGTGGAGCCAGATGAACAGCAGGACGGAGAGCCCGAACAGCGTTGGTATCAGCTGTAGCAGGCGTCTGATGATGAACCGGAACACGGGCGCCTCGGAGGGGGTGCGGAGGGGTGCGGGCGGGCGCTGTGGTCACAGCGCCCGCCCGCGTACGGTGCCTTCAGATCACTTGAACTCTGCGGTCGCGTACCGCTCGTCGGTGAGCGGGCTCGCCTTGATCCCGGTCACGTCCTTGCCGAACACGATCGCCGGCGGGGAGTGCGAGATCGGCACACCCGGCAGGAAGTCCATGATCGACTTGTTCAGTGCCTTGTACTTCTCCGTCCGGGCCGCCGCGTCGGCGGTGGTGTCGGCGTCCTTGAACTGCGCGAAGAGCTGGGGGTTGTTGAAGCCCCACTCGTCCTTCGGGCGGTCGAAGAAGGTGCCGATGAAGTTGTACGCGTCGCCGTAGTCACCGGTCCAGCCGAGGAAGTGCAGGTCGTGCTTGTTCCCGGAGGTGGTGGCGTTGAGGTAGTCCGGGCTCCACTTCAGCGGGATGGCCTGGACGTTGATGCCGACCGCCTTGAGGTCCGCCGAGAGCAGCTCGAAGATGTCCTTCGGGTTCGGCATGTACGGCCGGGTGACCTCGGTCGGGTAGTGGAACTTCAGCGTCAGGTTCGACGCGCCGGCCTCGGCCAGCAGCTGCTTGGCCTTCTCCGGGTTGTAGTCGTACTTGGTGACGTCGCCGTTCCAGCCCTCGACGGTGTCCGGGAAGAAGTTCATCGCGACCTTGGCGCCCGGGGGCAGCTTCGAGTCGACCAGGGCCTGCCGGTTCAGCGCGTGCGCGATGGCCTGCCGGACCTTCAGGTCGGCCAGCTTCGGGTTCCCCTTCTGGTTGATCGCCAGGTAGAGGATGTTGAAGGCGGGCCGGGTGAGGACGTTGAAGCCCTCCTTCTTCAGCGGCTCGACGTCGGCCGGGCCGACCAGGTCGTAGCCCTGGATGTCACCCGAGCGGAGCGCCTGCTTGCGGGCGTTCTCGTCCGAGATCGTCTTGAAGATGATGGTCTTCAGCTTGGCCTTGTCGCCGTAGTAGTCGTCGTTGCGCTCGATGGTGAGCGACTTGTTCGCGACGTCCCACGCCTTGAACTTGAACGGGCCGGTGCCGGTCGGGTGCTCCATCGCGTACGCCGGGTACTTGATGTCCTCGGCGGTGCCGGTCACGTTGCTGGCGTCGTACTGCTCCATCGCCTTGGGGCTCTGGATCGAGAACGACGGCAGCATGAGCGCGGCCGGGATCTTGCTGGAGACCCGGGTGAACGCCAGGTCCACAGTGGTGGCGTCCTTGGCGGTGCAGGACTTGAAGAGGCTCGGCGGCAGGTCCGGGTTCTCGTTCTTGGCGAACCCGCCCATGACGTCCTGCCAGTACGCGGTCACGTCCGGGCTCTGCATGAGGCCCTTGGCGTTGTACCAGCGGTTGAAGTTGACGCAGACGGCCTCGGCGTTGAAGTCGGTGCCGTCGTGGAACTTGACACCCGAGCGGAGCTTGAACGTCCAGGTCGTGCCCGCCGCATCCGGCGTCCAGGACTCGGCGAGGCCCGGCGTCACCTTGGTGCCGCCCTCCTCCGGACGGACCAGGGTCTCGAAGACCTGGCGCGCCACGCGCAGCGACTCACCGTCGCTGGCGAAGCTGGGGTCGAGCACCTTCGGGTCTCCGGCGACGCCGAAGACGAGGGTGTCCTTCTTGCTATCTCCGGAGCCACTCTCACGGTCGCTCTCGGCGCAGCCTGCAACCGCGAGGGCCGCGACCGCGACGGCCGCGATTGCGACCTTCGGCCTGGATGCACGCATGGTGCTTCACCTCGTCCTTGGGGGTACGGACAACGTGGTGACAGGGTCACCGATGTGCGCAGACCTTAGCCCTCGGTTGGACGGCGCGGAAACGGGCGGGGGGCGGGTTGGTATCGAATCGTGTCTGTTCCGCAACGAGGCATACGAATCGAAGGAGAATCCCTTACGTCGCCGAACTTTCGTCGGTTTGAAGGGCAAATTTATTACGTCGATCCGGTCCCGGACGCACGTTCCTGTTAGATCGACGGCCGTCCCGGTCCGGCCCGGAGACACGTCCGGCGGGCACCCCGCAGGGCACCCGCCGGAGGCGGTACGACGGAATTCAGACGGCCCGTCGGCCCTCGAAGGCCCGGCCCAGCGTGATCTCGTCGGCGTACTCCAGGTCGCCGCCGACCGGCAGTCCACTCGCGAGCCGGGTCACCGCGATCCCCATCGGCTTGACCATCAGCGCCAGATAGGTCGCGGTCGCCTCACCCTCCGTGTTCGGGTCGGTGGCGAGGATCAGCTCGCGGACCTCGCCGCCGCCGAGTCGGGTCATCAGCTCACGGATCCGCAGGTTGTCCGGGCCGATGCCCTCCAGCGGATTGATCGCGCCGCCGAGCACGTGGTAGCGCCCGCGGAACTCGCCGGTCCGCTCGATCGCCACCACGTCCTTCGGCTCCTCGACCACACAGAGCACATCGTCGGTACGCCGTGGGTCGCGGCAGATCCGGCACTGCTCCGACTCGGCCACGTTGTAGCAGGTCGTGCAGAACCGGACCAGGTCCTTGACCTTGCGCAGCGCGCCGGCCAGCCGGTTGACGTCGGCCGGATCCGCCGACAGCACGTGGAACGCGATCCGCTGGGCGCTCTTCGGGCCCACGCCCGGCAACCGGCCCAGCTCGTCGATCAGATCCTGGATGGCACCCTCGTACATCTGCCGGCTCAGAACCCGGGCAGGCCGAGGCCGCCCATGCCACCCGCGACCGGGCCCATCTTCTTCTCGGTCAGCTCACGGGCCGCCTCGGCGGCGTTGTGCACGGCCGCGACCACCAGGTCCTCGAGCGTCTCGACGTCCTCCGGGTCGACCGCCTTCGGGTCGATCTTGATCGCCTTCAGCTCACCGGTGCCGGCGACAGTCGCGGTGACCAGGCCACCGCCGGCGGTGCCGGTCAGCTCCGCCTCGGCCAGCTCGGCCTGGGCCTTGGCGATCTGCTGCTGCATCTTCTGCGCCTGTTTCAGCATCTGCTGCATGTTCGGCTGTCCACCTGGGCGCACGGACCGCTCCTTCTTCCACTCGTCTGCTCGGCCGCGCCCAGCCTAGTCGGGCCACGGCACCGCTGAATCGCGGTCGGCGCGCGCTCAGCGCGCGTCCACCTCGTCGATCTTCTCCGCCCCGAACGTCTCACGCAGCAGCTGCACCGCCTGCTCCTCGCTCGACTGCCGGGCGGTCCGCTCGTCGATCACGTCGTCCAGCGGCTCGTCGCCCGGATCGAACCCCTCGTAGGCGGGCGCCGCCGCGGGCGCGCCCCCGCCCCGCACCGGGCCGTCGAAGTCCGGGTCGTAGGGCGGCTCGCCCGCCCACTCGGCATCGGCCGTCTTCCGCGCCGGCTGCGCCGCGCGCGGCCCCTTGCCGGGACCACCACCCGCAGCGGCAGCCGCCGCGGCCGCACGCGCCGCCGCGATCGCGCTGTTCTTCGCCCCCGCCGGCCTCGCCCCACCGGCAGGCGCCGGCGCCGCCGCGGGTGCCGCAGGCTTGGGTACGACGACAGGCGCGGTAGCGGTCGCCGTGCCCCCGCCCGGACGGGCCGCCGCCGGCCAGTCCTCCCCGTCGCCGGTGCTCACGGCCGAGGCGGCGCCGGTGGCCGTGCCGGCCGCCGCGCCACCGGGCCGGGCCGGCTCCGGCCAGTCCTCCTCGCCGGCCTGGTCACCGGCAGCGTTCGCCGCCGTCCGGTGCGAGGCGTCGGCCGAACCCGCGCCGGGTCGGCCCGCCGGTCCTCCGGCCTGGTTCCCCGCGCCTTGGCTGCCGGTGGCCGGGGTGCCCGTGGCTCGGCTGCCCGTGGTGCCGCCCGAGCCGGACACCGGCTGTCCCGGGGCGCCACCGGACGCCGGGTGCCCGACGGCAGCGGAATCCGGGCGCGTCTGAGCGGTGCCGGCCGCACCGGAAGCACGCCGTCCATACCCGGCGTCACCCGCGTCGGCGTCCGGGCGGACACGCCCCACGTCGGCGTCCGGGCGGCCGTGAGCAGTACCTGCCGCCCCGGAATCCGGCCCACCGGACCCGGCGTCGGACGCCGGGCGGGCCGGAGCGCTGTCGGGCGCGTTGCGGCCCGGTGCGGCGTCGGCCTGCGCGCGGCTCGCACCGGACGGGCGGGACGGGCCGCCGAGTGAGGCCGCGCCGCGCTCGCCCGCCACCTCGCAGCGGATCTGCCAGCGACCGCCCAGCTCCTCGTAGAGCGCGTCGGTCAGCACGGCGGCGTGGTCGGCCATCATCTTCGCCAGCACCGTCGACTTCACGGTCAGCACCAGCGTGTCGCCGTCCAGGTCGCGTACCACCGCGTCCCGCATCAACGCGGCGATCCGCTTGTTGCTGCGGTTGACCTTGCCGACCACCTCGGGCCAGACCCGGCGCACCGCGACCGCGTCGAGCGCTCCCGGATTGGCCGCTCCGGGGCGGGGCGGCTCGGGCGTGGCCGGGTCCGGCATCACCGCGGACGGCGGTACCGGGCGTCGGGCAGCGGCCTGACCGGACGTCGTCGAGCCGGCGGCGGCTCGCTCGGCGGCCGGCGCAGGGAACCCGGCGTCCGTGTCGGTGTGCACCCCGGCAGCCTCGGGCGCCACCGGGGCGGGACGCGGGCCGGACTCGGCAGCCGCCGTGCCGGAGTCGGCAACCGCACCGGCCGGGGCGGGACGGGAGCCGGTAGCCGCACCGTCCGAGGCCGGGCGGGAACCGGTGGCGGGGCCGGCCGGACGGAAACCGGTGGCGGTGCTCCGGGCACCTGCCGCAGCGGCGGCAGCGGCACGTGCGGCGGCGGCACCGGTCGGGGCACCGGCAGCCGCCGGCGTGCCGGCGGAATCCGGGTGGACCGCGGCGGCAGCCGCGCCCGGGGCGGGAGCCGCCGGGCGTACCCCCTGGGTCTGGGTGGGCTGCGCGGAGTCGGCGGCGGCCGGCGGCAGCTCGGCGCCCCCGAGCGTCAGCCGGCGCTCCATCCGCTCCAGGCGCTGGAGCAGGCCACCCGAGGAGTCGTCCGCGCCGGGCAGGAGCATGCGCGCGCAGATCAGCTCCAGCAGCAGCCGGGGCGCTGTGGTGCCGCGCATCTCGACCAGGCCGTTGTGCACGATGTCGGCGCAGCGGGACAGCGTGGCCGGGCCGAGGCGCTGGGCCTGGGCGGCCATCCGCTCGATCTGGTCGGCCGGGCCGTCGATGAGGCCCTTGGCTGCGGCGTCCGGGACCTGCTGCAGGACGATCAGGTCGCGGAGGCGTTCCAGCAGGTCGGAGGCGAAGCGGCGCGAGTCGTGCCCGGCCTCGGCGACCCGGTCGACGGTGGCGTACGCGGCGGCGCCGTCACCGGCGGCGAGCGCGTCGCACATCTCGTCGATCAGCGCGGCGTCGGTGACACCGAGCAGCGCGGCGGCCCGGGCGTAGTCGACGCCCTCCGGGCCGGCGCCCGCGATGAGCTGGTCGAGTACGGAGAGGCTGTCGCGCATGCTGCCCCCGCCGGCGCGCACCACCAGCGGGAAGACCGCCGGCTCGACGGTGACGCCCTCGGCCTCGCAGAGCTGCTGCAGGTAGGGGCGGACCACCTTCGGCGGGAACAGCCGGAACGGGTAGTGGTGGGTCCGCGACTTGATCGTGCCGAGGACCTTCTCCGGTTCGGTGGTGGCGAAGATGAACTTGACGTACTCCGGCGGCTCCTCGACCAGCTTGAGCAGCGCGTTGAAGCCGGCCGACGAGACCATGTGCGCCTCGTCGATGATGTAGATCTTGAAGCGGCTGCGGGCCGGCGCGAAGAACGCCTTCTCGCGCAGCTCGCGGGCGTCGTCGACACCACCGTGGCTGGCCGCGTCGATCTCGATGACGTCGATCGAGCCGCCGCCGTCGGGAGCCAGCCCGCGGCACGAGTCGCACTGCCCGCACGGCTCCGGGGTGGGGCCCTGCTCACAGTTGAGGGAGCGGGCCAGGATCCGGGCGCTGGAGGTCTTGCCGCAGCCACGCGGCCCGGAGAAGAGGTAGGCGTGGTTGAGCCGCCCGCTGCGCAGCGCCTGCGACAGCGGCTCGGTGACCTGCTCCTGGCCGATCACCTCGGCGAACGTCCGCGGCCGGTACTTGCGGTAAAGGGCCAGTGCCACCCGTCCCGCCTCCTCTCGACCGAGCCATTCTGCGCCGGTCGGCCCCGGGTGACCACCCACCACCCCGTGACCCGACCCGCAGCGACGTTACCCGGCCCGGGAGACAGAAAGGCCTCCCGTGCACCCGGCAGAGCTCGCTTATCCTTGCTGCCTTCCGGCCCTGGGGAGGTTCACGAGGTACCGCCGCACGGGAGGTGACGCCAAGCCTACCCGAAGGGTTGTGGATCTTCCGGGAGGGTGGGGTGGCCCGCCGTCGGGAGACCTGTATCCTGGCTCGCGGAGGATTCGCCTAGAGGCCTAGGGCGCACGCTTGGAAAGCGTGTTGGGTTCACACCCTCACGAGTTCGAATCTCGTATCCTCCGCTCGCAGACGACAGGGTCGGCTCCCGCACGGGACCGGCCCTGAGTCGTACTGCCCGGCGAGACTCACCGGCCGCCCAGCTGGCCCCGCCGCCGCGTCAGGTACGCCGTCTCCGCGCTGTTGCCCGCCAACTCGGTCGCCCGGTCGTACGCCGCCCGCGCCTCCCCGCCCCGCCCCATCCGGCGCAACAGCTCGGCACGCGTCGCGTGGTACGCGTGGTAACCCTCCAGCGGCAGCCCGTCCACCTCCGCCAGCGCCACCTGCGGCCCGTCCAGTTCGGCGATCGCCACGGCCCGGTTGAGCCGCACGATCGGCGACGGGTCGACACGTACCAGATGGTCGTAGAGCGCGGCGACCTGCGCCCAGTCGGTGTCCCGCGCGTCGCGGGCGTCGGTGTGGACGGCGTTGATCGCGGCGAGGATCTGGTAGCGGCCCGGCGGCCGTCGGGCCGCTATGCACGCGCGGACCAGGGCGTGTCCCTCGGCGATGAGGTCGCGGTCCCACGCGCTGCGGTCCTGCTCGGCGAGGACGACGAGTTCGCCTGTCGCGGACACCCGGGCGGGCCGGCGGGCCTCGGTGAGCAGCATCAGCGCCAGGAGTCCGGCAGCTTCGTGGTCGTCGGGCATCAGCGTACGGACCAGGCGGGTGAGCCGGATCGCCTCGGCGGTGAGATCGGCGCGGACCGCCTCCTTGCCGGGGTCGGAGGCGAGGTAGCCCTCGTTGAAGATCAGGTACAGGACGGCGAGCACGCCGCTGACCCGGGTCGGCAGGTCGTCGCGGGACGGCACCCGGTACGGGATCCCGGCCGCCTTGATCTTCGTCTTGGCCCGGGTGATCCGCCTGCTCATGGCGGCCTCCTGGACGAGGTACGCCCGCGCGATCTCCGGCACGGTGAGCCCGCCGACCAGGCGCAGCGTCAACGCCACCCGCGCCTCCATGGCCAGCGCCGGGTGGCAGCAGGTGAAGATCAGACGGAGCCGGTCGTCGTCGATCACACCGAGCGGTTCCGGGGCGTCGGCCAGCATCAGCGCCTCCCGGTGCTTGTCCTCCCGCCGGCTCTCGCGCCGGATCCGGTCGACGGCCCGCCGGTACGCGGTGGTGGTGAGCCACGCGCCGGGATTCGGCGGTACGCCGTCGGCCGACCACCGTTCGACGGCTGCGGCGAACGCCTCGGCTGTCATCTCCTCGGCCACGTCGAGATCGCCGATGCGCCGGGCGAGCGTGGCGACGACCCGGGCCCACTCCTCGCGGTGGACCCGGGTGAGCGCTTCGCCGACGTCGGTCACGCGCCCAGGAACGGACGCAGCTCGACCCGCCTGTTGCACCGCTGCGACGCCAGCACGGCGAGCGGCAGCGCCACGTCGAAGTCCGGCGCCTCGATGATCCAGAAGCCGCCGACGTACTCCTTCGTCTCCAGGTAGGGCCCGTCGGTGAGCAGCGGGCTCCCGTCCCGCGCGTCCACGACGGTGGCCGTCTCCGGCGCCGCGAGCCCACCGGCGAAGACCCAGTGGCCGTCGGCTCGCAACCGCTCGTTGAACTCACCGATCGCGGCCATCTCCGCGTCGGTGGCCGAGCCGGTCGTGTCGTCGAGTACGGAGATCAGGTACTGCGCCATCGGTCCCTCTTTCGCTCTCGTCGGCCGCCGCCCGGGCCACCGTCACCCCGGCTACGAACGCCGCCACCCCGATCCGACAGCCTCCGACGAGGCCGATCCCGCGATTCTCGTACGTGGCACGTCAAAGCTCTCGCCCTGGTCATGGCCGGTTATGCGTTGCATGTATAACCGACAGTCACTGAGCAGGTTGAATGAGTGAGTGATCGCGGCATCGAGGCCAAGCAGGTGTGCGCGTTGCGGCGCCAACCTGGCTGCCGACAACGGCTCGGGACGGTGCGCTCCCTGTCATCGGGCGGAGCGGGACCGCATCGTCGCTGCTCCCGACGTTCCACCCAGCTTCTGGTCCCACGAACCGCTTCGCCATGCGCTTGCGGATCGGCACCTCGGTCGCGTTGTCCGCGCCTACCGTCACCATCCCTATCACGGGCGACAGCCGCTGCCTCAGACCACTGTCGCTGGCTGGTTCGGGATTACGCAGGCGCAACTGAGCCGCACCGAGAACGGACCAGCGGTGGTGCACCTCGACCGACTGGCGCATTGGGCCCGCGTGCTGCGGATACCCCGTCCGGTACCCGGACGCGCCACAGCTTCTGGACCGGCTTCGCGACACCATCCGGGAGCGGAGATGGTTGACGCTGCCGCTGCCGACGGGGTGAGGACGGCTGACAATCGTCGGTATGGCCGACGAGCGTCCCCTGTACGAGCGAGATCCGGCAGCCTGGCAGGTCCACCTCGCCGAGGGCAACGCACGGCAGCCCCGGAAGCGGGTGGGAGCCGACGTACTGCTGCGCAACGGTGACGGCGACGTCCTGTTGGTAGATCCGCGCTACAAGCCGGACTGGGACCTGCCGGGCGGCATGGCGGAGGCGAACGAGCCGCCGCACCTGGCCGCCGAGCGGGAGGTACGCGAGGAGTTGGGTCTCGACCTGCGCGTCGGGCCGTTGCTGGTGGTGGACTGGGTGGCACCGCACGGCCCCTGGGACGACAGTCTGATGTTCATCTTCGACGGCGGCGCAGTGCCTGCCGCCGAGCCGTTGAAACCGGCTGACGGCGAACTGGCCGACGCACGATTCGTTGCGCTCGATGATGCGCAGGCGCTGCTTCGCCCGTACGTTTGGCATCGGCTGCGTCACGCAGTGGCCGCGCTGAGCGACGGACGCCCGAGGTACCTGACCAACGGAACCACCTGAGGCCGTCGTACACATGTTCCATCCACAGCCTGTGGACGTCGAGAGGACTGGATGAGTTACCAGCTCAGCGCCGTGGTCGCCGACGTCGAACTGCTTCGTGAGCAGACCGCGGACCTGGACCACGCAGTGCTCGCCGCGCTCCGACAGGACTTCGCGCTGCTGCCGGTCACCCCGCAACTGGTGCAGGAACTGACCGGCGGACTGCCGGACTACGCCACCGACGAGCCGCACGCCGAGCGTCCGTTCCGGCTGGTGCTGTCACCGCCGCTCGCGGAGGTGCTGGCCCGCTGGTCGAGGAGCGGCCCGGTGGCGTACCTGGAAGCGGAGTTCGCGGGCGGCCTGGGCCACCAGTCGGCTGTGGTCTGGCTGGGAGGCGAGGTGAGCTGGGGCCCTCGGTACGACGCCGCGCTGGACCGGCCGCGTACCGAGTGGCCGATCAACACCGCGCTCGCCCGTCTCGGCGTGGAGCCGGGCGCGTGGATCGACCCGTTCGCCGAGCTGGGCCTGCACCTGGAGCGCGACACGGACGGCTGGCTGGCGCACGGACGGCGCGGGCTGTCCGCCGACTACTGGGACGAGCTGGCCGAGGAGTGGGAACTACGCCAATCCGACCAACAACAGCAACCTCATCGCCCCGGTCCCGTTGGTGACTGGGGGATTGCATGAAACTACGACAATTCGGCTTTATTGCCGCACTGCTTGCTGCCGCGTCCGCAGCCGGCAGCGGCGTTCATCCACAGTGGCCCACCCGCCCGGTCGGCGCCGCTCAGGTGGTCAGTCTGGAGGGCCTGCGCAACGCGGAGTTCGGCGACACCGAGGCGGACCTGACCCGGCGCGGAGTGCTGCGCGCCGACGAGGAGGCATGCGGGCCCGCGCTGGTCGGGCACGGTGCGGTCAGCCCGATCTTCGTCGACGACCGGCTCGTCCTGCTCTGGCTCGACGACCCGATGAGCACACCCGAAGGCATCAGCGCCGGCACGCCGGTCGGCGAGGTCCGCGCCGCGTACCCGGGCGCCGTCGACCTGCCGGCGCCACCCGGCAGTCACCGCTTCGCCGGGCTGCTCGCCCGCGACGGCGACCGCGCGTACCTGTTCCTGCACGACGGGGTCACCGTCCGGGAGATCATCGCCGGGTACGCGGACTGGGCCCGCCGCCTCTTCGACGAGGGCTACGGCCCCTGCTGACCGTCTACCGGTCTTAGAGATGACGAGCGACAAATCAGGCTGGCGACCCAAGCACTGCAAGCCGGACCAACTGGACTAGGGGTCAGAAGGCGGTTCCGGACTGGACGCGCTCCATGGTTTCAATGACGTAGTGGACGATGCGGCAGCAGTGCGAGCCCAAGTCGAACCAGAACCCGCGCGACCTGCGGTACTCCGGCGGCCATCTCGGCGTTGCAGGGGATCATCGACGACCTGGCCAAGGAGGCAACCGCCCGGCGGCGAGGTGACTGACGAACATCACCGAGCCGCCGGGGCCGCTGCCCACCAAGCGGCATCAGTCGACGGCGACTGGAGAAAGCCGGAAACGACGAAGCGCCCGGATCAGTCCTCCTGGGACTACCGGCGCTGCGCCTCTTCAAAGGCGGTGGCGGCGGGATTTGAACCCGCGGAGGGCGTGAATCCTCACACGCTTTCGAGGTCTGCGATCCGCCGCCCGAGTCGGACCGGAAACCATCGGCGGCCAGCGATGACCATGAGAAACGGCAAGTCAGCGAACGCAGCCAAACGCAAGCGAACGAGACCAGAGCCTAGACCACCGAGACGACCTGCCCAGCCTCCTCGCGCCTGGCGGGTCGCGGCGCTGGCCACCCCTGACGGCTTTCGGCACTTGCACTTGCACTTGCACTTGCACTTGCACTTGCACTTGCGGCTAGTGGACCACACCGTAGACCCTACCGCGGAGCCATCCCCTCTACCAGGTGTATCTGTTTGAGATCGCCCCAGATCCACTCGACGACAAGCTTAGTTGCGGGCAATTGATGAAGCGCCGAGAATCTGTCGCCGCCAGCGAGCGTGTTAATCGTCCAAGATGGCAGCCCCGCCCGGCGAGCCCTCCGCTTGCGGAACTCATCCAGAAATTCATCCGAATGACCCGGGAATTCCTCATCTCCTGCGAAAGGCAGAATTTCGACCTTTTCCTCCGAGCCTTCAACAAGCGGAAGAATCTTGTAACGCACATGTGCACCGAGATCTAGAACCCGGACGTCACCGCTCATCTCAATCGGCCTCAAGCTCTGCCGATTCAACATGGAGGTCATATCGGCGAAAAACTCCGACACGAGTTCGCCGTACCCTGCCAACGCCGCCTGATAGATGGCTGTGAACCGAAGCGCCAAACGATCCGGGGAGTAACCGTTCCACCCCTCCAGATCAAGCGGGGCCCTGTCAGCTCCCGGGTACGGCCCCTCCATCACGCGGGTCAGCTGGGCATCCGACAGATCACAAATTACCTGCAAGAGGTGCCGGCTGTACTTTTTATTGCGCCCGATCTGGACAACGTCAGCATTGCACTCCAACAATATCCCGAGAAGCTCGCCAGCCTTCGATCTGGCCTTCTCAACGGACGCAGCTGCTCCGATCAATGAGGCTTCGATAAACCCGCCCGGAAGCAGCGAGCAGGCGACCTCGCGATACCACTCCGGCTCTAGCGAGGGAACGTCCGGATTGCGCGAAAAATTCTTGATAAATCCTTCAAGCACACGGCTCACGACCGATTGGACGAAACGCCACGGCCAGGCCGGATGACTCGCGCAGCCAATGGCTTGATGCCAGAGCAAACGCTTGGATTGCCCGGAGGTATCGTCTCCAGCGCTCGAATGCGCTTGCCAAATCTGGAAGTCTGCCATGTTGGCGCTTACTGCCAGTTCCACCTGGACCGAACCCCACGAAAGTCCGTAGCGAGCTGCGAGCAGTTCGAAGGGTACGGGCATCGCTTTCTGCCATACGTCGAGCGAAGTTCGAATCCGCTCCTTCAGCACATCGGCCGGTGGCAGGGCAAGGGGGTCGTCTTCTTCCATCGATTCCCCGCGGGACTGCCACTTTGGAACTGTCTCACCGATTAACCACGACGCGATCCCAGGGCTTACCGAGAGAAGCGGGGAAATCAAAGATCGACTCTGCTCCCAGCTTCCGATTGCAACCGCAAGCATCCAGGCCAAACGCCATCGCTCCCAGATGCCCAGGGAACTGAGTTGCCTCTCAATTGGAACCTCGCCCGCAAGTAGGGCCTGCGCGGCGAAGTACTGTTCAATGACAGGGCTGGGAAACCCCAGAAGTCGGTTCCTTCTTACAACCAAGCGAGTAGCGATTAGGGTGTCTCGAACTTCAAGGGGACCAATTTCTGACTCAGGCACCCGCCCTCCGTACTCAGTCGTGCGACAGGCGAGATTGCGGAGGGCTTCGTACACATCAACCCCTGGCCGCTTTTCTCTGGCAAGGACGTCCTCTACCAGGATGGCCAGGAGGCCGGCGGGAGTAACCGACCGCGGCCTGTCTAGAGAGAAGTATCTCCCCGCCAGAATCGCAAAAAGCGGCTTCCGAAGCTCGGGCCGGAGAGACCGAGGGAGCGTGCTCGGATGGAGCCTTCTTCCAGCTACTATCTCTAAGATCTGGCCGATCTGCGTCTCAGAGAGCGGCGGTATTGGAGCCGAGTCGCGCCATCTGACGAAACCGGGCCGTGCGAAAATTACGATCCTGGATCGTGGAGAGCCGAGCGCCAGCGAGCGGGCGTTTTTGAGGATTTCCTCGGCAGCATCTAGGCCAACTTCGTCAAGTCCGTCCACCACCAAGGAAAAGGCCGCGTAACCCTCCGGCAAACTACGTTCGACGATCGCAGTCAGGCCATCCCGCGCAGCGCTTCGCGTATCAACGAGGATGGGCCAGCGCTCGGCGGGATCTCTCAGCGCCGCAGAGATCGCGCGGCGGTGAACAATCTCCGCCAATGTAGACTTTCCGGAGCCAAGGTCTCCGGTAAAAAGCGCGATGCCAGACTGCAACTGCTCCATCGACGGTAACAGTTCCTCAATCTTGAACTCTAGCCCGTCCACGACCTCAGATGGCAGTTGAAGAGACTCCCAACGCTCGCGCATTCGAATAGCCGATTCGTGGGCCATAGCCGCCAGGACCTCCTCTCGTGTGCGGTCACTGGCGGGCTCGGAATTGGACGGCTCACTTTGCTGTTTCGGCGCTTGGGAAAAGACGGTAGCGGCAAGGCTGACGATCAAGTGGAGCAGTATCGCACACACCAGCAAGACGATAGTGGCTAGCTCGGGCCGCCCAGTCGCTACATTGACTGCCGCAGACACTGCAGCTGCAATAAGAACTTCGGAGACAACCTTGGCAAGCCTTACATCCAGGATTGCGCGAGTCAGCTTACGCTTCTTGCTCAATCACACCACATCCGATGCGCTAGCAACTGCGGACGGAAACTTGGTGGCGGCCAATAGCCCGGCGGCCTTGGCTTGCTTCGCGAAGTCGTTTAGCAGAGCCTCATTACGTGGCTTGCGGTCTTGGACAAACGCCTTCATCTGGGCACGGTACCCTGCGGGAGTCTTGGGACGGAACGCTGAGGGCTTGGGCTTAAACTTGGGCTTGGCCTTCACTGAACTGGCCGCCGCCTTGATAAGGCCCGACTCAATTGCCTCTTTCAGGTCGGCTGACACCTTATCGCTGAGGTGCTTGCGCAGCAGAGCCGCGTCCGCCCGGAGCTCGGCCAGAGTCGCCCGGTCCCGCGCGACACCGGCTAGACCGGCCTCTCCGGCGTTCCGCTGATGCTGGGTCGCGCCCTGGTTCATGCTCAGGTAGAGCCGCGAGAGATTCGGCCAGTACAGGTGGACGACGTAGAGCCCTTGCTGTGCCGTAGCGGTCACATTGCTATCGAGGACAGCGATCCACGGCACCACGGGCAAGCTCTGGCCGGCGCTGCTGGCGAGCACCTTCATCCCCGACGGCACGAGCGCTGGCAACTCACGCCGGACCGCCTGTAGGTGCTGCTGCGCAGGCTGGTCCCTCCCCTGCGAGTGCAGGTAGGCCTTCAGTTGAACACAACAGAGTGCGCCCCCAAATCCATAGCAACGGATCTTAGGGAGGTTAACGACAGTACGACTCAGCCAGCCGCCCGCCGTCCCGCCACTAATGGTTGCATGTAGCTCCACTGATCGATTACGACGAGTGGAAGCGGCTGCTCAAACTCGCTGGCTTGCGGGACGGCCGGCTACACGACGCTCGCCACACCGCCGCCAGGGGGGTGCTGATCCTCGGCGTGGCCGAGCGAGCCGTGATGGGCATCATGGGCTGGCCCAATTCCGCGATGGCGGCCCGGTACCAACACCTCACTGCCTAGGTCCGGCGAGACATCGCGCAGCCCGTCGGCGGACTGCTCTGGGACACCCCGCCGGAGAGGCCAAATCGGCCTCTTGAGCACAAACTGAGACCGAAACTGAGACCACAAGCGGAACGCCCGGCCGATCCTCGCGGATCGACCGGGCTTTCTCGCATTTCACGAGCGGTGGCGGCGGGATTTGAACCCGCGGAGGGCGTAAACCCTCACACGCTTTCGAGGCGTGCTCCTTAGGCCACTCGGACACGCCACCGCCGACGAGGGTACAGGACCGCCGGCTTGGACGCCGAACCGGTATCCCTCGGCCCGGCCTGGCAGGATCTTTGCCATGAGTACGCACATCGGCGCTGAGCCGGGAGAGATCGCCGAGCGGGTCCTGATGCCGGGCGACCCGCTGCGGGCCAAGTGGATCGCGGAGACCTACCTGGAGGGGGCCCGCTGCTACACGACGGTGCGCGGCATGCTGGGCTTCACCGGCAAGTGGAACGGCGTCGACGTGTCCGTCCAGGGCTCCGGCATGGGCATGCCGTCCGCCTCCATCTACGCCCACGAGCTGGTCAACGAGTACGGCGTGAAGTCGCTGATCCGGGTCGGCTCCTGCGGCGCGCTGACCGAGGATCTTCAGCTGCGGGACGTCGTGGCGGCCATCGGCTCGTCCACCGACTCGAACATGAACCGGATGCGCTTCGACGGGCTGATCGACTACGCCCCGGTGGCCGACTTCGGGCTGCTGCGTACCTCGGTCGAGGTGGCCGAGCGGCGCGGCATCAGCATGCGGGTGGGGCCGATCCTGGCGGCGGACGCCTTCTACACGGACCGGCCGGACCTGTACGACACGCTCGCCGACTACGGCGTGCTGGCGGTGGAGATGGAGTCGGCGGCGCTCTACACGATCGCGGCGCGTTTCAAGGCCCGCGCGCTGACCATCCTGACCGTGAGCGACCACATCAAGACCGGCGAGAAGACCACGTCGCAGGAGCGCGAGCAGACGTTCGGCCAGATGGTCGAGATCGCGCTGGACACCATCATCGCCTGACCCGATCGATCCTGGGCCGCCCCGTCGCCGCAAGGTGGCGGGGCGGTTCGCGTTACCCGGGTCACAAAAATAAATACGACCGGTCGTGCTTCTTTCCCCTACGCTGACCGCATGACCTCCGACGGCCGCGTCGCCCGCGGCGACCGCACCCGCACCGCGGTGCTGGACACCGCCGTGGCGCTGGCCACCGAGGTCGGCCTGCACGGCCTGTCCCTGGCCCAGCTCGCCGACCGGCTGGAGGTGAGCAAGTCCGGCCTCTTCGCACACTGGCGCTCCAAGGAGGCGCTGCAGCTCGCCACCGTCGACCGGGCGGTCGCGCAGTGGCAGGAGCGGATCGTCGCCCCCGCCCTGCAAGCCCCACTGGGCGTACGCCGGCTGCGCGCGCTGCACGAGGCCCGGATCGACTTCTACGCCGCCCGGGTGCTGCCCGGCGGCTGTTTCTTCGCCAACACCGAGTTCGAGTACAACGCCCGTCCCGGCCCGGTCCGGGACCGGCTCGCCGAGGCGTTCGGCAGGTGGACCGCGTTGCTGGAGCGTCTCGTCCAGGAGGCGGTCGACCTCGGCGAACTCCCCGCCGACCTGGACGTGCCGCTGCTCGCGTACGAGATCGACGCGCTGGGGATCAGCGCGGTGATGCGGTCCCGTCTGCTCGACCCGGACGCCTCCTACCGGCACGCCCGCCAGGGCCTGCTGAACCGGCTGCGGGCGCTCTGCCCGGATCCGGCCCTGCTACCGGAAGGCCAGTCATGAGCCACGCCACCACCGACCGGCCGGTCGCGGAGTTCGGGCACGTCGAGCACGTGCCGGTGCACTTCGACGACCTCGACGCGATGGGCATCCTGCACAACGCCCGCTACGCGGTGCTGCTGGAACGCGCCCTGACGCCCTACTGGGCCGAGCGCGGCGTCGCCTTCCGGGGCGACGTGCACGCCGCCCCGGACGTGTTCCACGCGGTCCGCGAGTTCACCATCACCTACCGGGCGCCGGTCATCGGCGTCGGCGCGGTGGCGGTCCACTTCTGGCTGGAGCACTTCGGCACCAGCAGCGCCCGTTACGCCTTCGAGTTCCGCTCGACCGACGGCGCCACCGTGCACGCCACCGGCACCCGGTCCATCGTCCGGCTGGACCCGGCCACCCTGCGCCCGACCGCCTGGACAGAGGTCGGCCGCGCGATCGCCGCGACCCTGCTCCGCCCCACGCCGACCGGCGCCTGAGACAAGACCAGAACCGCTCAGCGGAAGAAGGCGCGCAGCACCGCCGCGCTCTCGCGTTCCAGCACGCCGCCGTACACCTCGGGGCGGTGCGTGACGCGGCGGTCGCGCAGCACGTCCCAGAGCGACCCGACCGCGCCGGTCTTCGGTTCCCAGGCACCGAACACCACGGTCGAGACGCGGGCCAGCGCGATCGCCCCGGCGCACATGGTGCACGGTTCCAGCGTCACCACCAGCGTGCAGCCGTCCAGCCGCCAGCGGCCCAGCCGCTGCGCGGCCCGGCGCAGCGCCAGCACCTCGGCGTGCGCCGTCGGGTCACCGGTCAACTCCCGCTCGTTGCGCCCGATCGCCAGTTCGGCGCCGTCGGGGCCGTAGAGCACCGCGCCCACCGGCACGTCGTCGGCGTCGGGGTTCGCATCGTCCGGGCCGGTCACCGCGACCTCCAGGGCCCGGCGCATCCACAGCTCGTGCCGCTGCCGGCGGCCCACCGCGCCCGGGTCGGCGAGCGCCTCGTCGGCGCCGGGACCGACGCGAGCGGCCCGGCCAGGAGTGGGCTGCCCCGGGCGTACGGTCTCCAGCGCCGGATCGGTCGCGTCGGCCGGTTCGGCGGCGCCGGGCGTCAGGGACTCCCCGGGCTCAGACCTCACGCAGCTCCTCGACCTCGTCCGCGCAGCCGAGCACCTGGCAGATCTCGGCGGTCACATCGGCCGGCATGGCGCCCTCGTGCGCGCAGAGCGCCAGCAGCTTGTGCGCCGGGATGCCCAGGTCGGCGAGGAGGTCCGCGTCGCCGACCGGGTCTGCCTCCGGGTCCACAGCGGGCTGCTCGGTGTCGTCGTCGCCGGAGGCGCGCGGCTCGTCGACGTCCTCCAGGCCGGTCACCGAGGTCTTCAGGTCACCGACGAGCAGCGCGCCCAGCCGGGACTCCTCCGCGTAGGCCGAGTCCGAGCCGAAGACCCGCAGGTCCTCCCCCTCGTCCAGGCGCAGGACGACCAGGTACGTGTCGTCGGCCTCGACGAACAGCAGCGAGAGGTCGGCGTCCGGCTCGACGTCGCGCAGCCGGTCGGCAACCTCCTCGATGTCGGTGACGCCCCGCAGGCTCACCTCACCGGCGGTCCAGCCGCCGTCGACGCGCGCCACGGCAGCAGCGAAGTACGACACGGTCCCCCCAAATTGGCCTCGGCAGCACGCCGACACGTCACGCGATGCACGTTAACCGGTCGGGTCGGCAGGCGAGCGGTCAACGCCCCGTATGGGCCGGCCGTTCCTTCAGAGAAAGCCGGTCAGCCGACGACGCGCCGGCGGGTGGCGATGAGTTGGCGCAGCCGCTCGGTGCGGGCCCGCTGCGGTCGCTGGCGCTGCTGTACCGCACGGGCACCGGCCAACTCGGCGAGGAGTTGCAGGCGACGGCGGCTCCGGTCGGGGTCGAGCCGCGGCGGTGTGGTCCAGGCCATACCGCGAGCGTGGACCGTCCTCAGGCGTACGTCAAGGTGGCCTTCGCTACGCAGCGAAACCGGCACCGAAGGTCACCAGAGCGGCCAGTCTCCGGTCTGCGCCCACCGGGTCGCGACGATCGCCGCGGCGATGCTCCAGCCACCCGCGGTGACGATCGCCACGCCCGTCGCCACCCCCCGGTCGCCGTGGCGGACCAGCACCGCGGCGGCCAGCCACGCCAGGCCGCCGGCCAGCAGCGTCCACCAGGCGTAACCGGCCACGCCGCTGCCGAGGAGCCCGAACAACAGCAACCAGGCGAACGCGACCAGCGCGCCGACCGCGACGCCGGCACCGGTGACCGGGTACGGCTCGCGGTAGCTGGGCCGCATCGACGTGCTCGACGGAAACAACCCCGAGGGCGTACGCGGCGGTGGCGGGAACGCCCCCGGACCGGTCCCCTCGGGTCCGCCGTGCCATCCGTGCGTCACCGCCGCCCCCTTTCCCGGACCGTCCGTCCCGCGTTCGGCATTCGTCCCTACGGTAGTGGTCTGTCAGGATGACCGGATGCGCTCGCCATCGATCGGACGCCGCACGCTGCCGGCGTACCCGGTCCTGCTGCTCGTCGCGGCACTCGCCGCCGGGTGCGGCTCCCCCACCGGGCGCGCCGACAGGTGGCAGGAACCGAGCCCGATCGCGACCGCCGCGCAGCCCGCCGACCCGGCCTCGCCGGTCGCGTCCTCGTCCGCGGCGCCGTCGCCGGCGCGCACGGACGTGAAGCGGGTCTTCCCGGTACGGGCCGGCAACGTCGACTACCACCCCACGCACGGCGGCTACCCGGGCACCGACGTGTTCGCCGATTGCGGGGAACCGGTGGTGGCGGTCACCGACGGCGTGGTCCTGGAGGTCAGCCGCGTCGACCGGTTCGACAAACGCGGGCCGCTGGGCCCGGACAACGGCGGGCTCTCCGTCTCGCTGCTCGGCGACGACGGGGTGCGCTACTACGGCTCGCACCTGAGCGCGATCACCGCCGGAGTCGACGCCGGGGTACGGGTGCGCGCCGGGCAGCAGCTCGGCAAGGTGGGCCGTACGGGCAACGCCAACAACGTCTGCCACCTGCATTTCGGCCTGTCCCCGAAGTGCACCGGCGCCGACGACTGGTGGATCCGCCGGGGCGTGATCTGGCCGGCGCCGTACCTGAACTCCTGGCGCAAGGGCGGCAACCGCTCGCCGGTCGCCGAGGTCACCGCCTGGCAGCGCAAGCACGGCTGCCCGGCCTCGCCGGGCCGGTCCACCCGCAGCGGCTGACCGACTCGCGCCGCGGGGACACGCGGCGGACGGCGGATGCGCGTAGGTTCCAGGACATGAGTGCCCGGGATCCCATCGCCGACCTGCGCCGGATCGCGTTCCTGCTGGAACGGGCGAACGAGGCCACCTACCGGGTCCGGGCGTTCCGGTCGGCGGCGAAGACGCTCGGCGCGCTGCCCGCCGCCGAGGTGGCCGAGCGGGCCCGCACCGGCAAGCTGACCGAGCTGTCCGGCGTCGGTGACGTCACCGCCCGTTGCGTGGCCGAGTCGCTGGCCGGTGAGGAACCGGTCTACCTGCGCCGGCTGCTGGCGACCGAGGGCACCGACCTGGACGAGGCGGCGGCGAAGCTACGGGACGCGCTGCGCGGCGACTGCCACACCCACTCGGACTGGTCCGACGGCGGCTCACCGATCGAGGAGATGGCGCTGGCGGCGGTCGAGCTGGGCCACGAGTACCTGGTGCTCACCGACCACTCGCCGCGGCTGACTGTGGCCCGGGGTCTGACCGCGGAGCGGCTGCGCAAGCAGCTCGACCACGTCGCCGCGGTCAACGAGGCGCTGCCGAAGGGCTTCCGCCTCCTCACCGGCATCGAGGTCGACATCCTCGCCGACGGCTCGCTCGACCAGGACGAGGACCTGCTGGCCCGCCTGGACGTGGTGGTCGGCTCGGTGCACAGCGGCCTCAACGACGACCGGGCGAAGATGACCCGCCGGATGCTGACCGCGATCGCGAACCCGCACCTGGACATCCTCGGGCACTGCACCGGGCGGATGGTCTCCTCCCGGCCCGCCGGGGTGACCGGGCCCGGCGACCGGGGGCACCGGGCGCGTACCCGCAAGGAGAGCGAGTTCGACGCGGACGCCGTCTTCGCCGCCTGCGCCGAGCACGACGTGGCCGTCGAGATCAACTCCCGGCCGGAGCGGCAGGACCCGCCGAAGCGGCTGATCCGCCTCGCGCTGGAGGCCGGGTGCCGGTTCGCCATCGACACCGACGCCCACGCGCCGGGCCAGCTCGACTGGCAGCGCTTCGGCTGCGAGCGGGCCGCGCTGTGCGGCGTACCGGCGAAGCGGGTGGTGAACACCTGGACCGCCGACCGCCTGGTGAAGTGGACGGCCGGACGCGGCTGAGGGTCAGCCCCGGGTCGCCGGTTCGGCCGCGCGGGCGGCGGGCGCCACCGCCTCCGGGCGGGCACGGCGCCGCCCGAACAGGCCCTGGGCGACCGCCACGCCGACGAGCACCACGAACGCGCCCACCGGCTGGTGCCAGTTCATCCGCTCGCCGAGCACCACCGCGCCGACGAGCACCGCGAACACCGGGATCAGGTACGTCACCGTGGACGCCGTGCTCGCCCCGGCCAGCCGGATGTTGCGCATGTTGATCACGAAGGCGAGCCCGGTGCCGAGCGCGCCGAGCGCCAGCACGCTCGCCGCCACGCGCGGGGAGAGGCCGACCGGCGACGGCGGCGTACCGACGAACGGCGCGACGAGCGCGAGCTGCGCGGTCGCCACCAGCAGCTGGGCCGCCGACAGCGACAGGCCCGAGTACGCGCTGCCCGCGACGAACTTCTTCTGGTAGGGGATCGCCAGCCCGTAGCAGGCAGCCGCGCCGAAGCACATGAGCTGGCCGACGACGTGGGCGCCGCCCACGCCCTCCCAGACGCCGAGCACCACGAGCACGCCGACGAAGCCCAGCGCCAGCCCGACGGCACGCCGGGCGGTCAGCCGCTCGGTGCGGAACACCAGCACCGCCAGCGGCAGCACGATCAGCGGCGTGGTGGCGTTCCAGATGCCGGCGAGCATCGACTCGACCCGCTGCTCGCCGTAGCCGAACAGCGTGAACGGCACAGCGACGCCGAACGCGGCCACCACCAGCATGTGCGCCCACACCCGGGGGTCGCGGGGCAGCCGGTCGCGCAGCACTGCGAGCACCACGAGCAGCGTCAGTGCGCCGGTGGCCACCCGGTAGAGCGTGAGGTGCACCGGGTGCAGCTCGGTCACGCCGACCTTGATGAACAGGAAGCTGGAACCCCAGATGGCGGCGAGCGCGACGAACCCGGGCAGCCAGCTGCGTACCGGCGCGCGGTCAGGAGTGATCTCGACGTTCACCCCTGACACTCTGCCGCAGAGGTACGACGAAGTCGCGCGGTATTCCGGATGCGGCGTCACGTAGGGTCGCCTCGTGGGACGAATCGATGACCTCGCCAACCGGTACGTGGCCGAGTGGGCCCCGCTGAGCCCGACCGGCGCCACCTACGTCGGCATCGCCGGCTACGACGACCAGCTCGACGACCTGTCGCCCGAGGGTTACGCGGCCCGCGCGGAACTGGCCCGTCGCACGCTCGGCGAACTCGACGTGACCGAGCCGGAGACCGAGGCGGAGCGGACCGCCCAGGAGGCCATGCAGGAGCGCCTCGGCCTGGAGCTGGCCCGCTACGACGCGGGCGAGACCGGCAGCGAGGTCAACGTGATCTCCAGCGGGCTGCACGAGATCCGGATGGTCTTCGACCTCATGCCGACCGACGGCGAACAGGCCCGGGCGAACGTGGCCGCCCGGCTCAACCGCTTCGCGTCCGCGCTGGACGGCTACAAGCGCACGCTGCGCGAGGCCGCCGCGGCGGGACGGGTCAGCTCGCGGGTGCAGCTCGTCGAGGTCGCCAAGCAGTGCGAGGTCTGGGTCGACCCGGAGGGCGACAACTTCTTCCACGGGCTGGTCGAGCGGATCGACGCCGACGGCGCGCTCGGCGCGGAGCTGCGCAAGGGCGCCGCCGCCGCGACCGCCGCCACCGCCGAGTTCGGGCAGTTTCTGCGCACCGAACTGGCGCCGGCGGGCCGGGAGAAGCAGGCCGCCGGGCGCGAGCGTTACGAGCTGGCCTCGCAGTACTTCCTCGGCGCGAAGGTCGATCTGGACGAGACGTACGCCTGGGGTTTCGCCGAGCTGGCCCGGCTGGAGGCCGAGATGCGGGCGGTGGCCGCGCGCATCGCCGGGCGTGGCGCCTCGATCGACGACGCGGTACGCGCGCTCGACGCCGACCCTGCACGGACGGTACGCGGCAAGGAGGCGTTCCGGGACTGGATGCAGGCGCTCGCCGACAAGGCGGTCACCGAGCTGAACGGCACCCACTTCGACATCCCGGAGCAGGTACGCCGGATCGAGTGCTGCCTCGCGCCGACGAGCGACGGCGCCATCTACTACACCGGCCCGAGCGAGGACTTCTCCCGGCCGGGACGGATGTGGTGGGCGGTGCCGCAGGGCATCACCGACTTCTCCACCTGGCGCGAGGTGACCACCGTCTACCACGAGGGCGTGCCGGGTCACCACCTCCAGGTCGCGCAGACCGCCGTCCGGGCCGACCTGCTCAACCGCTGGCAGCGGCTGCTGTGCTGGGTCTCCGGGCACGGCGAGGGCTGGGCGCTCTACTCCGAGCGGCTGATGGACGAGCTGGGCTACCTCGACGACCCCGGTGACCGGCTCGGCATGCTCGACGGGCAGGCGCTGCGCGCGGCCCGGGTCATCGTGGACATCGGCATGCACCTGGAGCTGGAGATCCCGAAGGACAACCCGTTCGGCTTCCACCCGGGCGAGCGGTGGACGCCGGAGCTGGGCTGGGAGTTCATGCGGGCGCACTGCCGGGTGCCGGACGAGAACCTGCGCTTCGAGCTGAACCGCTACCTGGGCTGGCCCGGCCAGGCGCCGTCGTACAAGGTGGGCGAGCGGATCTGGTTGCAGGCCCGGGAGGACGCGAAGGCCCGCAAGGGCGCCGACTTCGACCTCAAGGAGTTCCACCGCCAGGCGCTCGACCTGGGTTCGCTGGGGCTCGACCCGCTGCGCAAGGCGCTGGCCCGGATCTGAGCCGAGACCGGGTGCCGGCGGTTGGTCCCGCCGGCACCCGCACGCGTCAGGCGCCGAGCGTCAGCCGCAGCGTCGGCCGGCCGGTGAGCGTGTTGCTGGTGACGTACGCCAGGTCGATGACCGGGTCGGTGAACGTCACCGGGATGGGCAGCGTGACCGGCAGGCCGTCCGGGAACGGCAGGTCCGGGGTCAGCGTCAGCTTGATGCCGGCGAGCTTGCCGACGAACCGGGTGCAGTAGAACGCGACGTCGTCGCGGACCGTGAGACGGTCGGTCGCGTACCGCTGGGTGCGGCCCCGAGGACCGTCGGCGACCAGCAGGAAGTCGTCGGTCACCGCCTCCTTCATGCTGAACTTCAGCACCTTGAGCACGCCCTGCTCGGTCTGGAGGTCGGTGATCCCCTCGAACCGCAGCCCGGTCATGGTCACCTTGGAGCCGGTGAGCTTCGACGGCTGCTGACCCACCTTCGGCAGGCTCGGGTCGGCGGCGATACGCGGCAGCGGCTTGCCCGGTTCCACAGTGCCGGGCTTCGCCGGTTCCTCCTTGCCGGGCTTGCCCGGCACCGGGCAGTCGGTCGAGCCGGGACGGGTCGTCGGCTTGCTCGTCGGGGCCGCCGACCCGCTCGCGGTCGGCGTGGGCGAGGGCGTCGCACTCTTGCCGCTGCCGCCCTTGAACAGGTCGCCGATCCCGTCGAAGAAGTCGGTGATGATGTTGCCCTCCCGCGTCGGGCTCGCGCTCGGCGTCGGGGTGGGCGTCGCGGAGGGTGCGGACGACGGAGTGGCGGGCTTCGACGGGCAGGCGCTCGCGGCGGGCTTGCCCGGGGCGGCCTGCACCGCCCGCGGCTGCACGGCGAGGCCGGCGGCGGCGAGGCCGAGCACCACGAGGACGATGCCGAAGGTACGCGGGTCCGCCGAACGGCCTGCCCACTCCGGGGGACCGCCGTCGGATCCGGCCGCCTGCCCGTTCACCGACTGCCGAGGGACCGGCCGCTCCCCGCCCGGCCGCTCGGCAGTCGGCTGCTCGACGGCCAGCTGCTGGGCAGTCGGCTGCTCGACGGCCGGACGGACGGCGACCGGCACCTCGACGGTCGGCCGCTCGTCCACAGGCCGCTCGTCCACAGGCCGCTCGTCCACAGGCCGCTCGTCCACGGGCTGCGCGTCCACGCCGGTCGAGGACTCGTCGTCCACAGTGGTGCCGGGCTCGTCGGCGTCACGCTCGGTCTCGGCCGTTTCGGCGCCGGCGGGACCGTCCGGAGGGGTCGGCACCCAGGCGAACGCGAGCGCGCTCCCCACGATGCCGAGCAGCAGGCCGACGAAGAAGCCGCCGAGGTTGAGCCCGATCAGGGAGTAGACGGCGGTGATCGCCGCGACGATCGAGTAGAACAGCCGCTGCGCCGGGCTGAGCCAGAGCAGCACCCCGCAGGTCACCAGGATGCCCGGGATCAGCAGGGCGAGCAGGCCGGTGGCTCCGCTGCTGAAGCTCAGGCCGTTGAGGGTCAACCGGGTGGAGGCGAGCATCTCCACCCCGGCCAGGATGATGAACAGGCCGCCCCAGAACGGCCGGCTCCGCTGCCAGCGGCGGAAGGTCCGCCATGCCCGGGCCGCGGTGCCGAGCCGGGCGTGGGACGGTTCGACGGTTGTCACGTACTCCTCCTGGCGGAGCGGGGACGGGGACGGTGGGGCGGGCCCGCGGTGGTCGGCCACCGCGGGCCGTGCTCAGCTCAGAAGCACTCCTTGCCCTTGGCGTCGTCGCCCACGTTGACCTTGAGCCGGAGCCCGACCAGGTTGAACGTCGAGGAGGTGGTGTAGCGGGACACCTGCTTCAGATCACGGATGGTCACCCGGTCGGAGTTCTGGCCGAACGAGCCCCGCTGCGCCGTCGGGTTGAGGTCGCTGGCGTCGCGCCCGATCTGGATGTTGGTGAAGGTCGCGTTGCCCTCGAGCGAGTCCATCGCGATCACGAGGTCCTTGGCCCGGGCGGGGTCCTTGCCCTCACCGGCGTTGATGGTGAGCACCACCGGAAGGCCGGGCAGGTCGGCGCGGACGGACTGGCAGAGCTTGTACAGCTCGGCGCTGCTGATCTCGGCCATCGCGACCGGGCGCGTGGCGCCGGCCTTGCCGTCCTCGCCCTTCTCGCGGACGATGCCGCCGTACTGCTTGAAGCCCTCGCCCTCCAGGCGGTCGGCGCCGATCTTGAACGTCTGCCCGGACACGGTGATGTCGGAGGCGATGGCGCCGGTCGACATGCCGAACAGGATGGCACCGGCGGCGGCCGTGGTGGGCACGATCATGGCGGCGAACCGCCGCCACCGGGTACGACCCTGGTTGTCGAGCCGATTCTGCACGGGGTTCCTCCTCGAACGAATGTGCGCGGCGGCCGGAATCCGAACCGGCGGCCCGCGCCGGGCCCGCCCTCTGTTACCGACGGGTAACGATCGAGCCTGATCGTGCACCCGATGCGGTGCAGCTCACAACCCCCCGATTACCCGGCGGTAACACCGGGGTGAGACGGGAAGGTGACCGCGCGTCACGGAACCCCAGGCCAGCAGGGGCAGAGGGGGCGAAATGTCGCGTGAAACCGGGCATAGATGACGGTGAGCGCGACGGAAAGTCACCGGATACCTCGCCGTTACAATCGAGTAACGAATGTAAAGTACGGTCGCCCGCATGGGAGATCTCCACGACGGAGGGGTGGACCGCAGTGCGGCCCACCCCTCCGTCGTGCTTCCGCCGTACCGGTCAGCGGCGCTCCACCTCACCGGCGCCCGAACGCTGGGCCGGCACCGACGGATCGTCGGACCGCCAGTTCGTCGAAGCCGGCGGGATCTCGTCGTCGAGCGGGCCACCCACGGGCTCCTGGTCCACGCGGGTGGACGTCGGGTCGGAGGTCGGCGCGTCCGCCCGGTGCCGGGCGCTGCCGTCGCCCTTGGGCCGGGTCACCAGCCACACGCCCGCGATCAGGGCGATCAGGCCGAGCACACCGGCGATGATCGGACCCCAGACACTGATCAGGCCGATCTTGAAACGGTTGTCCTTCACCGTCTCGACGCTGCGGCTGATCGTGTCGTCGTTGTAGTTGAAGTCCGCGTCCAGCAGCACGGTCGGGGCGCCGGTGTCCGGGCGCAGCTCCTTGTACTGCTGCTCGCGGACCTTGATGTAGGCGCCGGTCACCGGGTCGACCCAGAGCGTACGGGTGTTGCTGTAGACGATCTGGCCGCTGGTCGCGCCGGGCGCGAACTTGCCCAGCAGCGTCTTGATGCTGTCCTCGGGCGTGTTCAGCGGCTCGTTCTCGATCCGCTGCTCGAAGCGGTAAGTCTCGACGCCCTTGATCTTCTCGGTGCCGGTGAACCGCGCCGGGACCGTCTTCTTCAGGTCGCGGTCGAACACCTGGTAGTCACGCTTGCCGGTGCCGAACGGGAACTTGTAGATCTGGCCGGAGTAACGCACGTTGCCGACCGGGGTCTGCTGCGCGCCGGACTCGTTGAGCCACTGCTCGTCCCACGGCGCCGCCGCGCCGGAGATCCGGTACAGCGCCAGCTCGGTGCTGTACTGGCTGATCACATCCTGGTTGTCACCGCGCTTGACCGTCTGGAAGACGTTCCAGATGACCGCGTCGCCCTTCAGCTCCTTGGGCAAGCGGTCCTTCGTGTCCTCCGGCTGCGGGATGACCTCGATGCTGGACACGAGGTCGGCCTGCGGTACGTCGATGCTCACCGAGCCGTCACCGGCGGTGATCTTCAGGAACTTCGCGCCCTTCGCCTCGGCGACGGACGTCGTTGGTTCCAGGTCATAGGGCAGCTTGGTCACGGCGGGGGCCACGTAGAACGGCAGCCCGGCCGCGAAGACCAGCAACAAGACACCTAGCCCGAAGAGCGCGGCGCCCAAGCGAAGCTTCACTCATCCTCCTGTAACCTGCCGCCCTACGGTCTGTCGTCCGGGGCACCCGATCCTTAGCATTGGCGGGAGGTTACTCCCCAGTCACCTGCAAAAGCGACCCCCTGGATGTCCAGATGTCCACAGCCACCACGCCAACAATCCCGGAGCCATCGGTAACGGGCCGTCTTCCCGCCCTCGACGCGCTGCGAGCGATCGGCGCGGTGGCGGTCGTCGGTCACCACGTCGGCTTCCAGACCGCCGTCACCATGAACACCTCGTGGGGCGGCTGGTTGGCGCGCCTGGACGTGGGCGTGGCGATCTTCTTCGTGCTGTCCGGCTTCCTGCTGTTCCGGCCGTGGGCGCTCAGCGTCGCGACCGGACGGCCGCGGCCCCGCACCGAGCGGTACTTCTGGCGCCGGGCGCTGCGGATCCTGCCCGCGTACTGGCTGGCGGTGGTGGTCTGTCTCGTCGTCCTGCCCGGCAACCACCCGGTGTCGGCAGGCGACTGGCTGCGCCACCTCACGCTCACCCAGATCTACGAAGCCGGCCAGCTCGGGCACGGGCTCAGCCAGACCTGGAGCCTCGCCACCGAGGTCGTCTTCTACCTGCTCCTGCCGCTGTTCGCCGTGCTCGCGGTGGGCCGGACCTGGCGTCCCGTCCGCACCGTGCTGCTCGCCTCCTCCGGGGCGCTGCTGACCCTCGCGTGGGTCGCCATGATGGGCGCAGGCTGGCTCGACGGCGCGCTGCACACGATGTGGTTCCCCTCGTACGGCGCCTGGTTCGGCGGCGGCATGGCGCTCGCCGCGGCGCACGTGGCCCTGCGTACCGGCACCGCGCCGGCCGCCTTCCGCGTGCTCGACGACCTCGCCTCGGCGCCGCTCGCCTGCTGGGCCGCGGCGGTCGCGGTGATGGCGATCGCGACGACGCCGATCGCCGGCCCGCGCGACCTGACCAGCCCGACCGCCGCCGAGTTCGGCACCAAGCTGGCGCTCTACCTCCTGATCGCCGTCCTGATCACGATCCCGGTGGCGTTCGGCGGGCAGACCCGGGCGAAGGACGCCTTCAGCAGCGGGTGGGCGCGGTGGATGGGCCACGTGTCGTACGGCCTGTTCCTCTGGCACCCGCTGGTCATCGAGCTGATCTACCTGCTCGACGATCGGCCGCTGTTCACCGGCGGTTTCGTCAACACCTTCGCCCTGACCATGGTCTTCGGCCTGGCGTACGCGGCGGTCAGCTACTACGGCGTCGAGCGTCCCCTCCAGACGCTCGGCACGCAGCGCCGCCGCCGGCCGACCGGGCGCGGCCAGGCGCCCGGGACACCGGCCGTCCCCGCCACCACGCCGGATGTCGCAGCACCCGCCTAGCTGTCACACACCGATCACCGTCAGTGACCCGGCGACGGCCGGCGGACCGACGCCGCCGGTCGGGGCATTGCCGGGCGCGGGCCCAGCCCCTTAATGTGACGCGCACCGCTAAATTACTTGAGAGTAGGGTTCGCGTGGAGCGTCGCTTCGGCATGCCCGGACACGTGCTGTTCCTCAACTGGCGAGACACTCGCAACCCCGAGGGCGGCGGTTCCGAGGTGTACGTGGAACGGATCGCCGCCGAGCTGGTGGCGCGCGGATTCCGCGCCACCCTGTTCTGCGCCGCGCACCGCGAGGCCCCTGCCGACGAGGTCAACGACGAGGGCATCCGGTTCGTCCGGCGCGGCGGCCGGCACACCGTCTACCTCTGGGCCGCGCTCTGCTACCTGGCCGGGGCGTTCGGCCTCGGCCCGCTCGCCGCGCGCCGGGGCGGCCGGCCGGACATCCTCGTCGACGTCTGCAACGGCCTGCCGTTCCTCTCCCCGCTCTGGGCCCGGCGCCCGGTGGTCAAGCTGATCCACCACGTGCACCGCGAGCAGTGGCCGGTGGTCCTGCCGCAGTGGGCCGCCCGGTTCGGCTGGTGGGTCGAGTCGTCGCTGGCGGTACGCGTCTACCGGCGATGCCGGTACGTCACCGTGTCCGAGGCGACCCGGCGCGAACTCGCCACCCTCGGCGTACCGCCGGAGCAGGTCTCGGTGGTCTACAACGGCACGCCGGAGCTGCCCCGCACCGACGTCGAACGCGCCCCGTTCCCGCTGCTCGTGACGCTGAACCGCCTGGTGCCGCACAAGCGGGTGGAGGTGGCGCTGCGGGCGGTCGCGGCGCTCGCCGACGAGCTGCCCCAGCTCCGGCTGGTGGTCGCCGGTCAGGGCTGGTGGGAGTCGCACCTGCGCGAGGTCGCCGACGAGCTGGACATCGCCGACCGGGTGGACTTCCGGGGCTTCGTGACGGAGGAGGAGAAGGCCGCGCTGCTCGCCTCGGCCTGGGTCGCCCTGACGCCGTCGCTCAAGGAGGGCTGGGGGCTGACGATCGTGGAGGCCGGCGCGGCGGGTACGCCGACAGTGGCGTTCCGGGAGGCGGGCGGCGTCGCGGAGGCGGTGGTCGACGGGCGTACCGGCCTGCTGGCCGACGACATCGACGACTACCTGGCGAAGGTGCGCGCGCTGCTGCACGACGACGAGACGCGTCAGGAGATGGGCGCCCAGGCCCGGCGGCACGCGGCGAACTTCACCTGGCCGGTGGCGGGGGAACGCTTCGCGACCCTGCTGGAGACTGCGGACTCGCCCCGCCCGGTGCAGCGGCGGGGCGACCCGTCCTACCTGTTGCCGTAGACCTCGGGGGCGTACGGGTCCTGCTTACCGGCCCGCTTGGCCGCCTCCGTGGCGTTACGCGCCTCGGTCGCGGCCTCCTCGGCCGTGGCGGTCGCGGCGGCCGAGAGCCCGCCGAGGGCCAGGACCCCGAGCAACGCCGCCACCAGGCCGGACACGACAAGGGTCAAAGCTCTACGCATGCCATTCCTCCGATGGTGAGACGTGCGAGCGGACGTTACCACGCAGTAGCTCGCCGGCGTAGGGTCGAAAAGGCGGCAGCCATGACCGCCAGAACGGCAGTTCCGCACGCGAGCACGACCAGCCGGCGGCCGGCTCCGGCCCGCGGCGACGCGTCCGAGGCGGCCGGGTTCCGGTAGAGGCTCAGCGACTCCCCCTCGTACCGTAGGTCGAGACCGGCCAGAACGGCCGGGTCCACTGTGCTCGGCGTACCGTGCTGCACCACCACCCAGCGCACACCGGTGGCCGAGACCGGCCGCCCCTCGGCGAGCACCCGGCGCACCTCGCGCAGGCGCGGATTCTCCCCGGCCACCGCGACGTCGTCGACCACGAGCGTGTCGTCGGTGAGCACGGTTCCCGGCAGGTAGCGGGGCGCCGGGTCCAGCACCACCCGGCCCGGGTTCCACGGATAGGCCCGGTAGGTGGTCAGCGGCAGGGCGAGGATCTCACCGGGGTCGTCGGGCAGGCGCTCGGCGACCGCCCGCCAGTCCGCCGGGTAGCGCACCGGGCTGATCCGGCCGGCCCCGCCGAACGCCAGGTCCGGCATCGCGGCCACCGGCAGGAGCAGCAGCCCGGCCAGCACGATCCCGCCGACCTCCCGGTCGATCCGGGCCACCAGCCGTTCGGCGCCGAGCGCCGCGCACACCACCAGCACGAGGGCGTACGGCGCGAGGAACTTCTGCCCGTCGCGGAGCAGTCCCGCCCCCGGCACGTGCGCCACCGCCCAGCTCAGCGCCGTGTTCCCGCCGGGCAGCACGGCAAGGGCGGCCAGCAGGTACGCGCCGCCGGCCAGCACGCCCAGCCGTACCGCCGCGCCCGCCGGCAGCCGCCGCCGCAGCAGGGCGGCGCCGACAGCGGCCAGCACCACGAGGACCACCGTCGCCAACGGGGCCAGGATGGCGGACCGGCTGGCCGGAGTGGCCTGCACGTTCCAGATGCCGCCGGTGCCCGCGAGCGCCACCAATGGGCCGGCCCAGTTCTCGGCGCGCGCCGCGAACGCCGCCACCCCGGCCGGGTCGGACGTGCCGCCCGCGCCGGTCACCAGGGCCGCCACGAGCCACGGGGCGTTCAGCAGCGCGACACCGCCCACCGCGACCGCGGACAGCCGGAGCCGGGCCCGGTCCGCCGCCAGCACCAGCACCGTCGCCAGCGCGATCAGGCCGCCGGTCGGGGTGATCGCGGCGGGCGCGGCCAGCAGCACCACCCGGGCGGGCGCGCCGTCGCGGCCCGCCCGCAGGTCCAGCGCCGCCCGCACCAGCCAGGGCAGTGCGGCGTACGCCAGCAGCAGCCCCCACTGCCCGATCAGCAGCCGCTCGGCCAGGTACGGCGTCCACGCGTACGCCACCGCGGCGACCAGTCGCACCGCGCGCCGCTGCGTCGGCACCAGCCGCCCCGCGCCCACTGCGGCGAACAGGACCGCACCGGCCAGCGCCGCCCGCTGCACCACCCAGCCCGGCACGAGCTGGGTCACCAGCGAGACCAGCGCGTCCATCGGCACCGCCCGGGGCAGGCTCTGCGCCGGGGCCACCAGATCCCAGCTCAGCGGCTGCCGGGGGACGAACACCATGTCGTACCGCAGCGCGTAGCCCGGCGCCGCGAACGGGGCCAGGATCGACGCGGTGACGACGACCGCCGCGAGGTACAGCGGCAGCGTCTCCCGCCACCGCCGGACCGCGGGGCCGCCGCCGTCGGCGGGACGTCCGGTCATTACGGCTTCGGCACCGCCCGGCCGATGGTGACCAGGTTGGTGCACAACCGGACGCCCGGCGTGTTCACGGTCAGCTCGACGGCGGACCCGGCGCCCTCCAGCATGAAGAACACGTCGTTCAGGCCGCTCTTGAGCGTGAGTTCACGGGTCGCGTCGCCGAGCTTGAACACCGCCGTCGAGTCACCGGAGCTGACGTAGCCGAAGTGCACCACGTACGGCCACTCCACCAGATAGCCGTCCATCGGGATCCGGGCGGTCCGGCCCCCCTCGGCCAGGTGCCCGCAGCCCTCCACGGTGCCGGGCGCGACCTTGCGTCCCTCGACCACGACCGGACGGATCCGGCCGTTCTCGTCGAACGTCGACGGCTTCTCGCTCATCGTCACGAACGTCGGCCGACGCTGGGCCGGACGGAAGAAGTGGGACTGGAGGTTGTCCGGCCAGAAGTACCCGGCCACCACCCGGTCCGGCACGATCGTGTCGAAGAAGACGGTGCCGGGCGGGGCGGCGGCCAGCTCGGCCTGCGTCGTGGCCAGGTAGTCCCGGCCGTGCTTGGTGCTCCAGTTGTCGCCGAACCTCGCGGTGCTCCACAGCGTGCCCACACCGATGGTGGCCAGCAGCACGACCATCGAGACCAGGCCGACGGCGAAGGCGCCCGGCTCCCGCAGCACGGTCGGCAGCGGCCACGCGGAGACGTCGTCCTCGTCGTGGTCCTTCATCCCGAGCAGCGCCACCCCGACGCAGATCGCGGCCACCAGGACCACGTCCGCGACGTACCGGGGGACGACGCCGACCAGCGGCCCGAGCGGTCCGCCGAGCCGGGTCACCGCGAACAGCGCCGCGACCAGGCCGAGGTAGCAGGCGAGCAGCAGCCAGGCCCGCCCGGCGGACGGCCGCCGCCGCACGGTGACCACGACCAGCGCCGCGAGCACCGCCCAGGACAGCCACTTCGCGATGTCGTACGGGTCGGACAGCGGCGGCCCGTCACCGGCGTACGTCCAGCGCCACGGCCCGCCGAGCAGGCCCGGCACCACCGTGTCGCCGACCAGGTCGCCCAGGAAGGAGAAGACCTGCCCGACCGACGTGGGCTCGTCCAGCCCTCGGGCCGGGCGGGTCAGGTAGTACGCCAGGTACGCCCCGGACAGCACGGTGAGCATCAGCCACGCCGGCCAGAACCGGACGACGGTGGTCACCAGGCTGCGCCACGCGCGGCCTCTGGTGAACAGGAACGCGGTCAGCAGGAACAGCAGCGGCACGATCAGCAGCGCCTTGGTGTCGAAGAGCAGGCCGAACACCAGCCAGAACGCGACCAGGACGAGGTGCCGCCTCCGGCCGGTGCGCACGTACCGGACCTGGGCCGCCACGGCGAGGACCAGGGCGAGTTGCGGTGGCAGCACGAGCAGCCCGACCAGCCACAGCGACGACACCTCGAGCGTCAGCGGGCTGAACAGGAACAGGCTCAGCGGGACGAGCAGCCCCCAGCCGGGCCGCAGCAGGTCACGGAGCAGCCGGTAGAGGGCGATCCCCACCGCCGCCTGCCCGGCCGCCAGCAGCAGGATCCACGGCCAGTCGGCGAACCCGGCCGCCCGGACCATCACCCAGGCGACCGCCAGCCCGGCCGGCATGAGGTGGTTGTTGAACGTGCCCAGCAGGTAGTCCGGGTCCAGCCGGGTGTCGAGCACCTGCGCGGCGATGACGAACTCGTCCTGCGAGAACCAGCCACGGGCGGCCAGCCCGGCGCGCGACGCGACGGACACGATGATGAGGGCGATCGCGACCGCGCGGACGCGGTCGGCGGCTATCCAGCGACCGAGCGGTCCGGGTCCGTCGTCCTCCGCGCCGACGGCTGCCGGATGCGTCTCGGCCGCTGCTTGTGGCATTGACATGGTCGGCAGCCTGCCACACGCTTACACGCCGTGGGGACGGCCGTTCTCCTGATAACGCCCCGCAGCGCCCCCAGGTCGCCGCTGCGCGTCCGGTCCGGATAACGTCGCGCGACACGCGTCATGTTGCAGATGCGCGTACGGCCGGCGAGACAGGAGCCGAAAATGCGTGCGGACGGGACGACAACGTCGCCGACGGGGACGGACACCCCCGCCCGGGAGACAAGCCGTGCCCGGCAGACGGCGCGACGGTTCCGGCACCTGACGATCTGTCTCGCACTCACCGCCCTCGCCTTCCAGCAGGCTCCCGGGCAGGTCGTCCCGGACACCAAGGTCGACCTGAACGTCAATCCGGCCGGGTGGCTGCTGCGCTCGCTGCACCTCTGGGATCCCACCGGGACGTTCGGCCAGCTCCAGAACCAGGCGTACGGATATCTCTGGCCGATGGGCCCGTTCTTCCTGCTCGGGACGGAACTGGGCATCGCGCCGTGGATCGTCCAGCGGTTGTGGTGGGCGCTGCTGTTCTGCGTCGCGTACCTCGGTGTGGTGCGGCTGGCGGGCCGGCTCGGCATCGGCAGCCCCGCCGGCCGGATGATCGCCGGCGTCGCGTTCGCGCTGTCCCCGCGCATCCTGACCCAGCTCGGCTGGTCGTCGGTGGAGTCCTGGCCCAGCGCCGTCGCGCCGTGGGTGCTCATCCCGCTCGTGGGACTCGCCCGGGGCGCCCGGATGCGGCGCGCGGTCGCCGGGTCGGCGATCGCCGTCGCCTGCGCGGGCGGCGTCAACGCCACCGCCGTCGCCGCCGTGGTGCCGCTCGCCCTGCTCTGGCTCGCCACGCTCCGGCCCCTGCGCCGCCGCGTCACCGCCCTCGCGGCCTGGTGCGGCGCGGTCGCCCTGGCCACCGCGTGGTGGCTGATCCCGCTGCTGGTCCTCGGCCGGTACAGCCCGCCGTTCCTGGACTACATCGAGACCGCCCGCAACACCACCAGCGTCACCGACGCGGTGACGACGCTGCGCGGCGCCTCCTACTGGGTCGCGTACCTGGCCTCCCCCTTCGGCGCGACCATCCCGGCCGGCGCGCGGCTGGCCAACGACACGCTGCTCGTCGTGGCCACCCTGACCGTCGCCGTGCTCGGCGTGCTCGGCCTGTCCCGGCGTGGGATGCCGCACCGCCGGTTCCTCATCACCGGCCTGCTGCTCGGCGTCGCACTCGTCGGGCTCGGCCACACCGGCGACCTGCCGAACATCCTCGCCGGGCCGCAGCAGCAGTTCCTCGACGGCATCGGCGCCCCGCTGCGCAACGTGCACAAGTTCGACGTGCTGCTCCGCCTGCCGCTGGCGCTCGGCCTGGCGCACCTGGTCAGCCTCGCCGTACGTGCCGCCCGGACCGCGCCCGGGCAGCGCCGGGGCCGCGCCACGGCCCGGGCCTGGCTCACCGCCGGCACGGCGATGGTCGCGGTAGCGGGCGTCGCCTCACCGGCGCTCGCCGGTGGCCTCGCCACGCCGGGCGCGGTCAAGGACGTGCCCGGCTACTGGCACGAGGCCACCGACTGGCTGGACGCGAACACCGGACGCGGGCGCGTGCTCGTCGTCCCCGGCGCGCGCTTCCCCGCGTACGACTGGGGCAGCACCACCGACGAGATCGCCCAGCCGCTGCTGGACAGCCGGTGGGCGGTCCGCAACGCGATCCCGTTCACCCCGCCCGCCACGATCCGGCTGCTGGACGCGATCGAGTCGACGCTCGCCACCGGGGCCGGGTCGGCCGGCCTGGCCGACCTGCTCGCCCGCTCCGGGATCAGCCACGTCCTGTTCCGCGCCGACCTCGACCACGGCCGCTCGGACACGGCCCGCCCGGCGGTCGTCCGGCAGGCGCTGGAACGCTCGCCCGGGCTGACCCGCGTCGTGTCCTTCGGCCCGGTACGCGGCGGCTCCGACTCCCCGGACGAGTTCCGCGACCAGGGCCTCGACGTCCCCGGACGGGCACTCGAGGTGTACCGGGTGGACCGGCCCGTCCAGCCAGTGGTCGCGTACGACCGCGACGACGTGACCACTGTCGTCGGCGGTCCCGAGTCGCTGCTCGATCTGGCCGCCTCGGGCCAGCTCACCGACGCGCCCACGGTCCTGGCCGGCGACGCGAAGGCCGGCGAGACCAGCGGGCGCGTCGTGATGACCGACGGGCTGCGACGACGCGACGTCTCGTTCGGCCGGCTGCGCGACAACTCCTCGCAGACGCTCACCGCCGACGACACCTTCGCGGTGACCGCGCCCGCGCACGACTACCTGCCCGACTGGGGGCCGGAGTGGTCGACCGTCGCCCGCTTCGAGGGCATCAGCGCGATCCGCGCCTCGACCGCCCGCTCCCAGATCGACGCCGCCGGTGGCGCCCGGCCGGAGTACCAGCCGTACGCGGCGATGGACGGCGACACCGACACGTCCTGGCGGTCGGCGCCGCACTCCCGCAGCGACAGGCAGTGGATCGAGGTGAACCTGGCGAACCCGACCCGGGTCACCCGGGTGGAGGTGTGGTTCGACCTGAAGGCCGACGCCCTGCCCACCACGGTCACCGTGACAGCCGGGTACGAGAGCCGCACCGTCGAACAGTTCGGTGACCACATGGTCTTCGAGCTGCCCGGCGTCCACGCCACCCGCAAGGTCGAGGTCTCCGTCGACGCCGCGTTCGACCTGCGCCCGTTCGGCGACAAGTCGGTCGGCATCACCGAGATCAGGATTCCCGGTGTCGAGACCGGCCGGACGCTCCAGTTGCCCGCCGCCCCCGCCACCGACCAGCCGGCCGGCGTCGTCGTGTCGGCGGCGCCGTCCACGCCCGCCTGCTTCACAGTCGACGGCCGCCCGCGCTGCTCCACCGACGCGATCCGCGGCTCCGAGGACGCCTCCACCATCGACCGCACCTTCACGCTGCCGGTGGCCGGGACGTACGACGCGAAGATGTGGGCGCGGCCGACGCCCGGCCCGGAGCTGAACGCCGCCCTGGACAAGCTGGTCGCCGACGCCCAGCCGCTGCGCCTCGCGCCGCAGGTCACCGCGTCCTCGACGGCGGTACCCGACCCGGCCGGCCGGCCCGGCGCGGTCCTCGACGGCGACCCGGCCACGAGCTGGTCACCGGCGCTGAACGACGAGGCGCCGATCCTGCGCCTCACCTGGCTCGAACCGCAGGTCATCAGCCGGATCCGCTTCACCGTCGAGGACGGGACCGCCGCCACCCGGCTCGGCAGCGTACGAGTGGTCGGCAACGACGGGTTCCGCAGCAACCTGCTCACCGACGACGGTGTGCTCACGCTCGACCCGCCGATGCGAACCGACTCGATCACCATCCAGTTCCTCGACAAGCCGTCCGCCACCAGCATCGACCCGTACGGCCTGCGCCTGCCCGAGCCGCTGCCCGTCGCGGTCGGCGAGGTGACGGTGCTGCCCCTCGGGACCACAGTCGCGCCGCGTCCGGAGACCCCGCTGAAGCTGGCCTGCGGATCGGGTCCGACGCTCCACGTCGGCTCGTCCCGGATCACCACCACGCTCACCGGCACGGTGCGCGACCTGCTGGAGATGCGCGAGATGCCGGTCACCGCCTGCGGCCGGGTCACGCCCGAGCAGCTCGACCTGGGCAGCGGCGAGCACCGCGTCGTCACCACGGCGAGCAAGCTCGCCACCGCCACCCGGGTCGCGCTGGCGCCGCGTACCGCCACGCCCGCCGCGACGGCCACCGCCGGCGACATCGAGGTGGGTTCCTGGTCGGCCACCGAGCGCCGGGTACGGGTGTCCGAGCACCCCGTCGACCGGGTGCTCGCGGTCCGGGAGAACACCAACACGGGCTGGCAGGCGACCATCGGCGGGAAGAGGCTCACCCCGCTCGTGGTGGACGGCTGGCAGCAGGGCTGGATCCTTCCCGCCGGTGTCTCCGGGGACGTGGTGCTGCGCTTCACGCCGGACACCCCGTACCGGACGGGTCTGCTGCTCGGCGGCGTCCTGCTGGCGGTGGTGGTCCTGCTCGCGGTGCTGCCGGACCGCCGGCCGGCCGGGGATCGCGCGGTCGCCGTCGTACCGGCGGCCCGGCGACGGCTCACCCGCTCGCTGCCGCTGCTCGGAGTCGGCGCCGCCGCGCTCGTGCTCCACAGCGGTCTGCTCGGCGCCCTGCTGGTCGCGGCGGGCTTCATGCTCGCCGTACCCGGGCCGCGCCGCCTGCCCTGGACCGGCGACCCACGGCAGGTCAGGAGGATCGCCCGGGCCGCCGAGACGTGGCTTCCCGGCGCGCTCGTGGCGCTGGCCGGGTGGGTGCACCTGGAATCGGCCGACCGGCACACCGACGCGCTGCCGCAACTCCTGACGGTCGCCGCCCTGGGCGCGCTCTGGCTTCCCACGACCGCCCGCCGACGGCCCGTACGCCGGATCAGCCCGGCCTCGGCGGCGACACCGGCCGTGCCGGCCCCCCGGGCGCCCGAGCCGGCCGGACAGCCGACGCCCGTCCCCGCCCTCGCCGCCGCTGCCGTCGCCGCTCCCGCCGCTGCCGTCGCGGCCCACGACGTGGGCCGAGGGCCGGACGGCGAGGCCGAGCCGGATCCGGCCCGGGATGCGGACGTGGACGATCGTCCCGAGCCGGGCTCGGACGACCGGCCCGGTCCGGACGGCGTGCCGGGCTCGGGCGACCGCCCGGCGTCCCGCGTCTCGGAGATCACGTGACCGAGGGCCGGCCGGGCCCCGGGCCGGAGGCGGCGGACGCCCGGACGACCGGGCTGGGCGCGGCGGGCGTCGCCGTCACGCTCGCCGGTGTCCTGGTCAACGGCCTGGCCTACCTGGTGCCGGTGCTCGCCGCCCGGAAGCTCGACGCGGACGACCTCGGCGCGCTCGCCACCGCCCTCGGTCTGGTGGCCATCGCCGGTGTGCCGGGGCTCGGCCTGCAACTGGCGGTCGCCGTGCACCACGCCCGGCACGGCCCGTCCGACACCCGGCGGCTCACCGTGCTGACCGCCGCCCTGTGCGCGGGGGCGCTGCTGGTGGCGACTCCGGTGCTGGTCACCGCGTTGGACCTGCCGGCGGTGGTACCCGCGCTGCTGGCGGTCACCACTGCCTCGGTGGTGCTCTCGTCGCGTTCGCTCGGCGAGTTGCAGGGCGGTCAGCGCTTCCTGCGGCTCGCCACCGCGATGGCGCTGCTGGCCGCCGCCCGCTACGGCGGGGTGATCGTGGGGCTGCTGCTCGGCGCGGGCCTGACCGGCGCGCTCGGGATCGGTGCGCTCACCGCCGCGCTGGCGCCCCCGGCGCTGGCCTGGCTCACCGGTACGCCCCGGCGTCCGTCGGCCGCCCCGCGCCTGACCGTCGCGCAGGTGACCGCCGGATGCGGCGCGACGCTGGCGATGCTCGTCGTCTCCTACGCCGACCTGCTCCTGGCCCGGCAACTGCTGCCACCGTCGGGCTCCGGGGCGTACTCGGTGGGGACGGTCCTGACCAAGGGCGCGCTCTGGGCGCCGCAGGTCGCCGCCGTCCTGGCCCTGCCGCGCCTGGCCCGCGGCGACCGCCGCAGCCGCACCGTCGCGCTCGCGGTGACGGGTGCGTGCGGTCTGGTCCTGGTGGGCGCGTCGGCGGTCGCCGGCGGGCTGGCCTTCCGGCTCGTCGGCGGACCCGGCTACACGTCGCTCGGCCGGTACGCGCCGCTGTTCGCCGCCGTCGGCGCGCTCTACGCGGTGACGTTCGTGCTGCTCAACGACCGTCTCGCCGGGGGCGTCAGGTGGGCGGCGGCACCGCTGTGGCTGGGCACGGCGGCGCTGGTGACGGTCGCCGTGGCCGTGCGCCCGCGTACCGTCGGCGGTCTCGTCGTCGCGGCCCTCGCCACGGCCGTGGTCACGACACTGCTGATGGCCGTGCCGGCGCGTCGGCGGACAGCCAGTCACCCAGCAACAGGTGATCGATCGAGTCCACCCGGCCCAGCGGCCGGCCGGACGCGATCCGCTCCCGCAGCTCCGCCCGGGTGAACCAGCGCGCGTCCAGCAGCTCCACCCCGTCGACGCGGACCTGCTCGGAGGTGGCGACGGCCCGGAAACCCACCATCAGGCCGGCGGGGAACGGCCACGCCTGCGACCCCTGGTAGGTCACGTCGGTGATTGTCACCCCCGCCTCCTCCGCCAGCTCCCGGCGGACCGCGTCCTCCAGGCTCTCACCCACCTCGACGAATCCGGCGAGCGTCGAGAACGAGCCCTCGGGCGCGCCCGCGTGCCGGGCCAGCAGGCAACGCCCCGGCGGGCCGGGCGCCTCGACGAGCACAATGACGGCCGGCTCGATCCGGGGGAACAGAAGCCGCCCGCACTCCGCGTCGGCACAGGTCCGGACGTGCCCGCCACCCCCGGCCACGGCCGCCGCGCCACACGCGCCGCAGTATCGCTGCTGCCGGTGCCACAACAGCAACCCCCGGGCGTACGCCTGCACGGCCGCCCCGGCCGGGTCGAGCCGGCCGGCCAGCGCCCGCAGGTCGACCGCCCGCGTCGCGGCGGCGGCCTCCACGGCGGCCCGCTCGCCCAGCGCGGACAGATCCACGGCGAACACGGCGGCGTCCCCGTCGAGCCCGAGGAAGACGGTCTCGTCCCCAGCGGCCCGGACGGCGGACGCGCGCTCCCCGGTCAGCCGGACCGGGCCGTCCCCGTCGACGAGGCAGCGGTCCCGCCACAGCGGCAGCACCACGCTCGCCGGATCGGTCAGCCGCTCGGCCAGCCAGTCCGCGTCGGCGCGCCGCGCCGCCGCCCGATCCAGCCATCCGCCGCCGTACGCCGGCACCCGATCCTGTGTCCGCACCAGCTCACCGTGCCACGATCCCCGTCCCGGCACGGCCCCGAAACGGGTGATCGGTGCGACACCGGCGGTCAACCGACACGACCGCCGGACCGGACACTCCCGGCGGGCCCGAGCGTTGGTTACCGTAGGTGTCTCCCGCGGGGGAAGCGGTCCCCGCGTGTACTTCCGATCGAGGTTGCAGTGACGATGTACGGCGAGAAGATGCCGGCTGCCGACGACCGTCCCACCATCAAGGTGGCGGCGGTGAGCTGGCCCGGCGTCGAGATGGAGCCGGTCGCCACACCACCCGGAGGCGGCGCGGCCAAGCCGACACGCTCGCGACGGGCCCGGCTGCTGCTGGCCGGGGGGATCGTCGCGGCAGTGCTCGCCGGCGGCGTCGGCCTGGGCGCCTACGCGTACGCCGGTGACGTGCCCCGCGGCACCACGGTGCTCGGCACCGAGCTGGGCGGGCGGAGCCGCGCGGAGGCGGCCCAGGCGCTCCGCGCCGAGCTGGAACGCCGGGCCGACACGTTGAACGCCCCGCTCGCGGTCACAGTCGGGGAGAACAAGGCCGAGCTGAAGCCGTCCGACGTGGGGCTCGCCATCGACGTGGAGGCGACTGTGGCGGCGGCCGCCGAGGCCGACGCGCACGCGGTGAGCCGGCTCGTCGGCTCCCGGGCGGTCGAGCCGGTGGTCACCGTCGACCAGGCCAAGCTGGGGGCGGCCCTGCGCAAGGTGATGGGCGCGCAGGGGCGTGAGATGACCATGCCGGCGATCATCTGGACCGGGACCACACCGAAGCCGGTCTACCCGAAGCCGGCGCTGACGATCGACACCGACGGCGCCACCGCTGTGGTGAAGGCCGGCTGGCTGGCCGCCGAGCCGGTCACCGTGCCGCTCGTCGAGAAGTGGCCGGCCACCAGCCGCGAGGAGGTGGACCGCCTCGTCGCCGAGCTGGCCCGGCCCGCGGTGGCCGCGCCGGTCACGCTCACCACCGACGGCGGTTCGGTCACCGTCCCGCCCGCCGCCATCGCCCGGTCGCTGCGCTTCTCCGCCGACGACGCCGGCACGCTCACCCCGAAGGTCGACGTCAAGCGGCTGCGTACCGCGCTCGGCGACCGGCTGGCGAAGCTCGAGGTCGAGCCGCGGGATGCCGGGCTGACCATCAGCGGCGGCAAGCCGAAGGTGCTGCCCAGCAAGGCCGGACGCCAGGTCGACGCCGCCGCGCTCGGCCCGGCCCTGCTCGCGGTGCTGCCGAAGACCGAGGGCCGTACGGTGATCGCCGAGCTGAAGCCGGCCGCCCCCGAGCTGACCGAGGCGGAGCTGGCGAAGCTCGGCATCAAGGAGCGGGTGTCGACGTTCACCACCCACTTCACCGGTGGCCTGTCGTCGCCGCGCAGCCAGAACATCGTCCGCGCGGCGAAGGACGTGGACGGCGCGCTGGTGAAGCCGGGCGAGACGTTCTCGCTCAACGGGCACACCGGCGAGCGCGGCTACGACCAGGGATACAAGGACGCCCCGACGATCGTCGGCGGCAAGCTGGTGCCGGGCGTCGGCGGTGGCGTCTCCCAGTTCACCACCACGCTGTTCAACGCCACCTACTACGCCGGGCTGGAGGACGTCGAGCACAAGCCGCACTCGTTCTACTTCAGCCGCTACCCGGCGGTGATCGAGTCGACCATCTACTGGCCGCAGCTCGACTTCAAGTTCCGCAACAACACGCCGTACGGCGTACTGATCGACACGTCGTACACGTCCAGCTCGATCACCGTCTCGATCTGGAGCACGAAGATCTACGACAGCGTGAAGACCGAGTACGGCCCGCGCCGCGACATCACCCAGCCGAAGACTGTCTACCTGACGCCGGGGCCGACCTGCATCGCCGCCGCCGGCGCAGTCGGGTTCGCCCAGGACGCGTACCGGGTCATCAAGAAGGACGGCAAGGTGTTCAAGCGGGAGAAGTTCAGCTGGCGCTACGACGCCGAGCCGCGCTTCATCTGCGCCCCGAAGCCGGGCGACGACTGATCCACCGAACGCGAGAAGGCCCCGCCGGACGCATCCGGCGGGGCCTTTCCCATGCTTCTCACGGCCGTGCCGCGGCCAGCCCTTCGCGTACGCCGTCGGCGTCCCGGTCGGTGCCGTAGACGGGCGTGTCCGGCTGCTGCCGCCAGCTCTCGTCCAGGGTGCCCGCGTCGACCGGGTCGAAGCCCAGCTCGTCCACCAGGCCCATGACGGTCCGCTTGGCGTCCGCGTCGTCAGCGGCCACCGGCAGCGCGATCCGGCCTGCCGCACCGGCCGGCTTGCCCTCGTCCA
The DNA here is from genome assembly GCF_036902745.1 of Micromonospora sp. CPCC 205554. NCBI lineage: Bacteria > Bacillati > Actinomycetota > Actinomycetes > Micromonosporales > Micromonosporaceae > Micromonospora > Micromonospora sp. CPCC 205554. The sequence goes on along the minus strand of NZ_JBAKHP010000008.1, from coordinate 719 downwards.
TCAGGTGCGCTGCCTGGATGTTGTTGAAGACCTTCACCACCCGCGCGCCCTTGAGGTGGTCGGCGGTCCAGCGGCTGGAGCTGAGGCTGCGGTCCAGCAGCTCGGGAAGGTCGCCGTCCCGCTGGGGGTAGTAGTTGTTGGCGTCGACCACCAGCTTGCCGTCGAAGAGCGCCGCCGGGAGCTGCGGCACCGCCTTCAGCGGGATCGCGATGACCACCAGCTCGGCGCCCTGCACGGCGTCCTCCACCGACACGGCCCGGGCGCCGGTTTCGGCGGCGAGGTCGGCCAGGCTCTCCGGCCCGCGGGAGTTGGCCACCGCGACGTCGTGACCGAGTGAACGCAGACGACGGGTGAGGGTGCCCCCGATGTGCCCCGACCCGATGATTCCGATCTCCATGCCCACTCCTGTACCCCGTGTGGTCGGACCCGATCACGGTCCCGGCGTACGACACGTCACGTTTCGCGCCGCCGGGCAGGCGGGCCGGCGTGCGTCGACGGTCCCGGCTCGACGTTACGAGACTGACGAGGCCGACGTGGTGATTCCCGTCGGCCGGCCCCAAATCCGGGGCGGTGTAGCTCACACGGATAGGCAATGGAGGGCTTGGCTTTCGAATACACGCAATTCAGGGCCACCCCGTGCGGGGGTGGCCCTGAATTGGAAGATTGTCCGGCGGTGTCCTACTCTCCCACACCCTCCCGAGTGCAGTACCATCGGCGCT